>CAYVAS010000003.1:0-80892 GCA_964449375.1 uncultured Iamiaceae bacterium | reverse complement strand
GCGAGGTCTGCAAGGGCGCCCGCTACAACCGGGACACCCTCGAGGTGACGTTCAAAGGCAGGAACATCTCCGAGGTGCTGCAGATGTCGTGCACCGAAGGTCTGGAGTTCTTCGAGAACCAGCCGGCGATCGCCCGCCACCTGCAGACCCTGGTGGACGTCGGGTTGGGCTACGTGCGGCTCGGCCAACCCGCCACGACCCTTTCGGGCGGTGAGGCCCAGCGGATCAAGCTGGCCAGCGAGCTGTCCAAACGATCGACCGGTCGCACGATGTACATCCTCGACGAGCCCACGACCGGGTTGCACTTCGAAGACGTCCGCAAGCTGCTCACGGTGCTGTCCCGGCTGGTCGACCAGGGCAACTCGGTGCTGGTCATCGAACACAACCTGGACGTGATCAAGACCGCCGACTGGCTGATCGACCTGGGGCCAGAAGGAGGCCGGGGAGGCGGTACGGTCGTCGCCGAGGGCCCCCCGGAGATCGTGGCCAAGACCCCGGGCAGCCACACCGGCGAGTTCCTGGCACCGCTGCTGGCCTGAGCGGCCCGTCAGGCCGCGGTGATGTCGAGCATCCGCTGGAGCGCGACGCGGCTCCACTCGGCGTCGTCGGGGTCGACGACGATGGCGTTGTGGACGCGTCCCTCGACGAGCTCGTCGAGAATGTAGGAAAGGTGGGGCAGGTCGATACGGAACATGGTCGAGCACGGACACACGTCGGGGTCCAGGGACTGCACGTGCTTGTCGGGGTGCTCGTTGCGCAGCCGGTTCACCAGGTGGATCTCGGTGCCGATGGCGATGTGAGCGCCCGCCGGGGCCGACTCCACGGCATCGATGATGAAGCTGGTCGAGCCCACCTGGTCGGCAAGGCGACATGTCTCGTGGGGGCACTCGGGGTGCGCGATCACGATGCCGTCGGGGTGTTCGGCCCGGAACGACTCGATCTGAGCGGGCGAAAACCGGGTGTGGACCGAGCAGTGACCCTTCCAGAGCAGGAACGTCGCCTCCTTGCAGTCGGCTTCGTCCAGCCCGCCCAGGTCGAACCGGGGGTTCCACACCCGCATGTCGGCTTCGGCGTAACCCAGGTCGTGGCCGGTGTTGCGGCCCAGGTGCTGGTCGGGGAAGAACAGCACCTTGTCGCCCTTGTCCAGCGCCCAGGTCAGGATCGCTCGGGCGTTGGTCGAGGTGCACACCGCGCCACCGTTGCGCCCGACGAAGGCCTTCAGGGCGGCCGACGAGTTCATGTAGGTGATGGGCACGACCCGTTCGATGTCGGTGACCTCGGCCAGGGATTCCCAGGCCTCGGTGACCTCGTCGAGGTCGGCCATGTCGGCCATCGAACACCCGGCGTTCAGGTCCGGCAGGATCACGGTCTGGTCCTCGGCGGTGAGCACGTCGGCGGACTCGGCCATGAAGTGCACGCCGCAGAACACGATGTAGGACGCGGCGGGGCGCTGCTGGGCGAGCACGCTGAGGCGGTAGGAGTCACCGCGGGCGTCGGCGAAGCGGATGATCTCGTCGCGCTGGTAGTGGTGGCCCAGCACGAAGAGCCGGTCACCGAGGGTCGCCTTGGCCGCGGTGATGGCCGCGACGAGTTCGTCGTCGGTGGCCTCGCGGTAGGCGTCGGGCAGGGGAGTCTGGAGTCGCAGCACTGTGGAGTGCCTCCTGAAGAGGTGGAAGAGGCTCCGAGATGTGTGCCGGTGGGGACAGCCTGGTCGCCACGCCACGGGGATGTCGGCTTCGGAACCGATATGACGTCGGATACCAGGCCGACGTGAGATGTGAGCCTACCGCCTGGCCGCCGGCATCGCCGGTATCGGCTCAGCATCATGGAACCCGTTCGAAGAGTCGCACGGTGATGTCGCCCTTCAAGTCCCAGCGACGGACGAGGTCGAATGCGGACTCCGCGAGGGGCGGGTCGTCCTCGACGCCGCGGTACATGTCGCGGTAGTCGACGACCCAGACCCGGGGGTACCGCAGGGTCGCCGATCGGATCTCCGCGGGCTTCAGGTACCGGTCCGAGCGCAGGACGCGTCCCAGCGGCCGGCGGGGCGACACCTCGGCCGGCGTCGTCAGTGGGTCCAGTTCGCCCCATGCAGCCTCGAACGGAGCGCGCACCGCGTACGGCGTACCCGGGAGCGATCCCAGCAGGACCAGACCGTCGGAATCTCTCGCCTGCTCGGCGATCAGGTGGGCCGCGCCGCGCCAGTCCTCGGTGATCTGACGGGGATGGGAGAACGAGGACCAACCCACGACGACGATCAGGACCGCGGCCACACCCCAGGCGACGGCCACCCGTGTCCCCGATGCCCCTTCGGCCGGGGCGACCGCCCGGACCAGACGCGTGACGGAGGCGGCGAGGAGCAGCGCGACGCCCGGGGTGACCGGGGCGAGGTAGTACGGCGCCCAGACGCTGTGGGTCGCACGAACGAACAGGAGTGATGCCAGGGGCACGAACGTCCAGATGATCGGCACGATGAAGCGTTCGGGCAACCGCGGAGGGAACCGTGGGCGATCCGGATCCTCCGGACGCTCGAACAGCGACACGACGACGGCGACGACGATCAGTGCCCCGAGGAGCCGGGCGATCCAGGTGTTCGGATCGAGGTACCACGCGAGGAGCGACCGGAAGATCCGGATCGAGTCGAACGCGTAGACACTGCCGGCGTTGCTCAGCCCGAGCTCCCACAGCACGATCGTGACGCCCGTTCCGATCACGAACATGGCGGCGAGGACCAGGATGCGCCTGGTCTCCGCCAACCGGATCGCCAGGTAGACCCCGAGCGCGACGAGCTGGGCGTAGAACAGCCCATGGGTGAGGGGGCCGACGAGTACCAGGGCGAAAAGGAGCAGGTACCACCGTGCCGAACGGGTCTGCTCCGCCGCGTTCTCGCCGATGCGGATCGCGGCGTACCACGCGACCGCGGTCAGGAGCGTCTCCAGCGCGTAGGCCCTGGCCTCGGTTGCCTTCCAGAGGAACATCGGACTGGCGACCAGGAACAACGGTGCCACCACGGCGAGGGCCCGTCCGCCGATCCGGCGGGCGATCAGCTGCGTGACGACCAGGGTGCTCGCGCCGAAGACCGTCGAGAGGAGTCGGAGCCACTCGACCGAGGTGTCGACGCGACCCCAGACCCACAACAGGGTGTAGTAGGCCGCCATCGTCCCGTGGCTCGTACGGAGGCTCAAGCCGAGGTCGTTGACGGCGGCGAGCGACCACGCCTCGTCCATCCACAGGCCGGTCCGACCGAGCCGCGTCGAGGACACGACCGCCAGCACGACGATCGAAAGCGCCAGCGCTGCACCCTCGAGGCGTCCGTAGCCACGTCGCTCCGGGCCGAGCAGGGCGGGACGCGCCGGCTGGTCGACCACCGTGTCCACCGCCGGCAGGGTAGTCCAGTTCGATCCCGGGTCCCGTCGTGCACCAGCGAAGTTCCCGGTGATGGCTCCCTACGATGGAAGCGTGGTGCAACGTCCTCCGACCGGCACGATTCCGACGACTCCCGGCTCCTATCAGTTCAAGGACGCCGAGGGTCGGGTGATCTACGTGGGCAAGGCCAAGAACCTCCGGAGCCGGTTGGCGAACTACTTCGCCGATCCCCGTTCCCTTGCGCCGCGCACCGCCCAGATGATGGCGCACGCCGAGACCGTCGAGTGGATCGAGGTGCGCAACGAGGTCGAGGCGTTGGTGCTGGAGTACAGCCTGATCAAGAGGTTCCGGCCGCGCTTCAACGTGATGTTGGTCGACGACAAGTCGTACCCGTACCTGGCGGTCACCGTGTCGGACGAGTGGCCCCGGCCCATGGTGATGCGCGGGAGACGCCGCAAGGGGGTGCGCTATTTCGGGCCGTATGTCCACACCAAGGCGATCCGGGCGACCCTGGACCTGCTCATCACCACCTTTCCGCTGCGGACCTGCTCGGACGCGAAGTTCCGTCGCCACCAACGGTTGGGGCGGCCCTGCCTGCTCTACGACATCGCCCGGTGTTCGGGTCCCTGTGTGGGCGCGATCGACCCCGAGGAGTACCAGGCCCTGACCCGGCAGCTCATCCGATTTCTCGAGGGGCACGACACCGAGATCGTCGCGCGGCTCGAGGCCGAGATGGCCGAAGCCGCCGATGCGCTCGAGTTCGAACGGGCCGCACGTGCACGGGACCGGCTCGAGAACATCCGCAAGGTCATCGAACGTCAGCAGATGGTCGCCGAACGCAGCGAGGACTTCGACGTCGTCGGCATCGCGGACGACGACCTGGAAGCCGCGGTGCAGGTGTTCCACGTGCGCTCGGGTCGGGTGCTGGGCCGTGCCGGGTTCGTGCTCGACAAGGTCGAGGACATGACGCCCGCACAACTGGTGGCCCGCATCCTGGAGGGTCTCTACGACACCGAGCCGGTGCTGGGGTGGCCCAAGCGGGTGATCGTGCCCGAGCTGCCCGAGGATCAGGAGTTGTACGAGACCTGGCTGAGCGGTCTCCGCGGGTCACGGGTCCAGATCTCGGTGGCCCAGCGTGGCGACAAGCGCCGCCTGGCCGAGACCGTCACCCACAACGCCTCCGAGGAGTTCGTCCGCCACCGATTGCGGCGGGCCAGCGACCACAACGCCCGGGCCCGGGCGCTCAACGAACTCCAGGAGGCGCTGGACCTGCCCGCCGCACCACTGCGGATCGAGTGCTACGACATGAGCCACCTGCAGGGGACCGATTACGTGGGTTCGATGGTGGTGATGGAGGACGGCCTGCCCGCCAAGCAGGCCTATCGGCACTTCAAGGTGCATGTGCCGGGCAACGACGACTTCGCGGCGATGGCCGAGGTGCTGACCCGTCGACTGCGGCGGCTCCTGGAGGATCGGGAGCGGCCGGTGGCCGAACGGGGACGGTTCGCCTACGAGCCGAACCTGCTGGTGATCGACGGTGGCAAGGGCCAGCTCTCGACGGTGGTCGGCGTGCTCGAGGAGCTGGGACTCGCCGACGAGATCCCGGTGGTCGCGCTGGCCAAGCGCCTCGAGGAGGTCCATGTGCCCGGACGCTCGGAACCGGTGGTGCTCGAGCGCACCTCCGAGGCGCTGTACCTGCTGCAACGCATCCGCGACGAGTCCCACCGCTTCGCCGTGTCCTACCACCGCAAGCGCCGCAGCCGGCGCATGACCGCCTCGGTGCTCGACGACGTGCCCGGACTCGGGCCGACCCGGCGCAAACGGCTGCTCCGAGAGGTCGGCAACCTCACCGCGATCCGCGCCGCGGACCTGTCCGAGCTCAAGGCCTTGAGCTGGTTGCCGGACCGGGTGGCCGAGGCCCTGTACGCCCGACTGCACGACCCGACCCCCGAGGAAGGCCCCAGGGAGCTGTCCGCATGACCGACGTGTGGGATGCCCACGCGACCTGGTGGCAGCGGGAGTTCACCGACGGCGCCGATCCCGAGTACGTCGAACAGATCCTCCCTCTGGCCCGGCACTGGCTGGCCGGTCATCGACGGGTGCTCGATCTGGGCTGCGGCGAAGGCCAGCTCGGCCGGCTGGTCGGCGCGGATGGCGCGCCCGCCGTGGTCGGCGTGGACCGGGCGTGGAACCAGATCGTCGAGGCGGTTGCCCGCGGCGGCGGGGTGCACTGCGTGCAGGGCGATGCCGCGGCGCTCCCGTTGGCCGACCGGTCCTTCGATGCCGTGGTGGCCTCGCTCGTCCTGGAGCATCTGGAAGACCTCGACGGGGCCGTCGCCGAGGTGGCCAGGGTCCTGGGGCCCGGCGGGCGCTTCGTGCTGTTCCTGAATCACCCCTTCGTCCAGACCCCGGGAAGCGGCTGGATCGACGACCAGGTGGTCGACCCGCCCGAGCAGTACTGGCGTGTCGGCCCCTATCTCGTGGAGGATCACCGCTACGAGGAGGTCGACCGGGGCGTGCGCATCGGGTTCCACCACCGGCCCCTGGGCCGCTACGTCAACGCGCTGGCCGACGTCGGACTGGGCATCGTGCACATGCTCGAACCCGCCCCTCCTCCCGGTTTTGTGGCCCGCGCGCCCGAATACGACGCGGTCACCGAGCTGCCGCGGCTGCTGGTGCTGATCCTGGAGAAGCGGTGAGGGTCCCGGCTCAGCCGTCCCGACCCACATAGACCGCAACGTGCCAGCGCCCGGTGGTCTCGGGGCGGGTCGCGATGAGCACCACGTCGAGCAGCCAGCGCAGCACGACGTCGTGGGGCTCCGACGCGGGCACCGCCACCAACAGCCCACGGCGGGGAGAGTCCTGGAGTCGCTGCCAGGACGCGCCGAGTGCCACGTTCCAGTCCGCCAGGTGGGGCACGATCCGCTCGCCGAGCGCGTGCTGGACGCCCAGGTTCTGGGGCTCGTCCGGTGAGTCGGTCGACGGCGGCATCCAGGTGCCGAGCGCGGCCTCGGGGCTGTTGCGGCGGAACAGCTGGGACAGCGCCGACCGGTTCGGGGGCGCCGCGTCGGGCGGCACCTCGGGTTGGACGTTGATCCAGCCCCGACCCCGCTCGGTGAAGGTCGCCATGACGCCGAGGACCTCGTCGAGCTGTTCCGGGTCGTCGATCACCAGGTGCTCGGGTCGCAGGGCCATCGCGGAACCAATCTAGGGCAGACTCGGTTCGTGATCGACGAGGACGATCTGGATCGCCGCATCGACGCCGCGTTGCAGGCCCAGCGGGCCGAGACCGCCCGGTATCCGGTCGCCGACACCACGATGTGGCTGTCGCACCACTGGCCGTTCCGCTACGACCGGTGCGTGGTGGTCGCCGGTCGCCACGTGTGCCGGCGCTGCCTGGTGCTGTATCCGGTCGCGCTGGCCACGACGCTGCTGGCCGCGGTGGGGGTGCGTTGGCCGGACGCCTGGGACGTGTGGATGTTCTGGCTGCTTCCCATTCCAGGGGTCGTGGAGTTCAGCCTCGAAGCCCTGGGCGTCATCGGCCACCGGCCCCGGCGGCAGGTGGCCGTGACGGCCCTGTTGGCCGTCGCCTACGGCAAGATCCTCTGGCGGTACGTCCACGACCCGGGCAACGCGCTGGTGTGGGCGGTGGTGCTCACCAACACCGGGATCTGTGGGATCGCCGCGCTGATCGGGGCGTGGCGACGCCGCGACGAAGGCGGTGAGGGACCCCTCCGCGGAGCGGGGGAGTGAGGGGAGTACCCTGACCCGGAGTGGTCGAGTTCCTGGTCATCACGGGCATGTCCGGCGCAGGCCGATCGACCGTGGCCGACGCGGTCGACGATCTGGGATGGTTCGTCATCGACAACGTGCCGCTGCCACTGTTCTCCAAGATCGCCGATCTCACCCTCGGTCTCGGTGAGCCCTTCGAGCGGGTGGCCTTCGTGCTGGGTACCGGTGCGCGCGAAGGGGAGGGACCGGGCGCGTTGCTCGACGCGATGACCACGTTGCGGTCGGTGGGCGAGGTCCGGGTGGTGTTCGTCGATGCGGGCGACGACGTGCTGGTCCGACGCTACGAGGAGACCCGCCGCCGCCACCCCCAACCCACCGGCGGGTCGCTGCTGGACGCGATCCGGGCGGAACGGGTCGTGATGGAACCGGTGCGGGCCGAAGCGGACCTGGTGATCGACACGTCGCAGATGAACCTGCACCAGCTCCGGGCGCACGTGGCCACCTTGTTCACCGGCGACGCGGGCGCGGGGCTGCAGGTCAGGGTCTCGTCGTTCGGATACAAGTGGGGGGTGCCGGTCGACATGGACCTGGTCCTCGACTGCCGGTTTCTGCCCAACCCCCACTGGGTTCCGGAGCTGCGCCAGGGCAGCGGCCGGGACGAGCCGGTCCGTGCCTTCGTCCTCGGCCAGGCTGATGCGGGGCCGTTCCTGGACCGGCTCGAGGAGATGCTCGCCGACCTGTTGCCGGCATATGCCAACGAGGGACGGTCGTTTCTGGGGATCGCGTTCGGGTGCACCGGCGGGCGTCACCGTTCGGTCGCGATCGCCGAGGAGTTCGCCGCGCGGCTTCGGGCACTGGGTTACGAGGTGCCCGTGACCCACCGTGACGTGGACCGGTGAGCGGCCTTTGTATGATCAGGGGCGAACCCCTTCGACAACGACGAGGATGAGTGCATCGATGACCATTCGGGTTGGCATCAACGGCTTCGGTCGGATCGGCCGGAACTTCTTCCGGGCCATGCGGGATCAGGGCGCCGACATCGAACTGGTCGCCGCCAACGATCTCGGTTCGATCGACCAGATGGCGGCGCTGCTGGCCCGGGACTCGGTCCTGGGGCCCTTCCCCGGCGAGGTCCGGGCGGTCGACGGAGGCATCGAGGTCGACGGCACCACCATCCAGATTCTGGCCGAACGCGAGCCGGGCAAGCTCCCGTGGGGTGACCTGGGTGTGGACCTGGTGGTCGAATCCACCGGCCGGTTCGCGTCCCGAGACCAGGCGGCGGCCCATCTGGACGCGGGCGCGCCCTTCGTGATCGTGTCGGCTCCCTGCAAGGAGGCCGATGCCACCTTCGTGGTCGGCGTCAACGACGACACCTTCGACCCGGCCAGCCACAAGGTCGTGTCCAACGCGTCGTGCACGACCAACTGCTTCGTGCCCATGGTCAAGGTCCTCGACGACGCCTTCGGCGTCAGCAACGGTCTGATGACCACGATCCACGCCTACACCGGCGACCAGCAGCTCGTGGACGGACCGCATTCGGATCTGCGGCGGGCCCGTGCCGCGGCGGTCAACGTGGTGCCCACCGGCACCGGGGCGGCGCGCGCGACCTCGCTGGTGATGGAGTCGATGAAGGGCCGCCTGGACGGCACGTCGCTGCGGGTGCCGGTGCCGGTCGGGTCGATCACCGACTTCGTGGCCACCGTGGAGGGCGACGTCACCGAGGAACAGGTGAACGAGGCGTTCGCCGCGGCGGCCGCTTCGGGTCCGCTCGCCGGCGTCCTGGAGTACTCCGAGGCACCGATCGTGTCGTCGGACATCGTCGGGTCCCCGGCGTCGTGCGTCTTCGATGCGCCCCTCACCATGGTGATGGGCAACCTCGTCAAGATCTTCGGCTGGTACGACAACGAGTGGGGGTACTCGAACCGCCTGGTGGACCTGGTCCAGATCACCGGCGCGCGCCTCGCCGGCAACTGAGCCCGGGCCCGACGTGACCCCGATGCAGAACCCGGTCGTCGGCCTGCCGCGCCTGGAGGACCTCGGCGACCTCGACGGTCGGCGGGTGCTGGTGCGCACCGACTGGAACGTCCCGCTCGCCGACGGGCGCATCGTCGACGATCTGCGCATCACCGCGTCGATGCCGACGTTGCGGTACCTCGTCGAAGGAGGCGCCACCGTCACCGTCGCCACGCACCTGGGTCGCCCCGAGGGCCGGGTCGTTCCCGAGCTGTCCACCTCACCGCTGGCCGCGTACCTCGACGAGGTGCTGCCCGGGGTGACCGTGTTGGAGAACCTCCGGTTCGACCCGGGGGAGACCGCCAACGACGCCACGTTCGTCGACCGGCTCGTGGAGGGTCAGGACGTCTACGTGAACGACGCCTTCGGAGCGTGCCACCGAGCGCACGCCTCGGTCGTGGGTCCACCCGCCCACCTTCCCAGCGCGGCGGGGCGCCTGCTCTTCGACGAGGTCGAGGTGCTCGGCGGCCTCCGGACCGACCCCCGACGTCCTTTCGTCGTGGCGCTGGGTGGTTCCAAGGTGTCCGACAAGCTCGGGGTGATCGAGGCGCTGGTCGACGTCGCCGATGCGTTGGTCATCGGTGGCGGCATGTGCTTCACGTTCCTCGCCGCCCAGGGGCACTCGATCGGCGCGTCGCTGTTCGAACCCGACCACCTCGAGGCCTGCCGGGAACTCCTGGACGGTCCGGGGACGATCCACCTGCCCAGCGATCTGGTCGTCATGTCACCCGACGGTGAGCTGTTCGTCCCCGACGCCGGAGGCGAGATCCGTCAGACGGGTCCCGACGTGCCCGACGGCTGGGCCGGGCTCGACATCGGCCCCGAGACCGCGGGGCGCTTCGCCGACGTCATCGCCGAGGCCGGAACGGTGCTCTGGAACGGCCCCATGGGTGCCTTCGAGGATCCCCGTTTCGAAGCCGGCACCCGCACCGTCGCCGAAGCGGTGGCCCAGACCCGGGGCTTCTCGGTGATCGGCGGGGGCGACTCGAACGCCGCGATCGCACAGTTCTCGCTGCGCGACGAGATCGACCATGCATCCACCGGCGGAGGCGCCTCGCTCGAGCTGCTCGAGCACGGCGACCTGCCGGGACTCCGTGCCCTTCGGGAGGCCCCCAATGTCCGCTGAAGCCGCATCGACCGGGCGCAAGCCGTTGATCAGTGCCAACTGGAAGATGCACCACAACCACTACGAGGCGATCCAGCAGGTCCAGAAGCTGTCCTACCTGGTGTCCGACGAGGACCTGGAGCACGTCGAGGTGTCGATCCACCCGCCGTTCACCGACCTGCGCTCGGTGCAGACCGTGCTCGAGGCCGACCGGATCGGCATGGCCCTGGGCGCCCAGAACTGCCACCAGGAGGAATCCGGGGCGTTCACCGGTGAGATCGCCCCGGGGATGCTCGCCAAGTTGAACGTGACCTACGTGATCGTGGGGCACTCCGAGCGGCGCACGCTCTTCGGCGAGACCGACGAGGTGGTCCGGGCCAAGGCCCGCGCGGTCACGTCGGCGGGGATGACCCCGATCATCTGCGTGGGTGAGAGCCTGGAGGAACGTGAAGCCGACCAGACCTTCGAACGGGTCGGCAGCCAGCTACGCGCCGCGCTCGATGGCGCCGATCCGGCCGACGTGGGCGGCTCGGTCGTCGCGTACGAGCCCATCTGGGCGATCGGCACCGGGAGGGTGGCCAGCGCGGACGACGCGCAGCAGGTGTGCGCGCATCTGCGCGGGGTCGTCGCCGAGGTCGCGGGTGACGATGCCGCCGCCACGGTCCGGATCCAGTACGGCGGTTCGGTCAAGGCCGACAACATCGTGGAGTTGATGGCCCGTGACGACATCGACGGTGCCCTGGTGGGCGGGGCCTCCCTGGAGGCCGACACGTTCGCGCCGATCGTGAACCACCGGAATCTGGCGTCCGGTTGACCGCCCACTAGCATCGGGAAGTCCCCTCGTCGGAAGGTTCTCACCTCCATGGTGTTGTTCGTCGGAATCCTCTTCGTGGCCGTGGCCGTGATCATGTGCATCCTCGTGTTGTTGCACAGCGGCGAAGGCGGCGGGCTGTCCGACTTCATGGGCGGGGGAGCGGCCGCATCGGGCTCGTCGGTGATGGAGAAGAACCTCGACCGGATCACGGTGGTGTTCGCGATCCTGTTCGCGATCCTGTCGATTCTGTTGAGCCTGTTGATGCTGGAGTGAGCGCGGCCCCTCGAGGGCCTCGCCGAACCCGCTGCTCACACCCCCAGATCGCGTCCGATGATCTCCTTCATGATCTCGGTCGTGCCGCCGTAGATCGTGGAGATGCGCACGTCGGCGTACGCACGTCCGATCGGATACTCGGTCATGTAGCCGTACCCGCCGTGAAGCTGCACGCAGGTGTCCACGACCCGCTTGTGCATCTCGGTGGTCCACCACTTGACCTCGGCGGCTTCGACCGCGGTGAGCTCACCGGCGTTCAGTGCCTCGACGCACCGGTCCACGAACACCTGCGCGATGTCGATCTCGGTGCGCATCTCGGCCAGCGCGAAGCGGCTGTTCTGGAACGACGCCACCGGTTGACCGAAGGCGGTGCGTTCGCGGGTGTATTCCAGGGTCCAGTCGAACGCGGCCTGGGCGCCGGCGACCGCGCTGAGCGCGATCGACAGGCGCTCCTGGGGCAGGTTCTGGACCAGGTGGACGAACCCCTGTCCCTCGGTGCCGCCGAGCAGGTTGGTCACGGGCACCTCGACGTCGTCGAAGAACAGCTCCGCGGTGTCCTGGGAGTGCAGCCCGACCTTTGCCAGGTTGCGGCCGCGTTGAAAGCCCTCGGCGCCCCGTTCGACCACCAACAGCGACATTCCCTTGTGCCGTTGTGAGGGATCGGTCTTGACCGCGACCACCACCAGGTCGGCGTTGATGCCGTTGGTGATGAAGGTCTTGGAGCCGTTGACCCGGTACACGTCTCCGTCGCGGACCGCGGTGGTGGTCATCGACGCCAGGTCCGATCCGATCCCGGGTTCGGTCATGGCGATGGCGATGATCGTCTCACCGGAGGCGACTCCGGGCAGCCAACGCTGCTTCTGGTCGTCGTCGGTGAGGCGCAGCAGATAAGGCAGCACCACGTCGGTCTCCAAGGTGATGCCCAGACCGGCGCCACCGGCGCCGGCGGCCTGCAGCTCCTCATGGAGCACCTGGTTGAAGCGGAAGTCCTCGGTGCCGCCTCCGCCGTGGGCTTCGGGGATCGCCATACCCAGCAGCCCGGCCTCCCCGGCTTTCAGGAACAGGTCCCGGTCCACGATGCCGGCGGATTCCCACCGCTCGACGTTCGGGGTGATCTCCTTGGCGACGAAGTCCCGCACGGTGGAGCGGAACAGGTCGTGGTCGTCGTTGAACAAGGTGCGTTGCATCGGCCCATTCTCGCGGGTCCGGGCCGCATCGGGTGCAACTGGAGCCGCGCCCTTGTGAGCGGCTACGATCGGGGGTGCTCCCGCCTCCCCGATCCCACCACCGGGTCGAGGCGGGAGCACCGCGTCAGCCAGGCGGATCGACCGGGGCAGCGCTGCGTGCTGTGGTGTGGCACGGGGCTGCCGGTAGACTCGCGGGTCCGGTCGCCACGGCGATGGCAGGAATCTTCGGTTGCCGGTTACGGATGCGAGGAAGTGCGACGACGTGGCAGGCCGACGACTCGATGCCCTGGACGGACTGCGCGGTGTGGGCGCGGTGATGGTGGTGATCTATCACACGTTGGGGCATTCGGAGTGGTTCCGACAGGGGATGTACGACTACCAGGCCTCGGGCACGCTCGCCTGGTTGGTGACGCTGTCACCGCTGCGGGTGCTCATCGAGGGCCGGGTCGCGGTGATGAGCTTCTTCGTGCTCAGTGGCTACGTCCTCACCCGGGGCTTCTGGAGGCAGAAGCCGCCCCACTGGTTCCACTACTACGTCCGGCGCGGGTTGCGCCTGTATCCGCCGGTGATCGCCTCGGCGATCCTTGCGGTGGTCGTCCTGGGCGTGCAACAGGCCGTGACGGGCACCGGTCGGGGACTGGTCGACCTGGACGCCGCGGGCACCTCGGTGGGTCAGATCGTCAACAACCTGGGGTTGGTGACCCTGGTCGAGGCGCCCCTCAACGTGGTGTGGTGGTCTCTGCGCTGGGAGATCTGGTTCTCGATCCTGCTGCCGGTGATCCTGTTCGGCCTCGTGAGCCTGGGCTGCGGTCCGAACCGACGGTTCCGGGCCGCGCCGGCGCTCTTCGGCGTGGCCTGCGTGGTGCTGGTCGGACTCCAGCCCTGGATCCGGCTCACCTTCGAGACGTCCCACAGCGTGACGCGCGCGATTCTGTACCTGCCGATGTTCGGTGTGGGGATCGCGCTCGCCGCCTACGAGCAGCGGCTGGTCTCCGACGCGTGGCCCCGCGGAAACCGGGGTTGGCTGCTGCTGGGCGCGGCCGCCCTGCTCATCATGGCACGGGGCGCGTTCGGCCAGCTCGCCGCTCACGAGGTCCTCGATCCGAGCCTCGCCCACGGCATCGGTGAGGCCGCGCCGCTGGTGGGTGTGGGGGTGCTGATCGCGCTGCTCGTGGGGTGGTCACCGGCGCGCCGGGTGATGGGATCCCGGCCGGTCGTGTGGGTCGGTGAACGCTCCTACAGCCTGTATCTGGTACACCTTCCACTCGTGGGCCTGCTCGGTGTCGTCTTCTCGGTCCAGGGCGCGTCCCTGTGGTTCATCGCGGTGTGTCTCGCGGTGAGTCTGTCGGCGATGGTGGTGTTCTACCGGTACGTGGAGCGGCCCTCGGCCGAACTGTCCAACCGGCTGGGGCGCCCCCGCCCGGCCCCGGCGCCCGACGCCGACCGCCGGCACGCCGACGCCCCACCCGGGGAGGTCGGCGAGCCGGTCGCGGCGCGATGAGCACCGGTTCGACCGTCGCCCCCCGGGCCGATCCGGTCGACGAGACCTCCCCGGACCGCCTGGAGGGGTGGGGTCGGTGGCTGGGACCGGCCGCGACCGCGGTGGGGATCCTGCCGATCTGGGTCGCGGCGATCCGCCTGGGACTGCAGGGGTCGTTTCCCAACGCCGATGCCGCCGAGACGGTCCTGCGGGCCCGGGATGTGTTCGGCGGTCCGTTTCCGCTGGTGGGGATGCCGGCGGCGGCCTCCAGCAGCGACGGGGTCGTCACCTACTTTCCCGGCCCGTGGCAGCTCTACGTGCTGTCGGTCCCTACCGAGATCTTCGGCAGCGTCTGGGGCCCGGTGCTGGCGATGGCCGCGCTGAACTCGGTGTGGTTCGGCCTGGCCGCCTGGTTGCTGTTCCGGCGGCTTCGCCCGGCGGAGGCGTTGGTCGGTGTGGGGTTCCTCGCCGCGCTGTTGTGGGCGATCGGCAGCGGTTTCCTCGTCACCCCGGTGCCCATGGACATGGTGATCATCCCCATGGCGCTGTTCCTCGTCTCGGTGTGGGCGGTCGCCGACGGCGACCTGGTGGCGCTGCCGGTGGCCGCGCTCGTCACGAACTATCTGTGGCTCGACCACCTGGTGCTGGTGGTGACCGTGCCGGTGGTCGCGCTGTGCGCTCCGGTGGGGCTGTGGTTCTGGTACCGGCGCACCCGGAGCAAGGATCCGCAAGCGGCGGCCGAGCAACGCCGGCGACTGCGTCGAAGTCTGCTCGCGGCCGGGATCATCACCGTGGTCATGTGGGTGCCCACGCTCATCGAGCAGTTCACGTCTGATCCGGGCAACCTGCGCGAGCTCACCGCCAGCGTCGGTGGTGACCGGCCCACCGTGGGGTCGTGGTTCTCGGCGTTGCACGTGGTGCTCTCGGTGGTGGCCCGACCCATGTTCTGGCTGCGGGGCACCTTCGACGCTCCGGCGTATCTGCGGCCTCCGATCGGCGGTGAACTGATCGACGATTTCGCGGTCTACGACCTGATCGCCGGACTCGTTCTGGCGGTGCTGGGTGTGGTTCTGGTGGTCGGCGCGGTGCGCCGCCGCGACTCGACGGGGCTGTGGTTGCTGATCGTCGCAGGGGTCGCGCTGGCGGTCAGCGTGGTCACCACCCAGGCCGCCCCGGCCTACTTCTCGACGCCCACGGGGTATCTGCGGGCCCTGTGGGCGACGGCGATGTTCGTGTGGTTCGCCGTTGCGCTGAACCTGATCCGCTGGTTCGGCGCGCACCTGCGGTCATCGCTGCTGGTTCCGGCCGGTGCGCTTCTGGTCGTGGTCACCGTGGCCAACCTTCCCGCCAAGTCGGGGACCCTGGGCACCGAGCGGCACATCGACTGGGTCGTGGCGACCATGAACGACACGGTGGTGCCCCGCTTCGACGGCGACGAGCCGGTCCGGGTCGTGACCGCGCTGGGTTTCGACAGTCACCGCTTCGGCGCGGCGCTCAAGCTGGCGTTGCGTGACGCATCGGTTCCGTTCTGTCTGCCCGAGGGCGACCTGTCCAACAACAGCAAGTCTCAGCGGGGATGCCCCGAAGGGGTGGACCGGGCCGTGTCCGTGATCGTGCTGGACGACCCGGATCGCTCCCTGGAGGGTGAACTGCTGGTGCACGAACCACTCCTCGACGAATCCGAGCGGGCCGAGCTGGCCCGGTTGAATGCCCGGATCGACGCCTGGCTGGACGGACGGGACCGGCTTCGGCTCACCCCTGGGGCCCGTGAGGGCCTGGCAGGGCACCTCGGGGGGGTCTACGGCGCCGAGCTCTCCGCGGTCCTCGAGCCCCGCGACGACCTGGGCCCGCTCCTGGACCAACCGGGGTTCCCGGGGATGCTGCGCCTGTGGTACGGCCAGTCGGGTTCGCCGGGGCCGCTGTTCGAGGACGACCCGCTGAGTGCCGTCGAGTGGCGCCGGTGGCAGGACCTGACCGAGCGGGATCAGTACCTGTACGTGACCGAGGTCGACCTCACCCGAACCGACCGGTGACGTACTGCTCGGTCCGCTCGTCGGCCGGGTTGGCGAAGATCACGTTGGTGTGGTCGTACTCGACCAGCACCCCTGCCCGGGTGTCGCTGGCTTCGTCGTCGTCCACGGTGAAGAACGCGGTGCGGCTCGCCACGCGGGCGGCCTGCTGCATGTTGTGGGTCACGATCACGATCGTGTAGTCGTCGGACAGCTCGTGCATCAGGTCCTCGATGCGGGCCGTGGAGATCGGGTCGAGCGCCGAGCAGGGTTCGTCCATGAGGATCACGTCGGGGCGCACCGCGATGGCCCGGGCGATGCACAGGCGCTGCTGCTGACCGCCGGACAGCCCGTAGGCGTTGTCGTCGAGACGGTCCGACACCTCGTCCCAGAGGGCCGCGCCGCGCAGAGCTTCTTCGACGATGTCGTCCATGTCGCCTTCGATGCCGATGGTGCGGGGGCCGAAGGCGATGTTGTCGTAGATCGACTTGGGAAAGGGGTTGGGCTTCTGGAAGACCATCCCGATGATCTTGCGAACCTGGATCGGGTCGACGTCGGGGCCGTAGAGGTCGTCCCCGTGGTAGGCGATCCGGCCGCTCACCCGCGCCGCGGGGATCAGGTCGTTCATCCGGTTCAGGCACCGCAGCAGGCTGCTCTTGCCACAGCCCGAGGGACCGATGAGCGCAGTGATCTCGTTGTGGTGGATGGCCATGGAGACGTCGTTCACCGCGAGGGTGTCGCCGTAGTGCACCGACACCGATTCCAGGTCGAAGGTGACGGTCGCCTCTTCGGCGTCGTTGTCGGTGGGGCTGGACAGCGGAGTGCCTCCGGGCGTCGCGGGCGGGCGGGTCTGGGTGGTCAGTGCCATCTCACCAACTCCTCTCGAATCGGTTCCGGAGCCAGATCGCGATCGAGTTCATCGCGACCAGCACGACGAGCATCACGACGATGCCGGCCGCGGCCAGCACCCGGAAGTCGTCCTGAGGCCGGCCGGCGTACTGGTAGATCTGCACGGGCAGAACCGAATAGCCACCTTCGAAGTATCTGGGGTCGAAGGTGACGAAGGTGACCGCGCCCACAAGCAGCAGCGGCGCGGCTTCGCCGATGGCCCGGGCAACGGCCAGGATGATGCCGGTGAGTATCCCCGGGAGGGCCGCGGGCAGCACCTGGCGGCTCACGGCCTGCCATTCGGTGGTGCCCAGGGCCATGGCGCCTTCCCGGATCGAGGGGGGCACGGCCCGGATCGCCTCACGGCTGGCCAGGATCACGGTGGGCAACACCAGCAGGGCGAGGGTGATCGAACCGGCGGCCGCGACGAATCCCAGGCTCAGGGGGCCGCGCACGATGAAGGCGAGGCCCAGGATTCCGAAGATGATCGAGGGCACCCCGGCCAGGTTCTGGATGTTGACCTCGATCACCCGGTTCCACCAGCGTTCCTTGTTCGCGAATTCCTCGAGGTAGATGGCCGCCCCCAGCCCGAGGGGCACGATCAGCAGAATCACCCCGCCGATCACGTAGACGGTACCCAGGATCGCAGGACGGAAACCCGCTTCACGGGGACGGATCGAGGACGGGTTGTTGGTGACCAGGTCGAGGCTGAGCAGCGGCCATCCCCGGACCACGGCCCACACGATCAGCGCGCTGACCATGAGCAGCGCGGTGCCCACCCCCAGAAGCAGCAGCGACATGAAGATCGCGTTGCCGACCTTGGCCGAGGTCTTCTTGGGGTCGAAGATGCTGCGGGTGGTCGCGGTGGCTCCCGCGACGGCCAGGCGGGTGCGTTCGGAGGTTCGGGTGGTGCCGGTCATTCGTAGACCTCGCGGAACCGACGGACCAGACGCACCGCGAGCATGTTCATCGCGAGGGTCATCACGAACAGCAGCGCGCCCACGGCGAAGATCGTGTCGTAGACCACGGTGCCCTGGGAGATGTCCCCGGTCGCGCGGCCCCCGATGTAGGCGGTCATGGTCTGGATGCCCTTTGTGGGGTCGAAGCTCAGATTGGGGTTGCCGGCGCCTGCGGCGATGAGCACGACCATGGTCTCGCCGATGGCCCGGGACGCGCCCAGAACGAACGCGGCGATGATGCCGGAGATCGCGGCCGGGAACACGACCCGGCAGCTCACCACGAACTTGGACGCCCCCAGCGCGTACGCGCCCTGGCGGAGGCTCTGGGGGACCGACCGCATGGCGTCGTCGGCGATCGATGCGACCAGGGGCACGATCATGAGACCGACGGCCACGCCGGCGACCCCGATCGAGAAGGGACCCTGCCAGGGCAGGAACGGAAGCAGATCCTTGGCCAGGGGGGTCATGAGCAGAAAGGCGAACAGGCCGATCGCCACGGTGGGGATACCCTCGAGCATCTCCAGGATCGGCTTGATGATCTTGCGGGTGCGAGGTCTGGCGTACTCGGCGAGGTAGATCGCGCACGCCAGGCCCACCGGTACCGCCACGGCCATTGCGAACACGACGACCATGAGGGTGCCCACCACGATGGGCAGCACCCCGTAACTGGCATCGGCGAAGGCGGGCGCCCAGGTGGTGCCGGTGAAGAACTCCTTGATCGAGATCTCCTGGAACAGTGCGGGCACCGGGATGAACAGGGCCAGCACGATCGCGGTGGTGACCAGCACCGAAAGTCCGGCGCACGCGGCGAGCGCGCCCTTGATGACCGCCTCGCCCCGACGCGGCCCGGGGGCCTCCAGAGTCCGGCGCACGGGTCGCGCGTCGGCTCCGGAGGCCCCGGTCGCGGTGTTCACGTTCGTGCCACCGTCATCGACGGTCCGATCCGGCGTCTCATCCCCGTCCGGTGAGTTCGTCGATCTTGGCAGCCGACTCGGCGGCCTGATCCTCGTTGAGGGGAATGAACCCGGCGTATTCGGCGATCTCGGCCTGGTTCTCGATGTAGAAGTCGAAGAAGGCGGTGACCTCGGGACGCTCCAGCGCGGTGTCACTGGCGTAGACGAACAGGGGACGACCCAGGGGGCTGTAGTCGCCGCTCATCACGTTGTCCAACGAGGCCTCCACGCAGCCGTCTCCGGCGTCGATCTCCAGGGGCTTCACCGAGTCTCCGGCGACCTGGACGTACGAGAACGGAATGTAGCCCATGGCCCACGGATCGCTCTCGACGGCCACGATCGCAGCCTGGTCGTCCTCACCGATGTCGTTGTAGTCGGTGCGGACACGACCCTCTTCACCGTTGATCACCTCGGTGAAGAAGTCGAAGGTGCCCGAGTCGGTGCCCGGTCCGTACAGGTTGACGCCTTCGTCGGGAAGGTCGGCACCATCGACCTGGTCCCAGGAGTTCACGTCGGAATCCTGATCCCAGATCTGGTTGAGCTGGTCGACGGTGATGCAGGACATCGGGAACTCGGGGTTCACGACGACCGAGAGGGCGTCGTTGGCGGTCTGGACCTTGTCGAAACCGATGTCGTTGCTCTCGCACAGCTCGATCTCGGAGTCCTTGATCTCGCGGGAGGCGTCGTTGCCGTCGGTCTCGCCGTTGCAGAACTTCTCGAAGCCGCCGCTGGTGCCGGAGACCGCCACGGTCACCCGGACACCGGGGTTCTCCTCCATGAACAGCTCGGCGGCGACCTCGGTGAGGGGACCCACCGTGCTCGACCCGTCGATGTTCACCGTGCCCGAGAGCGACGACCCCGACGCGGAACCGTCGCCGTCGTTGCCACACGCGCCGGCGAGGAAGAGGACTCCTGCGAGACCCACCGCGGAAACCGCACGAAGTGATCGGACCCCTGAGAGGGGGAGGTTCATGGGAACTGCTCCGTTCGTCGAAGGTGAATTCGGAAGATGATCGAGCTGGTTCGCGAGCCGAGGTCACCGTACGCGGGGGCAGATTATGACTCAACCGTCGTCGAGTGAACTCCCCGTGAACTTCGCATGGCGGCGAAGTGACGCCGTCGTGGGCGGCGAATCCGACCCGGTGGTCACGAGCGGAGCTGGGCGAGGATCGTGGGATCCTCGATGGCGGTGTCACGGGCCAGCAGCACCACCTTGGACACGACCTCGGCGGTCATCGGGTCGTCGTCCGCGAAGGGCAGGAAGACCCGTCCGCGGCGCTGCGCGTCGACCGGGATGATGCACAGCGCACCACCGGGACGGCGATGCACGGTGCCGCTACCGAGGTGGACCGAGTACTCGCCCAGGGACCCCTCGATCACCACGGTTCGGTCAGATCCCGTAAGGGCCGCCGCAGTTTGCGGATTCGGCGGTGGGCCGCGTCCCGCCAACCTTCGTCGGCCGACGCGCGCAATCTGGTCCGGGCCTCTTCGGCGGAGAGCACCGCGGGTCAGCCGCCGGTGAGGGCGACCAGGCGCACGAACAGCACGTGAGCGCCGTCGCGCAGGTCGATCTCCGCGTCCAGGTCGTCGACGGGCCGCTGGTCGACGATCACCTGGACCAGGCCGTCCCGGTGCGCCTGAATCGCCGTCCGGACGGCCTCGTCGACGTCGGGCGTCGTTGTGGCCTCCCGGCCACCACTGCGGATCGTTCCCGTCGAGCGCCCCGTGGCGAGTGCGGTGTCGGTGAGAAGCCGGAGGAGCGTGTCGTCGGCGGCACGGGTCGAAAAGGCAGCGACCTCGGTCCGGACGACTGCCTCGATCAGGACGCGGAGCGGGGTGGGTCCGCTCGGAATCGCCAGGCTCAAGACGTGCCCTCCGGGGTCGGCCCGGATGCCGCCCAGAACCTCGGTCTCGACCTGCACGGTCCGCATGGCTCACCCCCGGTCGCCCCGGTGATCTCGGTCAGCGGGACGATAGCGTGACCCGACGCGACGATGTCGGGTAAACGACGGTCTGTCAGCCCGGGTCGCGCAACGGTCCTCGAGTACCCGCGGCGAGGTCGAGGATCCAACCTCCGTGATCGTCGCGGATCGGCACGGTGGGATCACCACGCCGGACCGAGGTGAAGGGGTTCTCGAAGCGCCAGTCGTGGTCGAGTGCGACGGGGCGACCGTCGACTTCGAGCAGGGCGTCCGGGCGCGACGCGATGGTGCCCTCTGCGGGTGAGCCATAGCGGACCGCGAAACCCGGGTGGGGCCCGGAGGCGTCCCAGGCCGGGTCCGTGACCTCCACCGGCGCGGCGGTGATCGCGGCGCGGAACTCGGCGAAGGTCCCCGATGCCTCGACGTCTCCCAGCTCGACGATCCACACGTTGTCGGCGCCTCCGTCGGCGACCAGGTCGAAGTCGCCGGTGAGCCCTCCGGTGTAGGTCCGGGCGGGATCGTGATGCCGCCAGTGGGGTCGCCGCCAGGACCACAGCGCCACGTAGCCGTCCCGACGGCGGCCGAAGGTCCAGCGACCCTCGCGCACCACCTCGTCGAAGCATTCGGTGGGGAAGTAGGCGTGGGTGGCCGGCTCGTAGGCGAAGGCCGACAACAGCTCGGTGTCGGGAGGGGGGAAGGCCGGTTCGAAGCAGTGCACCGCGACCCGACGGTGCTGCACGGACCGGGGCAGGGTCGCCGATCCGGTCCAGTACCGGTCGTCGTCGAGGTAGTCCCCGGCGTGCGCGGAAGGCGGATTGCCCGGATGCATCGCGAACACGACCGCTTCCTCGTCGAGAGTCGCCTGCCAGATGTGGTGCTGGAAGCCCACCGCCCCGGGCCGGTACGCCTGGGCGGTGGAGAGCATCCCGTGGGCGTTGCGCCAGGTGGTGGTGGCCACCCGGCTGAGCAGCCCGGCGTTGACCATCGGGTGCAGGTCCGCCGCCACCTGCTGCCACAGTTCGGGGTCCGAGCCCATCGCGGCGCGCATGAACTCGAAGATCGCGAACAGTTTCGCGTCCCACAGGTCGTACTCGTCGAGGGTGGCGATGGTCAGCGGGATGAGCTGCCAGGGCGTGAGCGCGCCGCGGTCCCACCAGAAGGGGACCAGCTCCGGGTCGGTGTAGCTCAGCCCGTCGGCGCGGACCGGCTCGGGCTCGACCGGCCCGGACGGGTCGATCTCGGTGCCCATCGATTCGTGGTCGACGAACTCCCGGGTCGTGGTGGCCACGCGGCGCAGGATCGCCGGGGGCCGGTAGCGACGGGTCCGGGCGAGCAGGGTCGCGGATTCGTCCAGGGGGAGCAGTTCGACCTCGTCGCCGTCGCCGACGGGCCAGACTTCGTCGGTGGCGTCGAAACAGAGCTTGGTGGCCCCGAAGACCGGCTGGTCCCGGGCCCTGGACTTGTTCTTCATGTAGGAACGGCCGTGGGTGACCCCCACGTTGCCCCGGTGGTGGTGCAGGGCCAGATCGTAGAGCACCAGGTCACAGAACGTTGCGGCCCGCTCGGCGAGCGCGGGATCCTCGGCGAACTCGGCGAGCGTGATCAGCGGCGCCAGGTCCTTGGCGTAGTACACGTCGGAGTGCCATTCGCTGAATCCGTCGACGGCCTTCTCGTCGAACCAGGCGGCCAGGCGACTCCCGGCCCGCCGGCGGTGCTGGTCGCCGGTCATCCCGGTGACTCCGAAGGTCACCTCCGCCAGCACCTGGCCCGCCAGGAACTCACAGGTGTGGAAGATGAGCCGGTGGTTCTCGGACCAGTACCACCGCTCGTCGGTGCCGCCATCCAGGTCCACCGGGTCGGTATACCAGTACCGGAACCCGGCGAAGCGGTCCACGAGCGCGGCACGCACCTGGTCGGGGAGGCGGTCCCCGGCTTCGAACCAGAGGGTCAGGAACCGGAGGATGTCGAAGTCGGCACAGTCCAACCAGTGGTCGATGCGCCGGAACCACCCGAGCAGGACCGTGTCGTCGATCGCGGACCAGTCGACGTGGTGCCCGGGGGAGCGGCGGGACCACGCGAGGTGGGCGATCACGTTCAGGGGAGACGTGGGGATCCACACCGAGATGGCCGACGCCAGGTAGTCGTCCTGGCGGGTGCGCCACCATGCGGCGTCTTCGAGTTGGTCCTTGTCCACGGCGTTCGGACTCCCCGGATGCGACGGGCGGCCCGGAGCCTAACGGCGGTGCCACGGCTACGGTGCAGACCACCATGTTGATCCACGTCCACGTCGCGCCCACGCCGCTGGGGGACGAGCAGGGTCCCTACTCGGTCGTCGAAGGGGCGATCCGGGCCATCGAACAGAGCGGCCTCGAATACGAGGTCGGAGCGTTGGGCACGACCATCCAGGGCCCCGCGGATCGGCTCTGGGCGCTGATGCGCGAACTCCACGACGCGTGTTTCCTCGCCGGCGCGGAGCACGTGATGACCCACGTCAGGATCCTGGAGGCCCGGGACGACACGATCGAAGCCTCGATGTCGGAGATCGCCGGCCGGATCACGCACGACCCGAAGTGAGGACCGCCGCCGCCCGACAGGCCGGATTCGACCCGCCCGCCTCCGGGTCGGGGAGGCGATCACCATGACGATGGCGCTGGTCGATCTGCCGACACCTGCGTTGGTGGTGGATGCCGATGCGTTCGCCCACAACGTCGCCACCATGGCCCAGCGGTGGCCCGGGCGGTCGCTACGCCCGCACGTGAAGGCGTTCAAGTCCACCGCGCTCGCCGCCGAGTTGGCCGCCGCGGGGCACCGGTCGTTCTGTGCGGCCACACCTCGGGAGATCATCGGGATGGTGCGGGCCGGGGTCGGCGACGATCTGCTGTTGGCGAACGAGACCCTCGACGAGCACCGGCTCGGCGCGTTGGCCCGGCTCGCCGAGGAGGGCCCGCGCATCACCGTGGCGGTCGATTCGGAGGCGACCGTGCGCGCGGCAGCCCGCGCCGGTGTCGGTGAGGTGCTGGTCGACGTCGGGGTCGGGATGCCCCGGTGTGGGTGCCGGCCGGAGGACGCCGTGCGGATTGCGGACATGGCCCGGTCCCGCGGGCTGAACGTGCGGGGGGTCATGGGCTATGAGGGGCACCTGATGATGGCCGATGCTGCGTCCAAAGCCGACCGGGTCGAGGAGGCGATGCGCGTGTTGCTGGCTGCCCACGACGAGGTCGGTGGCGACGTGGTGTCCGGTGGCGGCACGGGTACCTGGGCGACCAATTCGTGGGTGACCGAACTGCAGGCCGGATCCTACACCCTGATGGACAGCGACTACGCCAAGGCGGACCTGCCGTTCCGCCAGGCCCTGACCGTGCTGGCCACGGTGGTGCACGTCCGCTCCGGTGACTCGGGCTGGGTCGTGGTCGACGCGGGCCTCAAGGCGCTCGCCACCGATCACGGCGATCCGCAGCCCGCCGGTGGGCGCACCTGGTTCGTCTCCGACGAGCATCTGACCTGGTCACCCGAGCCCGGTGCCGAGTGGCCGAAGGTGGGTGACAAGGTGCGGATCGTGCCCACCCATGTGGATCCCACCGTGAACCTGCACGAGACGCTGTATGTGGCCCAGGGTGACGACGTGATCGACACCTGGCCCATCGATCTGCGCGGCTGGTGACCCGGCGTGCTTCCGACCCGGACGACCGATGGGCAGATGAACGAACAGGCCAGCGCCTGCTGGGGCGCTGGCCTGTTTCCCTCTTCTGCGTCGAGCAACCAGGGGCGGTGCTCACCGCAGGTTGGTTCAGCAGACCTGGACGAACACCTGAGCGACCCAGGTCTGGCCGCGGGAGTCGACGGCGTGACCGATCCCGGCGTGCGTCCAGATACGGTTCTGAACGTTCGCCCGGTGACCCGGCGAGTTCATGAACCGTTCCTGGATATAGAACAGGTCGGCAACGTGGTTCCCGCTGCGGCTCGTGCCGACGTTCTCGGCTCCGCGACAGATGGAACGGTGGTTGTCGACGAACCGCTGGAGGCCAGGGTCGTGGTCGAGCTTGCCGGTCTTGGCCATGTGTTCGGCCCATTCCTGAGCGCGCTTCTGGGCGTCACCGTGGATGGAGACGGTGCGCGCGCCGCTGCGGATTCGGTCGCCGTTCGCCAGGTTGAGCACGATCCCCTGTTCCTCGGTGATGCAGCTCGAAGCGAGGAGCGCCACCACGGCGAGGATTGCGATGGACATGACCCCTCGTCGGGTCCTGCGCGCACGCATCGTCGGCCGAGCCTCGGACCGGGCTTCGGCAATTTCCGGCATGGAGAAGGTTGTGGCTTCGTCTTGCATTGATCCCTCCCTGGGGAATTTGATTGTTGATCTGGTCGGGCCGCTCCGTGATTTATCCGTCCGAGCGGATGGAGGAGAGCGATCGGAGACGCCCGGAAAGAGCTCGATCCCATGTCAACGGCGGCCCGCCGGTCATCCATCCCTCCGCTGGCCCCCACTGTAGAAGGACGCAACGCCTGGTTCTATGGGCAAATTGGCTCAGCCATGCGCTTCGAGTTCTGTGGGTAAATCGGCCCACCGATCATCCGCCATTCGTGAAATCGCCTGAGTGCCCGAGAGGACGGGAACGCCAGCATCGCCCCCAGCGCCCGCTTCATCGCGTCGGCATCGTCGGCGACCAGGGGCTCGTCGAGACGGTGATCGACCGCCGCCTGTCGCGCCGGCGTAGGTCTCGGGTCGGCATGGCAACGACCAGCCGGTGGCCACCCAGCTCGCCGTCTCGGTCCTTGCTGCGATCGAGCACCATGATGACGTCGTCGATGTACGGGTGACCGGAGATGTGTCCCCGGATGAAGCTCCCCACCACGCCGGGCAGCGCCTCGGCGTCGGGGAACACCTCGCCCGCACGGGCCATCGACGCCGGGGTCACCACGGCCTGGTAGCTCGGGTCCACGACCAGCTTGTCCACCGGGAGGTTGCGGAGCCGGTAGTCGCGGCAGCGCAGGCCCCGGATGTCGAGCGCCCAGTCGACCTCGGCGTGGAGCTCGGCGTTCGCAGCCACGATGCGACGAAGCCGATCGTCCACCGGACCGTCCAGGTACGAGTAGACGTTCACGAGCGACATCCGGCCCGTCAGGCGAACGTGGCGGAACGCGCAGTAGTGCAGGTCGAGATCCCCTGCTCGCACCCCGTCGACAGTGCACCCGTCCACTACCGCGCCGTGGAGGAACACCTGGCCGTCGATGCGGCACCGCACCAGCTCGACGTTGCGAACCAGCGGCCGGACCTCGGGGGCCTCGTCACGGGCGAGCACCGACGCCGACAACGTGCACCCCTCCAAGCGGAAACCGTCGATGACCTCGTGGCCTTCGAGGAAGGCCAGGCTCCCCAGGTCCTCCCCGACGAGCTCCTTCAACACCGAAACCCTCAGCCGCGTGATATCAGCTCGCGGGTGCGGTCGGGATCGGGGGTGGGACCATGAGTTCACCGTCCATGACCCCGCTGGCCACGATCGCCGCTGCCACCTCGCCACGCAGCACCCACGCGATCCCGTCGTTGCCACCGGCGTTGGCGACCGCCACCCGGTGGACGTCGCCCGCCGCCACCAGGACGTGGTTCACCGCTCCGACGACCCGGAGCGTCGTGCGGCCCCAGTCGGGCTCGTCGTCGGGCCAGATCACGAACCGATGCGCACCGACCACCAACCGGCCATCACCATCGAAGTTCGCCTCCGGCAGCGACGACCCCAACGCCTCGAGACGCTCCCGCACGCCGTCGACGAACTCGAGCCCCCCGCCTTCGTCGAGCTCCTCACCGTCGCAGGGAACATCATCGTCATCGTCGACGGGCACGCAGAACCCGCCGGCGAGGCACTCAGCGAAACGGTCCTCCCGATCCTCCTCGGACAGCTCGGAGTACACCCCGAGCTCCCGGAACACCTCGACCAGACCGGCGGCACCGGGCGCCATCTCCGGCGCCACCACCGGATCGACCACCTCACCCATCAGCGCTCCGGCGGGTTCGTCACTGGCACCGGGGAACTCGTGGTCGAACATGTGCAACGCCTCACGAACGACACGGCCCAACTCGGCGTCGTCGACCTCCGGGGGAAGCTCGATCGCGTCCTCGGCGTGCCCCTTGATACCCAGCTTCCCACCCACCCAGCGGACCGGCTTGACCCTTATCGTGCCGTCGTCGAGGACGGCCGTACCGACCCGGCGACCGTGCAGGTTCAGCTCCTTCAGGGTCTTCACACGGAACGCCTTCATCGGGTGGTGCTCGGAGGAAACCTTCTTCGCCGGGACGTCCTCCTCCGCAACCTCCAGGCAGCCACGCCAACCCTCGCGGATCGCCGCGCCGAGCTCACCGTCGGGGGCGTCCGCCCCGACGGACAGGATGTTCCCCAGGAACACCGGGTGACCGTTCGACCGCCTCGACGTCGGGTTCACCACGATGGTCCCCTCGTACTCGAACACGCCCGCCATCGGCCGAACCACTGCCATCAGGCTGCAACCTTCACGATCGTCACCAGGGGTCTCGAGCTACGACAAGCGGGGGAGTTCTAGCAGAACCGGCCACATACATGCCCCGGATCCCACACAGAGCGAACCAGCACGATCGCGTGCGTCCCGCTCCGTTCCGTTCGAAGTGGTTGTCCTCGATCTCGCGTCCTCGCTCGAAGGCGCCAGGAGGTCAGAACGGCGTCTGAAGGGCAACTCGCGCCTCGACTCCGATCGCGAGGAGCATCGTGATCGCCGCCGTTCTGAGGGCATCAGCGTCGGATCGGACCCTCAACCGGTTCCGCGAGAGCACTGCCAGCGTCCCGAGGCCTTCCTCTTCGAAGACCGCACGGAACGGACCGCCGGCACGACAGACGATGTCGACCTCCTCGGTCTGGCAGCGAAGCGACCGTGCTCGTCGCGACCACCCAGTCCCGGCCTGATCGAGGCGGACCTCCACATCACCCCATGGGGCCTGGATCCCCCGGTCCAGTCCATCGCTGGAACGTCGGCCGAAGAACCACGCTCCGCCCCCGGGGTAGCGGATGGGAACGACCAGGTCGGGCAGTGTTCCATCTCGATCCCGCACCCGCGTGCGTACCCATTCATCGTGGTAGCTCCAATCGAAGCGTCCACCAGGGCCGGACAACTCGCCGGCCAGCTTCCACCCATCGACCACCGGTGCTCGATGGACGGACTGATGGTGCACCTGGACGAGCTCCAGGTCAGACACCGAACCGGAACCAGCCATCAGCGCTCCGGCGCGTCTCCGTCAGTGCCACCGGGGAACTCGTGATCGAACAAGTGCAACGCCTCACGGACGTACCGACCTGGCGACCGTGCAGGTTCAGCTCCTTCACGGTCTTCACACCGAACGCCTTCATAGGGTGATGTTCATACCGGTCCGGAGCTTCGCCATCCCTCAGGCACCCGCTCAGATGTAGTCGACGGGGTTGATGACCACCCGGGCCTTCGCACCCGTCCCCACCAGCATCGCCACCAGTGCCCGTTCGATCGCGTCGGCGTCGTCGGCGACCAGGGAGCGATCGGGAAGGGACGTGGTCCAGTACACCTCGTCACCTCGGGGCTCTCGGATCAGGTGGGTTCGTCCACTCATCCAGATACCACATGCCTCATAGGAGTACGACCGCTCGTCGACGGTGATCGACAGCCGCCTGTCGCGGCGGCGTAGGCCTCGGTTCGGCATGGCGACGACCAGCCGGTGGCCATCTACCTCTCCGACGACGCCGTCACGAACCTCCTGCTCAGCGGGTGAGCGACGAGCGCCGAGCCCGACTCCCAGCCAGAGCGGGAATGCGACCTCGAGGTCGGCGGAACCGGGCCCTTCGACGCGCACCGTACGGTTGTCCTCGGAGAGGTACACCCTGGCCTCACCCTCGGAGAACTCGAGCCAGAAGGCCGCCGACTTCCATCCCGAGGGCGCAGGGGTAGCAAGGCGCATGCTTCGCAGCCCGACCTCCCGCATCCCTACGAGTTTGGAGCTCTCATACCTGTTCCACAAGTCATCGCCCCGCTCGACTGCTGCCGAAAAACTGTGCTGACCAGGGCGTTTGCCCTGGCCAGATGGTGTCGGAGGGGGGACTTGAACCCCCACGCCCTTAACGGGCACCAGCCCCTCAAGCTGGCGCGTCTGCCAATTCCGCCACTCCGACGTGGCAGCCGGAACGATCCGGCCAGACGCACGATGCTAGCGCGCCGGGGCCACGATTCCGTGCTCGACGCGTGGGTGGCCCAGCGCTGGCCGAGCAACGACGGTCGGTAGACACCGAGACCCAACCACGCCTCGCAGGCACGACGAAGGCGGACCCGGCCGTCGAAGCCGGAAGGCGCGATCAGGACCCCGGATCGGTGGCGGTGCCACTAGGCGCGTGCGCTGAACCGTGGTGCGCCGCGAACCCGATTGCCACCCGGATCGCGACCGCTTCGGCGACGGCATCTTCGAGCGGCTCACCGGTCAGCAGGAGGCGGACGAACAACGGGCCGATCAGTGTCTCGATCAGCAGGTTGGTGTCCACATCGCCGAGGAGCTCGCCCCGCTCGACGGCCCGTTCGACGACGACCCGGGCCAAGCTCAACCGGTGCGCCCAGAACTCATGGGTGCCTGCGGCCACCTCTGGTGCACCGGCGCCGGCGGCGACCAGATGGCGGGTGCCACGTTCGCCGACGGTCGAGGACAGGTTGGCGCTCACGGCCCGGGCGAGCTCGGTGAGATCGCCGACGAGGTCGCCGGTGTCGGAAATCGGAATCCGGGCCTCGCTCCACGCCCGCGTCGCGTCGGCCACCAGTTCGACGATGGTGGGCCACCGCCGGTACACGGTGGTCTTGTGCACGCCGCGCTGGTGACGGCCCTCGACCACGGCGGCCTCGGCATCGCCGTGCTCGTCGCCGCTGCCATGGCACCCGACCTGACACTCCTCGGAGGATTCACGGACGCCGCCGAACCTGGTGTGCTGGCGCCTCGGGCGGTTCCCGCCTACAACCTGGTGCACCACATGACCCTGCCGCTGCTGACCACGGCGCTCGGTCTCGCCTTCGGCGCCGAGTTGGTCGCGGTCGCCGGAGCTGCCTGGTTGGCCCACGTGCTCTTCGATCGGGCGGCCGGGTACGGCCTGCGGACCCCGACCGGTCACCAGCGTCACCATCCGGCATCGCTGACCGGTTCGATGGCGCCGTGACCGCTCGGAACGGCAAAGATTGCGCACCCGCGCCGATCGTCGCGTCGATCGGTCCGCCCAGCGTCCCGGAGCCCACCCATGCGGCCGCACGACCCCGTTCCCCGTCGAGCCCCCATCATCGGTTGGATCGCCGCGACGACGGGCGCGTTGCTCGTGGTGGGCGCCGCCGCGTCACGGGGACTGCCCGTGCCGTCCAGCCGCTCGGTCTACGACCGGGCGATCACCAACGTGGCAGCGGCGCCCGACTGGGTCGGCAGCGGCCTCGAGTTGCTCAGCGAACTCGGGCTGGTGCTGCTTGCCGTCGCCGCGGTCTGGACGGTCTGGCGCCAACGTCGCCATCCCGCCGGACTGGCCCGCATCGGGGCCGCCGTCATCGGCGTCATGATGGCCTACGTCATCAGTGAGGCCCTCAAGATCGCGTTGGCAGAGCCCCGCCCCTGCCTGAGCCTGCCCGCGGGCACGACCGTTGCGGACTGCCCGGGGGCCACCGACTGGTCCCTGCCAAGCAACCACTCGGCCATCGCGGCGGCCCTGGCGACCGCGCTGGTGTTGTGGTCACCGCGGTCGGCGTGGTGGGCGGTTCCCCTCGCTCTCGGCGTGGGTGCCTCCCGCGTGCTCATCGGCGTGCACTATCCCCACGACGTGCTCACCGGGATGCTGCTCGCCGTGGCGATCGTGATCGGCGCGACGCTGCTGCTGGAACGGCCCGTGACCACCCTCACCAACCGCCTCCGTGACGTGTCCGCAGGGGACCGTCCCCCGGGTCGCTGAGGCCGGCTCCGGTCACCCCCGGCGGCGGGCCAGCGCCATCGCGCCGCCGACGAGGACCACGACCGCCGCCCGCCTCGGGCGGGGGGATCGCCAAGGGCCGAACACGCACAGCACCCTGCCCTCGGCGGCTCCCTAGGCTGGGCCGTTCAATGGCTCACCCCGGCCCGCTCGATCTGACATGACCGCCACCGACCCACCCGCGGAACGCCGCCGGATTCCACTGTCGCATCCGAGCGCGCAGCCCCACATGTGCACCCCGGACGTGCGGCGCCAGATGCTGGGCCGTGCCCCGCTGTTCGCCGACCTGGCCCCCGACGAACTCGCCGAGGTCGATCGACGTTGCCGGGTCCAGGGGTTCGTCGCCGGTGAGGCGGTCTACCACGCGGGTACTCCGGCGACCCGGATCTACGTGGTCGCCAGCGGCGCCGTGAAACTCGTGATGCCCAGCGCCGACGGTCAGGAGACGGTGCTCGACCTGTGCGGGCCCGGCGATCCGCTGGGCGCGGTGCCCGCCTTGGGCGAAGAGCGCCACACCGACAGCGCCTGGGCACTGACCCCCACCTGCCTGCTGGGCCTGGACGCCGAGGTGTTCGACCGGATCATGGACGACTTTCCCGCGGTGGCCCGGGCCACGCTGGCCGGGGTCGCCCAGCGTCTGAGCCGCTCCCGCCACACCGTGCACCTGCTCGCCGGTGCGTCGCTGCCCCGCCGGCTCGCGGGCATGTTGTTGCTGTTGGCCGACAAGGTGGGACGTGACTGGGAGGACGGGGTGCTCATCGACGTCCCGCTCAACCGCGAGGACCTCGCGTCGATGGCCGGCGCGGCCACCGAGTCGGTGAGTCGACAGTTGAGCTCCTGGAAGCGGGCGGGCCTGATCGATTCGGGCCGTCGGTGGATCGCGCTGCGGGATTCCGCCGCGCTGAGAGCGCTCGCAGACGGGCGCGCCGAGTGACTCTGGTCACCTTCCGCGGCTGATTGACCCAGGTCATGGTCGCCCCTCCGGCGGCTTTCTACGGTGAGGATCGACAACGAAACCACCGAGAAAGAGGAGCAGATCATGTCGGTCACCACCGCCCCCACCACCACCCGGACCACCCTGCGGGCCGAAGGATTCTCGTGCCCGTCGTGCGTGGCCAAGATCGAAAAGCAGGTCGGCCGCCTGGAAGGTGTGGACGCCGTGAAGGTGCACTTCGCCAGCGCCCGCATCGAGGTCGACCACGACCCGACCGTGGCCACCGTCGATGACCTGGTGGCCGCGGTCGCCAAGGCGGGCTACGCCGCCCGACCGTCGGCCTTCTGAGGCCGACCCGCCATCCGGGATGCAACCGTCGGCCGAGCGCCGCGAGCACCGCTCGTGGCGCTCGGCCTCTGATCGTCGAAGCACAACGTGAGAGAGGAAACCATGAACCAGAACCTGCAGCAGCTCCGACAGCGGTGGGGCGTCCCCGCGCTGGCCGGACTGTTCATCGTCGTCGCGCTGGTCGCCGAACACGGCTTCGACCGGCCCGGAATCGGCGCGATCGGCATGGTGGCGGCGGCGGTGGTCGCCGGTGCCGGCATCGTGCGCAACGCGGTCCGCGCGCTGCAGGTTCGCACGCTCGGCATCGACCTGCTGGTGAGCGTCGCCGCCATCGGTGCGGTCATCATCGGCGAGTACTGGGAGGCCGCCGCGGTCACGTTCCTGTTCGCCGTGGGCCACGCCCTAGAGGTCGCCACCTTGAACCGGACCCGCTCGGCCCTGGCCGAGCTCGTCGCGGTGGCGCCCGATGTTGCCGTGGTGCTCCGCGGTTCCGAGCAGGTCGAAGTCGGCGCCGCCGAAGTGCAGCCCGGCGAGATCGTGCTGGTCAAGAACGGTGCGAAGGTTCCCGTCGACGGTGAGGTCGTGGCCGGCGCCGGCGCCCTGGACGAGGCCTCGATCACCGGCGAGTCGATCCCGGTGGAGAAGAGCCCGGGGGACCGCGTGTTCGCCGGCACGGTGTCCCACGGCGGGTTCCTGCAGGTGCGGGCCACCGGGGTGGGCGCCGACACCACCCTGGCTCGTATCATCCACCGCGTCGAGGAGGCCCAGGACGCCAAGGCCCGCGCGGCGCAGTTCATGGACCGCTTCTCGGCCTGGTACACGCCGGCGATCATGATCGGCGCGCTGGCCGTGGGGCTGCTCACCGGCAACGTGGTGCTGGGCCTCACGCTGCTGGTGATCGGCTGCCCCGGCGCGCTGGTGATCTCGATTCCGGTGTCGATCGTGGCGGGAATCGGCCGCGCCGCCCGTGACGGCATCCTGATCAAGGGTGGCGAGTTCCTCGAGACCGCGGCGCGGATCGACACGGTCGCGCTTGACAAGACCGGCACACTCACCGAGGGCCGCCCCGCGCTGACCCGTGTGGTGGCGCTGGATCCGACCCGCGACGCCGACGAGGTGCTGGAGTGGGCGGCACTGGCCGAGGCCGGTTCCGAGCACCCCCTCGCGCGTCCGATCCTGGAAGCGGCTGCCGAGGCGGGGGTGGCGCCCGTGCGCATGCCCGATGCCACCGAACCGGTCGCCGGAAAGGGGATCGTGGCCCGTCTGGACGGCACACGCGTGCTCGTGGGCAACCTCGCACTGGTCGAACAACACGGCATCGCCGACCTCGACGCGGCCCGTCGTGTCGCCGCCGGGCTGGCATCGGAAGGTCAGACGCCCATGGTGGTCGCGGTCGACGACGCGGCCGTCGGGGTGCTTGCCGTCGCCGACACCCTGCGCCCCGACGCCGCCGAGATGGTTCGGCGCGTGCACGCGGTCGGAGTCGACGAGGTGCTCATGCTCACCGGAGATGTGGAGCCAGTGGCCCGCGCGATCGCCGAGCGGACCGGCATCGACGAGGTCGGCGCCGGGTTGTTGCCAGAGGGCAAACTCGACCGGGTCGCCGCCCTGCAGGCCGCGGGCCGCACTGTGGCCATGGTCGGCGACGGCGTCAACGACGCCCCTGCGCTGGCCACCGCCGACATCGGGGTGGCCATGGGAGCAGCCGGGTCCGCGGTCGCGGTGGAGACCGCGGACATCGCCCTCATGGGAGACGACCTGCTCGACCTGCCCGAGGCGATCGCGCTGGCCAAGCGGACCGTCGCCAACATGCGTCAGAACGTCGTGATCGCTCTGGCCACGGTGTCGCTGCTGCTCGCCGGTGTGCTCTTCGGAGGGGTCACCATGGCGATCGGCATGCTGGTGCACCAGGCCTCGGTGCTGGCCGTCATCGCCAACGCCATGCGGCTGCTGCGTCGTCGCCCCCGGGGGTCAGTGGGCGGTGCGACCGTCGAAGAGCGTGGCCAGACGAGCGAGGGTCACCGCGCCGAGCAGCAGTCCGAAGTCCCGAAGGGCGATGTCGTAGTGGTCGCCCAGTAGCAGCAGGGACACGATGATGCCGGCGAGCCAGGCGGCCACCAGGATTCCGCCGAAGCGGGGACGGATGGCGACGACGAGTCCGGCGACGATCTCGACGACGCCGACGATGAGCATGGCGTCGTTGGCGCTGCCGGGGATCAGGTCGTCGAGTTGGGGTGCCAGGTAGATCTCCCAGTTGACGAGCCAGTCGAGGAACTTGTCGAGGCCGAAGAGGATCGGGGCGACGGTGAACCCGATGCGCAACAGGGTGAAGGCCTGGAAAGCGGGGTCGTCGAGACGGGAGGTCGGGGCGGTGCGTGCAGCGGTCGTGGTGGACATGGAGGGCAGCTCCTCTATAGATGATGATGATTGACGATAGAGAGCAGCGCACTGTTGTGTCAATGAGTTTCTGTTTTAGACTGGGTCCATGACCGCCCCCGACGACCTGGACCGGCGCATCAGCGGCATCGCCGCGCTGGATCAACCCCTGCGACGTGAGCTGTACCGCCTGCTGGCCGAGCGCGACGACTGGGTGAGCCGGGACGAGGCATCCGCGGCGCTGGGGCTGCCCCGGTCGGTCGCGGCCTTCCACCTGGACAAGCTGGTGGAGACCGGGGTGGTCGAGGTCAGCTTCCGGCGGACCACCGGGCGCAGCGGCCCCGGGGCGGGCCGTCCGGCGAAGCTCTACCGGCCCACGGCGACCGAGGTGTCCGCCTCGGTGCCCGAGCGCCGCTACGATCTGGCCGGGTCGGTACTCGCGTCCGCGGTCGCCGAGGCCGAACGTACCGGTGCGCCGATCGCGGCGTGCGTCAGCGTCGCCGCACGTGCCGCCGGGGTGCGCATCGCGCAGGAAGCGGGGGACCGGCCGGCCGGTGACGACCGAACCGCTGTCCGGGAGGTCCTGGCCCGTCACGGCTATGAGCCCACCTCGGATGCCGGAGACGAGATCGCTCTGGAGAACTGTCCGTTCCACCGACTGGTGACCGAACACCGGGACCTGGTGTGCACCATGAACCGCGAGCTGCTCACCGGGGTCATCGAGGGCCTGCAGGCCGATGGGGACCTCAGCGCCAGGCTGGCGCCCGAACCCGGCTACTGCTGCGTGCGCATCGCCGAAACCTGACCGACGTCGCCTCCGCGGTCGGGGCGTCACCGAAGTCACCGCGGGCCTGCTTGGAACACTCCGTCAGGTGAGGGTACGGTCCACCGGGTCGATGGAGCGCCCCCGGCGGGCCGGGACCGGACCGGCCGTGGGCCCGCTTCGTCCGACGAACTCCCCGTCCGTTTCGCAGCGCCTTCAGCGCGCCGCCAAGCCGCGAAGGCCTCCTGCTCTTGAACGTCGCCATCGACCACCCCGACCGACGCGCCCGGTTCCGTGCCGAGTGGGTCGGCCGTCCCAAGACCGAACTGCTCGCCGGTCTGGTGGTGGCGCTCGCTCTGGTGCCCGAGGCGATCTCGTTCTCGATCATCGCCGGCGTGGATCCCAAGGTCGGGCTCTACGCCTCGTTTTCGATCGCGATCATCATCGCGTTCGCCGGTGGGCGCCGCGCCATGATCTCGGCCGCCACGGGTGCGATGGCCCTGGTGGTGGTGAGCCTGGTCCGGGACCACGGGGTCGAATACCTGTTCGCCGCCACCATCGGCGCCGGGATCGTCCAGGTCGCCCTCGGCGCGCTCGGTGTCGGCCGGCTCATGCGGTTCGTGCCCCGAACCGTGATGGTGGGATTCGTCAATGCCCTGGCGATCCTGATCTTTCTCGCCCAGCTCGACCACTTCGTGGGCCTCGGAACCGCCGTGTACGTCATGGTCGGCCTCGGCATCGCGATCATGGTCGGCCTGCCCCGACTGACCACCGCGGTTCCCGCACCCCTCGTTGCGATCGTCGTGCTCGGCGTCGGCGCCGCCCTGGTCGGGGTCACCGTACCCACCGTCGGCGACATGGGAGACCTGCCAGACGCGTTGCCCTGGGTGGCCCTTCCCGGGGTGCCCTTCGATCTGGAGACCCTCCGGATCATCGCCCCCTATGCGGTGACCCTGGCATTCGTCGGCCTGCTGGAGTCGCTGCTCACCGCCCAGCTCATCGACGACCTCACCGATTCGCGGTCGGACAAGGACCGCGAAGCCCGCGGACAGGGGGTCGCCAACGTCGCGACCGGCTTCCTCGGCGGCATGGCCGGCTGCGCCATGATCGGCCAGTCGATGATCAACGTGAAGAACGGCGGACGCACCCGGCTGTCCACGCTGTCGGCCGGGGTGTTTCTGGTCCTTGGCATCTTCGCCTTCGGTGACCTCATCGCCGCCATCCCCATGGCCGCGCTCGTCGCGGTGATGATCATGGTCGCGGTGGGGACCTTCGACTGGAACAGCATCAGGATCTCCCAGCTCCGTCGAGCGCCCCGCACCGAGACCGCGGTGATGGTCGTCACCGTCGCCATCGTCGTGCCCACGGGCAACCTCGCGCTCGGCGTCGCCGGGGGCGTGCTGCTGGCGGCCATCTTCTTCGCCCGTCGGGTCGCGCACGTGGCCGACGTGACCAGCGTGGTGGACCCCGACGACGGACGGACCCGCGTCTACCACGTCACCGGCGAACTGTTCTTCGCCTCGACGAACGAACTGTTGCATCTGTTCGACTACACCGAATGCATCGACCGAGCGGTGATCGACCTCACCGACGCCCACATCTGGGACACATCGGCGGTGGCCGCGCTCGACGCGGTGGTCGCCAAGTTCGCGGCGCACGGAATCGACGCCGAGCTGGTCGGCCTCAACCGGCACAGCGCCGAACTCCACGACCGGATGACCGGCCACCTCACCTCCTCCCACTGATCCGCGCGCGCCAGAGGACCGCCCATGACCCCCACCCCCGAGTTCCAACGCATCGTGGTCGGCGTCGACGGCTCATCCAGCTCGCTGGTCGCGCTGCGCTGGGCGGTCGCCGAGGCTCGGCTCCGACAGGCGACCCTCGCCGTGGTCCATGCCTGGGCCGACGACACGGTGGCTTCGGCCAACCCGGGCTCCGCGTTCGCCGTGGACCTCGAGACGCCTCAGGCTCAGGCCCGGGCGACCCTCGACGCGGCGATCGAGAAGGTCGAGGTGTCCGAAGAGGTGCGGGTGGAACGCCACGTGGTGATGGGGGCCGGAGCTCCGACGCTGCTCGAAGCCGCCGACGGCGCCGCGCTGTTGGTGGTCGGCTCCCGGGGGCTGGGCGCGGTGCGCGGCATGCTGCTGGGATCGGTGAGCACCGCCGTGGTCAGAGCGGCGACCTGTCCCGTGGTCGTGGTCCCCGACGTCGAGGACCCTCCCGCCGACGCTCGGGTTCGCCCATGATCCGTGGCCATGCGTCACGCGGCGGCTGAGCCGTGGCGGCGCTCTTCGAGGAGCTGGATCGGCAGTCGACGCCGATGGGGGAGATCAGCCTGCGACGGCGTGAGGACCCGGCGCTGCACGTCGAGCTGTACGAGGCCAAGTTGGACGACGAGTTTTTGATGTCGTCGTTGTTCACCGTCGCCGAGATCGCGCTCGCGGACCTGGGACTCGCAGCCCTGGAGGGCACCGACCTGGATGTGGTGGTGGGCGGGCTCGGCCTGGGCTACACCGCCCAGGCGGTCCTGGGCGATGACCGGGTGCGCAGCCTGCATGTCGTCGAAGCGTTGTCCGCGGTCATCTCCTGGCATCGCCGCGGGCTCCTGCCCGTCGCCGAGGCGTTGACCTCCGACCCGCGTTGCGCGCTGCTCCACGGGGACTTCTTCGAACTCGTGCGCGCCGGGCAGGGGTTCGGACCGGACGTGCCCGCCGAAGTCGACGCGGTCCTCGTCGACATCGACCACTCCCCGGCGTGGGTGCTGGACCCGTCCCACGCCGGCTTCTACACCGCCGATGGGCTGAGCCGCCTCGCCCAAGTGCTCCACCACGACGGGGTGGTGGCGGTGTGGTCCGACGCGGCACCGGACCCCGCGTTCGTCGACGTCCTGGCCTCGGTGTTCACCGACGCCGAAGCCACGGTGGTGCCCTTCGCCAACCCCTACACCGGGGGCACCTCGACGAACACCGTCTACGTCGCCACCGGGCCCCACTGAGCCCCACGCCGGCCGGAGGCGACGATAGGGTCCGAACCGAGCGAGCGGCGCTCGCAACGACGGCGCCGCGGAAAGGGACCGCACCCCATGACCGCTTCCACCGGCCCCCGTTTCGGGTACTTCCTCGTCCCCAACGCCGCCGATCCGCTGATCGAGACCGCCCGTCGGGCCGAAGAGCTCGGCCTGGACTACATCGGGATCCAGGACCATCCCTACCAGCGGCGCTATGTGGAGAGCTGGTCGTTGATGGCGATGATCGCCGCGTCCACCGAGACCATCGGCATCTTTCCGGATGTGGCGAACCTGCCGCTGCGTCCACCTTCGGTCATGGCCAAGACCGCCGCCACGATCGATCTGCTCAGCGGCGGACGCTTCGACCTCGGCCTCGGTGCCGGGGCCTTCTGGGACGCCATCGAGGCCTACGGCGGGCCCCGTCGCAGCCCCGGCGAATCACTGGACGCCCTGGAAGAGGCGATCACGGTGATCCGAAAGGTGTGGAGCGGCGAGCGCAACCTCCGCTTCGACGGTGAGCACTACCGCCTCGGCGGGGCCCACTCCGGCCCCGTGCCGAGCCGACCGATCGGGATCTGGCTCGGGGTCTACGGCCCCCGGGCGCTCGCGCTCGCCGGGCGGGTGGCGGACGGCTGGGTGCCGTCGTTCCAGGGTGATCTCGACGTCATCAAGACCATGTCGGCCCGTCTCGACGACGCGATCGACGCCGCGGGACGGGATCGGCGCGACGTGCGGCGGATCCTCAACATCAACGGCACGGTCACCACCGGGTCCAGCAACGGACCCTTCGCGGGCCCGGTCGACCAGTGGGCCGATCAGATCGTCGGGCTCGTCGACGACCTCGGCTTCGACACCTTCGTGTTCTGGGGCGAGGGCGAGGACCAGCTCGACCGGTTCGCCACCGGGGTCGTGCCGGCGGTCCGCGAGCGGCTCGGGCCCTCGACGTGACCGCCGGCTAGCCGCCGACCCCCACCGGGTCCCCGGTGGTGGCGCGGCGGTGCCGCTCATAGGCCCACCCCGGTCCCCGGAACGTGAACGAGAGCCGGTCGGTCCAGTTGTCCGAGTCGGCGACGTCGCGCAGGATGTCGGCGTACTCGTGGGTGATGACCCGCAGTGGGTTGAAGGTCTCGATGTTCTTGGTGAGCCCGTAGGTGGGGGTGGTGTCCTCGCGGGTGAACGTGCCGAGCAGGCGGTCGAACACGATGAGGATGCCGCCGTGGTTGCGGTCGATGTAGCGCTGGTCCGAACCGTGGTGGACCCGGTGGTGCGAGGGGGTGTTGGCGAACTCCTCGAAGGGCCCCAGGCGGTCGATCGCGTCGGTGTGGATCCAGTACTGGTACAGCAGGTTCAACGACCGCGAGGTGGCGACGAGCTCGGGGCGGACCCCCAGCAGGCTCAAGCCCGTGTAGGGCACGGGCAGCAGCAGCGGATCGGTGGTGGCCTGGCGGAGCGCGGTCGACAGGTTGTAGCGCTCACTGGAGTGGTGCATCACGTGATTGGCCCACATGAAGCGGGTCGAGTGCCACAACCGGTGGTTCAGGTAGTAGATGAAGTCCCAGCCCACCAGGGCCACGGCCCAACCCAGCACCCCGGTTCCCAGATCCGGCAGGACCCGGTTGCGCCACATCCGGTGCGGCTTGATCAGGTTCGCCCAGGTGGTCGTCGCGGTCACCACGCCTCCCGCGATCGACGCGACCCCGCCGACGCGGGCCACCTTGCGGGCCAGACGCCGCCAGCGGCGCGGCACCCGACGCCGCCGATTCGCCACCGGCGTCGCGCCTGACGCTGCATCCGCGCCCGGACCCGGAGCGGCGTCGCCCCCGGAATCCTCGACGTCCTCGGTGCGGCGCAGGTAGGCGTCCGCGGCGCTGGTGGCGGCGATCGCGGCGATCGTGCCGCCCACCAGGTAGCGCCCGTAGCGACCCTTTCCGGGGGTGATGGGGTCGATGAACCGGGGCGACACCAGCGGCACGACCAGGCTCAGCGTGCCCATCGTGAGGCTGGTGAGGGTGTCGCGCAGCTCGTAGTTGCCGGCCGACTCGATGCCCCGCTCGGCGCGGCGACGATGGTGCGCGTACTCGGCGCCCATGGTCACGAAGTAGATCGGGATGGAAAGGACCTCGAGCCTGGCCACGCCTGTGCTGCCCCCATTCGTGGACGCGAACGAACCAACCCGTGAGTCTAGAGAGCCGCAGGTCCGGGAGCGCTGTGGCCGACGCCACTTGACCGGCGGGTCAAGAATGGGTGAGCATCGGCTCAGCCACCGCGACGCGGGCGCGACTCGAGACCAGGGGAACGCAACGATCGACATGAGCGCCGACATCGACCACCAGGCTCTGCGGGAGCGGTACCGGGCCGAACGGGACAAGCGGCTCAGGCCCGACGGGAACGACCAGTACATCGAGGTCACCGGACGCTTCGCCGACCTCGCCGCCGACCCCTACACCCCGGTCGGCGACCGGCCGCCCCGCCACGAGGAGGTCGACGCGGTCTGCGTCGGCGCCGGATTCGGCAGCCTGGTGACCGCGGCCGCGTTGCGCGAGGCCGGCCTGGAGCGCATCACCCTGATCGACAAGGCCGGAGACGTGGGCGGGGTCTGGTACTGGAACCGCTACCCGGGCGCCATGTGCGACACCGCCTCGATGGTGTACCTGCCGCTGCTCGAGGAGACCGGTTACATGCCGTCGCGCAAGTACACCTACGGCACCGAGAACCAGGCCCACGCCCAGCGCATCGCCAAGCACTACGGGCTCTACGACGGCGCCCTGTTCTCGACCTCGGTGACCGCGATGTCCTGGGACGCCGAGGCCGCCCGCTGGATCGTGCACACCGACCGTGGCGACGAGTTGCGCGCCCGGTACGTGACCCTGGGCATGGGGCCCCTGGACCGGCCCAAGCTCCCCGGGATCCCGGGCCTCGACCAGTTCGAGGGCGACATGTTCCTGGCGAGCCGCTGGAACTACGCCATCACCGGTGGTGACCCCGAGGGCGCCCCGATGGTCGAGCTGGCCGACAAGCGCGTGGGCATCGTCGGCACCGGCGCCACCGCGGTCCAGTGCATCCCCGCGCTGGGACGCGACGCACAGACCCTGTACGTGTTCCAGCGCACCCCGTCCGCGATCGACGAACGCAACAACCGTCCGCTCGACCCGGAGTGGTTCGCGACCCTGCAGCCGGGCTGGCAGGAGGAGTGGCGACGCAACTTCACGATCCTGCAGACCGGCGGGTTCACCGACGTGGACCTGGTCCAGGACGGCTGGACCGACATCGCCAAGCGGATCCGCGACCGCGTCGTCGACATGGTCGGCGCCGGTGCCGAACCCGACGACTTCGGCGAGCTGCTCCGGCGGGCCTATGAGGAATCCGACGACGAGAAGATGAACGAGATCCGGGCCCGGGTCGACGCGATCGTGGAGGACCCCGAGACCGCCGAGGCGCTCAAGCCCTGGTACCGGCAGCTCTGCAAGCGACCCTGCTTCCACGACGAGTACCTCCAGACCTACAACCGCCCCAACGTGCACCTGATCGACACCGACGGCCAGGGTGTGCGGGCCATCGACGAGACCGGTGTGTGGGTGGGGGACCGACACCACGAGGTCGACCTGCTCGTGTTCGCCACCGGCTTCGAGGTCGGCACCCGGACCCAGCGCCGCTGGGGGTTCGACGTGACCGGGCGCAACGGCAGGCGCCTGTCGGAGCACTGGGAAGCGGGCATGCGCACCCTGCACGGCAACCATGTCCACGGTTTTCCGAACCTGTTCATCATCGGGATGAGCCAGGGCGCGAACCTGATCTCGAACATCACCCACAACCTCACCGATGCCGCGACGACCGTGTCGCGCATCGTCGAACACGCCGAGACGACCGGTGCGACCACCGTGGAGGTCACCGAAGAGGCCGAAGACGCCTGGGTGGAGCTGGTCACGACCAACACCTCGGGGATCCTGGGAGGCCCCGACTGCACCCCTGGCTACTACAACAACGAGGGCCAGGAGATCGAGATCCGTGACGGGATCATGGCCGGCGGCCACCCCCAGGGGCCGGTGGCGTTCTTCGATCACATCGCCGCGTGGCGTTCCTCGGGTGACTTCGAGGGTCTGGCCTTCTCGTGAGCCACCCCATCGTAACTATTGACGGTCGACCTCGCAGTATCTAGCGTGCGCCCATGCCGAATCTGCGCGTCACCCTGCTGGGTACCGGAAGCCCGATCCCGGACCCTCACCGAGCCGGTCCTGCCACCCTGATCCAGACCGACGACACCGTCGTGCTCGTGGACGCCGGGCGCGGCGTGCTGCTACGCCTCGCCGCGGCAGGGGTGCCCGCTGCCGGCATCGACGCGGTGCTGCTCACCCACCTGCACAGCGACCACATCTGTGACCTCAACGACGTGGTCACCACCGCCTGGGTGACCGCGCCCGAGGCGCGGCCCCTCGCCGTGTACGGACCGCCCGGGACCCGGGCAGTGGTGGAGGGGATGACGGCGATGCTGGCGCCGGACGTGTCCTACCGACTCGCTCACCACGAGGACCTCACCGGTCCTCCCGACCTGCAGGTGCACGAGATCGAACCCGGAGCCGCCCTCACCATCGGGGACCTCCAGGTGTCGGTGGGCCGCACCGACCACCGGCCGGTGGAACCCACCGTGGGCTACCGGGTGGAGCATCGCGGCGCGGTGGTGGTGCTCGGAGGTGACGGCATCGCCTGTGCCACCCTGGACGAGCTGTGCCGTGACGCCGACGTGTTCGTCCAGACGGTGGTGCGCGACGACCTCATCCGACCGATCGGCTACCAGCGCTTCACCGACATCCTCGACTACCACTCCTCGGTGAGCTCCGCCGCCCAGACCGCGGCCCGTGCCGGGGTGGGCACGCTGGTGATGACCCACATGGTGCCGGCGCCCGCGCCCGGCTCGGAACAGGAGTGGTGCGACCTGGCCGCCGAACACTTCGACGGCGTGGTCGTCCTGGGCTCGGACGGTCAGGTCATCCCGGTCGGCTGAAGCGACGCCGCGCCGCGGCGACCAGGACGACCCCGGCGGCCACGAGACCGGCGGCCGCGGCGCCCAGCGCACCGAGGGCCGATCCGGTCGCGGCCAGTTCACCGGACGTCGGGTCGGGACGCTGGGGTCCGTGGCCCTCCGGAGCGGTGGTCGCACCGGCGATCTGCGTCGTGGTCGGGTCCGGGGCAGGATCGGTGGTCGTGGTCGTGGACTCGACACTGGTGGGGGTCACCGAGGACGGGACCGTGGTCGTCGGAACCGTCGAATTGGTGGGTGGGGGAGCGGCCGCGCAGTCGTCGGTCGGTGCGAGCCCCGCGAGCCGATCCGCGAGCCACGGCTGGATCTGGTCCATCGAGAGCTGGGTCACGTCGTCGTGGGTCGCCCCCGGCACGATCACGTACTCGGTGACCTGCCCGGCGTCACACATCCGGGCGAACAGATCGTCGGTGCGCAGTGGCGACACCAGGTCGTCCGCGGTGCCCTGGATCAACAGCACCGGCGAGGGGGCGGCGACATGGCCCACGTCGTTGGCCATCATGATCGACTTCGCCGGCTCGGTGTCGCGGGGATCGTTGGTGAAGATGCCGCCGGGCACCCCCAGCACGGTGCCGATGATGTCGTTCCGGCACTGGGTGCGGATCTGATCGAGCGCCGCCAGGCCCGCGGGGCCTGCGTAGTCCGACAGGACGATCTCGGGGTGCTCGGACGCGAGCGCCACCAGCCCCATCGCCGTGATCACCGTGGTCACGACCTCGTCCAGCGGACCGTAGGTGCGGTCGAACACGGCTGCCGGCGCCAACGAAACCGTGCCCCGGACGTCGAGCTCGGGGGCGTAGGACGCCGCCAGTTCGTTGGTGGCCAACGCTCCGTGCCCACCCTGGGACCCACCCAGGACGACCACCTCGGAGCCGGCGCCGGTCGCGGCCAGGTTCTGGGCGGCGCGCACGGCGTCGAGCACGCTGTGCGCCTCGCTGGCCCGGCCCAGGTACGCCTGGACCTCGTCGGGTGGGCCGGTACCGATGTAGTCCGATGCCACGGCGACGCCCCCGATGCCGAAGTCGTACACCGAGGAGTCGTGGCGGCTGAGAGCGCACTGGGAACCCAGTCCGATGGTGCCGTTGGCGATCGTCATCACCGGCCATCCCCCGGTCGGGGCGGGCGCGTTCGGGTAGGTGATCTTGCCCGTCACCGCCCGGTCCTGGCCGGCGCCGTCCACCGAGTGGTACATGATCCGCACGGTGGTCCGGGCGGCGTCGGAGGAGATCGGCTGGACACGGATCAACTCGCCAGGTGCACCCGGGGGCAACGGGTCGGGAACCTGGTAGAACTCGTCGACGGTTCCGGTGAACTCCACGTACGCCGGAGCAGCTCCAACGGTGGGCGTCGCGCCCGTGGGCGAGGCGAGTGCCGTCGCCGCCACCAGGACCACGGCGACCAGGACTCGGCATCGGCGGAGCATCCCGTTGTTCATCCGGCGGACCCTACACGTGTCCGGGTACACCGGTGTTCACCACTCGGAGGTGGCCGGGCGCTTCCGGGCGCAGCCGGGTGCCACGACTATCGTCGCCACGATGGTGCGAACAGACTCTCCCGGTCGCGACTCCCGCGCGACGCTGGCCCGATCGATCCGGCTGTTGAAGGGCTTCCGCACCGAACAGACCGACCCGGACGGCTTCTACGACATGCTCGCCGCCGACATGGTCGACCAGATCCGGGACCACATCGAACCCGCCGGGTCGGTCGCCCTCGACGTGGGTACCGGGGCGGGGTACATGACCCGCGCGATGCGCACTGCCGGCGCCACCTGTTACGGGATCGAGTACGACCACGGTGAGCTGACCTGGCGGGGCGAACCGCCCACGGGCATCGCGATCGCCAGCGCCATGGAGATGCCCTTCGCGGACGGATCCTTCGACATCACCTTCTCCTCCAACGTGCTCGAGCACGTGCCGGACCCCTGGATGATGGCCGACGAGATGGTCCGGGTGACCCGACCCGGGGGCATCGTGTACCTGTCGTTCACGAACTGGCTGTCGCCCTGGGGAGGCCATGAAACCTCCCCCTGGCACTACCTGGGAGGCGAGCAGGCCGCGCGGCGCTACGAGACCCGCACCGGAACACCGGCCAAGAACCGGTTCGGCGTCTCGTTGTTCGCGGTCTCGGTGGGCGACGCGCTGCGGTGGGCCCGGGAAGCCACCGACGCCCGCCTGATCCGGGCGGTGCCGCGGTATCACCCCTGGTGGGCCCGCTGGGTGGTCGAGGTTCCCGGCGTGCGCGAGGTCGTCACCTGGAATCTGGTGTTGATCCTCGAGAAGCGCTGACGTCGGAGGCGGCGTCGTCCCGGCGGAAGCGGCCTGGGATGAGGCGCCCGGTGACCAGCCCCTTGAACCGCATCAAGGGCTTCTCCACCAGATACCAGCTCATTGCGGCAACGGCGAGTCCGAGCACGAACCCGCCGACGATGAGGCCCCACACGTTCGCGTCGGTGAGTCGCCAGCTCCCGATGCCGGTCCACTTGGGAGGCCCCCCGAAGGCGCTGGGCATGGTGACCAGCCGTTCCATCAGGCTCAGGTGCCACAGGTAGAAGCCGTAGGAGACGACCCCCACCCACCAGATCGGCTTCCAGGTGACGAAGCGCCGGATCAGACCTCTGGTCTGGTCGCCGAAGACCAGCGGCACGATCATGGTCAGCCCGAGCAGGCCGTAGAGCACCGAACGTGCCTGCCAGTAGCCGCTCTTGTAGTCCGCGGTGTTGTCTCCCAGCACGTAGGTGATGATCAGGTACACCCCGAACGCGGCGAGCCACCACAGCGTCGGCCACCGGGTGAATCGTCCGAGCCGCTCGAGGCGGCCTTCGCGGCTGGCCCAGGCGTGCAGGGCGGCCACCGCCATGCCGATGGCGAAGAAGTCGATCTGGTTGGGGAGCCAGGTGAACGACACCGCCCGCCAGGTGACACCGTCGGGAAGCAGGCCCGGGATCCGGGGGACCGCCAGGGCCGTGTAGTGGCTGAACCACCAGCGCGACAGGTACCCGATCGCGAACAGGACGCCGATGCCGACCATCTCCAGACGGAACGACGTGGGGCGCCGCCGCGACAGCGCGCGGATCAGCAGGGCCCAGAGAGGAAGCAGCAGATAGAAGCTGATCTCGGTCGAGATCGACCAGGCCTGCGCGATGCCGCCCTGGCCCAGTTCGGGCACGTAGATCTGCAACAACAGGTAGTACTTCCACCAGTCCGGCCCCAGATCGAACCCCATTACGAACCCGAACGGCTCGAAGGTGTGGATGCCCCACAGCACCGTGAGCGCCAACCAGTAGCACGGGAAGATCCGCAGGATGCGCCGCCACCAGAAGGCGAGAGCCGGCATCTGGGGGCGGCCGTCGAGGTGGGCGGCGACGAAGGGGCGGTACAGCAGGAAACCCGACAGGGTGAAGAAGATCGCCACCCCGGCGTCGCCGAAGCGACCCGGCTGGGCGAGGAACCCGCTGCGCTCGTCTCCCGCGATGAACGTGGCGTGGGTCAGCACGACCAGCGATGCGGCCACCGCCCGCATTCCCTCGAGGCCGGGAAAATGGGGGCGGTCGCGGGTGGTGACCAGGGCCGGACTCCGGTCCTGCTCCGCCGTCGCCGGCGCGGTGCTCTCGCCGGTCACCGGCGCACCCCGATCACAGCGGCTTGCGCGGCTTGCAACGTTCGAGAAGCTGGTACATGGGCAGCTCGTTGTCCCAGTAGTCCGGGATCAGGCCCCAGCTTCCGACCAGACAGAAGTCGCGTTCGATGATCTCGTTGGGCACGTTGGACCCGGGCGCCATCGAGTTGTTGGGTTCGATCCAGGCGTTCCACACGTTGGTGAGGATCACCCAGTCCGCGGAGTTCACATCCGCGGCCAAGCGCGTCTCCGGACCCGAGTCGAACGGGTCCATCTCGATGTAGTACGTGGCCGGGTCCAGTTCCGGATACAGGTAGTAGAAGAACGCGTCGGTGTAGGGGGTGTAGCGCAGGTCGGCGGGGCCCACGAAGAGCCGCTCGCCGTCCTCGGGCTCCAGCGCGTCGAAGGTCTCGATCAGCGCCTGGGCGGAGTGGGCGATGCTGGGGCTGGGTACGTAGAAGTTGCGACCGTTGCGTTCGATGGGAAAGCCGATGACGTTGCGACCGATCGACTGAAGGGCCACGTCGTTGTAGGCACGGACCGTGTACTGGGGGGTGATCACGGTGAAGAACACCAACGCGCACAGCGCCACGGTCACCGGGGCGCGCAGGTGCGCCCAGCGGGGGCGTCTGGCCGGCCGGAGCGCGAAGAACTGGGCCACGGCGGCGGGCAGCGCGGTGATCGTGACGACCCCCACCCAGGCGAGGTGGGTCTGGTCCGCCCGTTGCAACGCCTGGGGGATGATCCCCAGCCCGAAGACCCCCAGCACCAGCAGTGCCACAGGGCGGCGTCCTTCCGGGTGTCGCTTCCGGGCCCACAGCGCCACGCTGATGACCACCAGCGGGGCGAACACCGTGATCCAGAACCAGAACCAGAGTTGCTGGGACATGCCGATGTGGGGGAAGGGCCAGCCCACGGTTCGTAGCACGGCGGCCTTCTGGAAGTAGCCCACCAGGTGGTCCCAGACCGGGGGCATGGGCAGGGTGCGCCCCTCGCGCAGGGTGAACACCGGATCGGTGAACATGCCTTCGAACGCGTTCAGCGGCCCGGCCATCGCCGCGTGGACCACGTAGCCGACCACGGCGAGGCCGAGCCCCCCGAAGAAGGGGATCAGGCGACGCCAACGCAGCGGCCACAACGCCACGCCGGCCGCCAGGGTCACCGCCACGATCACATCGGGTCGGTACAGCAGCGCCATCGAGATCAGCAGGCCCGACAGCACCAGCCATCGGGTGCGGCCCGTCTCCCGAGCCAGCAGGAGCGCCCACACCGCCCAGATCCCGAACGCGATCGCGCCGTTCCAGGCGAGGGCCGACAGCCCGGTGGAGTTGAGGTTGATGAGGATCGCGCTGAGCGCGCCCAGTAGGGCGATGGGCCGACCCCACCGCCGCAGCACCCAGTACAGGCCGAGGATGATGCCCACGTGCTGGAGCAGGCCGAACCACCGCTCGGTCGCCAGGGAGACCCCGAAGATCTTGTAGACCCCGGCCAGCACCCACAGGCTGCCCGGGCCGTACAGGTGGAGGAAGTCCAGGTTCGGGACCCGGCCGAGCATCACCTGCTCGGGGAAGACGAGCATGAAGCCCTCTTCCATCGCGGCGCCGTGGTCGCGGAGCAGCCCGCGTAGGGGAATGGCGATCACCACGAAGATGATCCCGAGCGCGAGCGCGTCGGTGCGGTCCCAGTTCGGAGACGACCTGCTGGCTCGTTCGGGTTGGCGCGGCGCGTTGTCCATCGGCGATTTCGCCCAGCCAGAACCACCGGTCCGACCGGCGCTGCTACGGCGTGCCGTCACAGTAGCCGAGGACCCCGACGACCTCTGAGACCGGGCCTCGCCCGATGGGTGGGCAAGGTACGCTCCCTGACAGTTCCTGCTTCTGCACACCTCGGACAGACCCATCAACACCCTCGTCATCATCCCGGCGTACAACGAAGAGCTGGCGCTCCCCGCGGTGCTCGAGTCGCTGCGGTCCCTCGAAGGCTTCGACGTGGTCGTGATCGACGACGGGTCGGAGGACCGCACCGCCCAGGTCGCGCGCGACGGCGGTGCCCGGGTGCTTCCCCTGCCCTTCAACCTCGGGATCGGCGGCGCACTTCGGTGCGGATTCCGCTACGCGGTCGCGGCCGGCTACGAGCGGGCCGTGCAGTTCGACGCGGACGGCCAGCACGACTCCGAGGCGTTGGCCGCGTTGTTGCGGCCTCTGGATGACGGCGCCGATCTGGTGGTCGGCAGCCGCTTCGCGGAGGGTTCGGGTGCCTATGCGGTGAGCTGGGCCCGAGGCAAGGCCATGGGGCTGCTGCGGCTGGTGGTGAAGGCCCTGTCGCGTCAGACGATCACCGACACCTCTTCGGGGTTCCGGGCGTTCTCCGCGCCGATGCTGGCCTACTTCGCCGAGCACTACCCCTCCGAGTACATGGAGTCGGTGGAGGCGCTGTTGCTGGCGGTGTACGCCGATTTCCGGGTCGTGGAGGTACCGGTGCGGATGCATTCCCGAACTGCCGGAGAAGCCTCGACCCTCAGGTTCCGCCTGGTGTACCACTATCTGCGGGTGATGTTGATGCTCGTGGTCAAAGCCCACCGCCGCACCCGGGAGGCGCCGGCATGATCGAGGTTCTCGCCGATGCCGTACCGGTGACCGACGGCAGCATGAGCACCCGGGCCCACGTCGCCATCACCCTGATCACGCTGGCCGGCCTGGCCTTCGTGGTGCGCATGGTGCGCCGCTCCCAACTGCAGAGCAAGTACACCGTGCTCTGGCTCGCCGCAAGCTCCGTGATCGTGGTGCTGGTGGCGTTCCCCTCACTCCTGGAGCGTCTGAGTCGCCTGCTCGGGATCTACTACCCCCCGGCGACGTTCCTGGCCATCGCCGTTGGGGTGCTGTTCCTCATCGTCGTGCAGTTCTCCTGGGAGTTGTCCCGCGCCGAGGAGCGCACCCGGATCCTCGCCGAGGAGATCGCGCTGCTCCGCGCCCGGATCGACGCCGTCTCCGACGCGCCGTCGACGCCAGGACCGCCAGAAGAAGCGGAGCGCGGCCGTGGCCAGTAGCACGATGCACACCTCGACGCCCGCCCGGTAGCGGGTGTTGCCGAAGGTGACCGCCGTGGCCAGCGCGGTGATCCCGACCTCCGCCAGCAACGGGTAGAGACGGATCCCCTCGACCCGGAACCGCCAGATGCCCACCAGCGCGAGCGCGCCCAGCACCCAGTAGATCCGCTGGGTCCACTCCACCAGCGCCAGAGAACCCCGACGTTCGATGAAGTGGTCGGCGATGTTCTGCTGGCCGGGGCGGAAGACGCCCCAAAGCCGACCCTCTCGGGCGGCGACCACCTTGGGCAGCTCGGCACGGTTGTGCCGCATGTAGGTGAAGGCCAGCTCCCGGTAGTGGGCGTCGGCGACCGATTCGTCGGGCACTTCGCCCCGCGCGGGTTTGGGTGGCAGATGACTCAACATGCAGTGGTACGAGTAGGAACCCAGCAGCTTGCCCGAATAGGTGTTGGAGCAGTTGCCCTGGAGCATCGTCTGGCCCGCACCGGTGGTGAACAGCACCGGCTTGGAGAACCGGGTGGCGTTGTGGAGGGTCCAGGGCACCAGCATGAGCAGTGGAAAGACCGCGGCGAAGGCCAGGTGCCGGATGCGCTGCGCCCAGGGGGCGCTCCGCCAGGCCACCACCGCGGGCAGGATGACGAACCCGAACAGCAGGATCTGTTCGGGGCGCGTGGACATCGCGACGGTGAAGCCCACCGAGGCCACGGCCAGGGACTGCCAGCGCCGGTCCTCCAGGTAGGTGTAGGTGCCCAGGATCCCGAGCGCGAATCCGAAGATGAACAGTGACTCGGCCATGAGCAGCCCGTCGCTGATCCACAGGTTGGGGTAGAACGCAGCGATCGCACCGGCGACCAGCGCGCTGCGTTCACCGAGGATCCGGCGAGCCGCGAGCACGATGACCAGCACCGACAGCGTGCCGAGCACACACAGGGCGTAGCGCTGCTGCAACGGGGTGGTCAGGCCGATCTTGTGCAGCCCGGCGAGGAACACGGTGAAGCCGGGGGGATGGGCCGCGGTGGGCACCAGCGTGCCGGCCGGGAGGTCGGTGTTGATCCGGAACGTCGCCAGGGTCTGGGTGAAGCCCAGGCCCTCGGCGAGGCTCTTGCCCTGCATGTAGTAGTCGAAGGCGTCGCCGTAGAGCTTGGCGCCGACCTTGTTGCGGGCGACGTTCTGAACCCGCATCACCAGCGCAGCGGCGACGACCACGGCGACACCGAATCCGAACGAGCGGTACCACACTGTTCGAGGTGCGTCACGGGGCGCCGAGGGCTGCCCGGGTGCATGCATAGGCCCGGCAGATTACCGGCTCATCGGCGGTGGGCCGCACCACTACACTTCTCGCCCGATGGCTCTCACGGTGCTCTGCACGGCGCGTCACCTGTTCCCGTTGCAGTCCTGACCATGGGTCGTCGCCTCCCGGGCAGTGAGTGGGTCGCCGAGCTGCGGAGCGCCGAGTCGCTGCGGTCCATGTCCGACGATCGCCAGCTTCGCTACGAGCCCGCGTTCGAGGGACTGCGAAGCGTGCTGCTGATCATGGTGATCGCATCCCACGCGGAGTCCTACCTGTTGCAGTTCGGCGGCGAGCCGCTGGTCAAGGGCGTCGGGCTCATGCCGGCGTTCTTCGTGCTGTCCGGGTTTCTGGTCGGCGCCATCGTGCTACGGAACTGGGAACGCCACGGGTCGATCAGGTTCTGGGACTACACCCGACGCCGGGTCGTGCGCCTGGGGACCCCGGTGGCGCTGTACGTCGTCGTGCACTTCGCGGTGATGGCGTATTACGACGAACCGATGTTCACCTACGGTCGGACCCTCGGCGAGCTGTGGAGCGGGCTGACGATCCTGACCTTCACCTCGAACCTCGTGCCCACCTTCGGCTACCAGCTTCCCTTCGATGCCGGTCAGATGTGGAGCCTCGGCGTCGACATGCAGCTCTACCTGGTGCTGCCGTTCCTGATCCTGTTCTGCCTGGTGCGTCTGGATCGCCCCGTCCACATCGTGATCCTGGGAGCGGTGACGGTCGTGGTGGTGCACCTGGTGCGGTACGCGCAGTTCCGCTACTTCTACGGGGGCCCGGAAGTGGCCCGGACCCCCACGGGCACGATCGCCGTGAACTCGGTGTACCAGCGACCCGAGAACAGTCTCGACGCGTTCGTGGTCGGGTTCGTGGTGCTGGTGCTCTGGAAGAAGCGGCTGCTCCCGGAACGGTTCTTCCAGCGCCTGTCGGTTCCGGTGATGCTCGCCTTCGTCGTGATCGTGCTCGCCGTGCCACTGAAAGGCCCGCTGGCGTACATGTTCTTCATTCCCGTCACCGTGCTGATCGCGTGTGTTGCGGTGAGTGAGATCCTGCGCCCGGGGAGTTGGCTGGCGCGCCTGTTGGGTTCCTACGTGTTCCGGGTCATCGGACGGTTCTCGTTCACCCTCTACATCTGGCACCTGTTCGCGTTCGGACTGGTCATCCGCTGGCTGCCGCCAGATGCGGGCAGCCTGCAGCGGATCGTGGCCGGAGTCAGCCTGCTCGTCGCCGTCTCGGTGGGGGCCTGGTGGGTCGCCGAGCGCCCGCTCATGCGGCTTCCACCGGTCGGCCGCCCCGACTGGTCCGGGTGGCGACGGCGGACCATCGTGTCCGAACACGAACCCGCCCCCGACCCCGCCGCCGCGACCGAGGTTCCCGAGCGGCCGGGAAGTCCCTGATCAGGGTCGGTGCGGGCCCAGGCGTACCGGAGCGGGTCGGGCGGGTGCTGCTACGGTTTCGCCGCTGGCCAACCACGGCCGGCGTTGCCTGATTCGTACCCGTGATCCCTCTCTGTCGACACCGAGGCAGCCCCATTGGCTGAAGCAACACGAGAGCAAGCGGTCGCCGAGGTGGCCCAGCGCGCGACCGAAGCGGAGATTCGTCGGGTCCACCTGCTGGCCTGGCGTGACTACGACGACCCCGAAGCCGGTGGCTCCGAGGTGCACGCCCACGAGATCGCCAAGGTCTGGAGCGAAGCCGGCGTGGAGGTCCTGATGCGGACCTCCTACGCGGTGGGACGCCCCCGCATCGCGATGCGTGACGGCTACGAGGTGGTACGCAAGGCCGGTCGCTACATGGTCTTTCCCCGGGCGGTGCTGGCCGAGATCACCCGGAGCCACGGACCCCGAGACGCCGTGGTCGAGATCTGGAACGGCGTGCCGTTTCTGAGCCCGCTGTGGACCCGCAGCCCCAAGATCGTGGTCATCCATCACGTCCACGCCGAGATGTGGCGGATGGCGCTCCCTCCCGGACCGGCACGGTTGGGCAACCGCATCGAGGAGAAGTGGGCCCCGCCCTTCTACCGGGACACCCTAGTGGTGACTCCCTCCGAATCATCCCGCGCCGACATCATCGAACGGCTGGGACTCCGACCCGACCGGGTCCAGGTCGTCCACAACGGCATCGGCGCCCGCTTCGTCCCCGGCTCCGACCCGTTGGCCGACCGGCCCAACGAGATCCTGGCCGTCGGGCGACTGGTACCGGTCAAGCGCTTCGACATGCTCATCCGCGCCGTGGCCGAGGCGAAACGGACCGTGCCGGATCTGACCCTCACGATCGTGGGTGACGGCTACGAACGTGAACGGATCGAAGCCCAGGTCCAGCGGTTGGGAGCGGGCGACTGGATCAGCCTCACCCGGCACGTGAGCAACGACGCGCTCCTCGAGCACTACCAACGCGCGCGGGCGGTGGCGTCGGCCTCGGTGCGCGAGGGCTGGGGCCTGACCCTGACCGAAGCGGCAGCCTGTGGGACACCGGCGGTCGCCACCAGGGTCGTGGGCCACATCGACACCGTGGCCGACGGTCGCAGCGGCGTGCTGGTCGACGACGAGCGTGAGATGGCCGACGCGATCGTCCGGATCTGTCACGACGACGAATGGTGGCGAAGCCTGGTGCAGGGCGCCATCGAGCACGCGAGCCGATTTTCGTGGAACCGGACGGCCGTGGGCATCTTCTCGGCGCTGGCCGACGAGGCGATGGCCTGGGGGAATCGGGGTCGATCGGGTCGTTGGCGATGACCCCGGCGGGGCGGATGCGACGTCGGCTCACCTCCTGGGTCGGGGGTCGCACCATCTACCTGGTGCTCGCCGCGCTCGCCTACATTCCGCCGCTGCTGGTGCGCCGCGGCGTGGTGTCGGCCGACAACAAGGTCTACCTGTATCTGGATCCGTCCCGGATGCTGGCGGATTCGGCGTTCCTGTGGGAGCCGGACGTCTTCGGCGGCACGGTGCCCCATCAGGGGGTCGGGTACCTGTTTCCGGTGGCGCCCTACTACTGGCTCATCGACGTGCTCGGGATCCCGGTGTGGATCGGCCAGCGGATCTGGCTGTCGACGGTGGTGTTCTTCGCGGGGGCCGGGGTGGTCTACCTGCTGCGGGCGCTCAGATGGCACGGGCCGGGCGTGATCGTCGCGGCGCTGATGTACATGTTCACGCCGTACTTCCTGAACTACGCGTCGGCGTTCACGGTCATCGCGCTGCCCTGGACCGGACTGCCCTGGTTGCTCGCCTTCGTGATGCTGGCGGTCAGGCACCGCGGGTGGCGCTATCCGGCGCTGTATGCCATCACGATCCAACTCACCGGAAGCGTGAACGCCTCGTCGCTGGTGTTCTCGGTGTTCGCGTCGCTGCTGTGGCTGCCCTTCGCGGTCTGGCTGACCCGGGAGATCCGCCTGTCCGACGCCCTCAAGGTCCTGGGACGCATCGGCACACTGACGCTCGTCGCCTCGCTGTGGTGGATGTCGGGGCTGTGGGCCCAGAGTCGCTATGGCATCAACGTTCTGGACTACAGCGAGACCGCCCGGACCGTGGCCCAGGCGTCGAGCCCGGCGGAGATCCTGCGTGGCCTGGGCTACTGGTACTTCTACGGCAGCGACAAGATGCTGCCGATCGTCGATTCCGCCAAGTACTACACCGAGGCACTGTGGTTGCTCGCGGTGAGTTTCCTGGTGCCGGCTCTGAGCCTGGTCGCCGCGGCGTTCGCGCGGTTCCGGGAGCGACTGTTCTTCGTGGCGCTCGTGTTCATCGGCATGATCCTTGCCGTCGGCGCCTACCCCTGGGACGACCCCTCCGTCGTCGGGTCGTTCTTCAAATGGTTCGTGTCCTCGTCGCAGGCCGGCAGCGCGATGCGCTCGATGCCCCGGGCCACACCGCTGGTGGCGCTGGGTCTGGCAGTGCTCCTGGGAGCGGGGATCACCGCGCTCCACGAGGCGACCCGCCGCCGGGGGATTCCCTCGCCCATGAAGTGGATCCGCGGTCTGGACCGTCGGGTGTTCGCCGCGAGCGCGCTCGTGGCTCTGCTGATACTGGTCAACCAACCGGCGTTGTTCACCGGCTGGTTCATCACCCGGGGTATCTCGAGGCCCTCCGCGCTTCCCGAGTACTGGCACGACGCGGCCGCCGCTGCCGACGGACGCGACCACGACACCCGGATCTGGGCGGTGCCGGGAGCGAACTTCACGTCCTACAAGTGGGACGGCGAGATCGTCTCGTCGGTCGATCCGCTGCTGCCCGGGCTGACCTCCCGGCCCTTCATCGCCCGGGAGCAGGTGCCCTACGGGACCTACCCGACCGCGAACCTGCTGAACGCGGTGGACGACCCACTGCAGCAGTACGTGCTGCAGCCGTCCGCGATCGCTCCGATGGCCCGGTTCATGGCGGTGGGGGACCTGTTCGTGCGCTCTGCGGATCTGGCCTGGACACGCTACGGCACGGTGCGCCCCAACCAGGTCTGGGACATCCTGCGATCCGCGCCGGGCCTGGGAGAACCCGAGGTGTTCGGCGGCACCGCGCCCCAGGAGGCCTCTCGGCGCTTCCCGATGAAGGACGAGGCGACCCTCGGGATGGGCCCCATGCCCGATGTGCCCCGTCTCGCGCTGGTACCCGTCGAGGACGCACCCTCCATCGTCCGGACCGCCTCGGCGGACACCCCGGTGCTGTTGGCCGGCGACGGCCACGGTCTGGTGTACGCCTCGGGAGCGGGGCTGCTCACCGGTCACGAACTGGTCCGGTACAGCGGATCGATGGTCGAGTCCCCCGAGGAGCTGCGCAGCGAGCTGTCGGGGGCGTCGTTGATCCTGACCGACACGAACCGGCGCCGCGGTCAACGGTGGGGGACGATCCAGGACACCTTCGGTCAGACCGAGATGCCGGGGCAGGTGCCGCTGGTGGACGACCCGTCCAACAAGCGGATCGACATCTTCGAGGGCGCGGGCGGGGACGCCACCCGCACCGTGGTGCTCCAGGAAGGTGGCGTCATCGCGGAGGCGTCCAGTTACGGCAACCCGGTCACCTTCACTCCCGACGTGCGGGCCGCCTTTGCCGTGGACGCGGTCGAGGGGCTCGACGACATCAACTCGGCCTGGACGACCGCCGCGTTCGGCCCGGTGGGCGGCGAGAAGCTCGTGCTCACCTTCCCCGAGGGGCTCACCGCCGATCACATCACGTTGTTGCAGCCCCAGATCGGCCGCCCCAACCGGTGGATCACCCAGATCGAGCTGGCACTCGACAACGGGTTCACCACCAGCCTCGAGCTGACCGAGGAGTCCCGCGAACCTCCGGGCCAGACCTTCGAGTTCCCCGAACAGGACTTCACCCAGGCGACGCTGACGATCACCGGCGACAACGTGGGACACCAGTACATCTACCAGACCGCCTCGTCGGTGGGCCTGGCGAACGTGAGTTTCGGACCCGACACCCCCCGGGCCATCGAGTACGTCCGTCTGCCGACCGACCTGTTGGACGCCGCCGGTGCCGACTCCCTCGACAATCCCCTCGCGGTGGTGCTGACCCGCGACCGGATCAACCAGTACAACGCGCTGCGCAGTGACCCCGAACAGGCGTTGGTCCGCACCTGGACCCTGCCCACGCCGCGGTCGTTCGCGCTGGCGGGGACCGCGCACCTGGCCCAGCGGTCCGCCCCGGCGGTGATCGACGCCGTACTGGGCATCCCCGACGCCGAGGCCGGCGGGGTCACCGTGACCGAAGAGCGCCACCTCACCGGGTCCGCCGCCCGACGGGCCACCGCCGCGATCGACACCGACGCGGACACCTGGTGGACCACCGGATTCCAGTCCTCGGTGGGGGACTGGGCCGAATACGCCGTCGCCGACGAGGTCACCTTCGACCATCTGGATCTGGTCGTGGTCACCGATCCGCATCATTCGCGCCCCACCCGGTTGCGCGTGACCGTCGACGGCGAATCGGTGCAGGTGCCGATTCCGGAGTTGACCGGTTCCGACGAGATCGGTGCGACCTCGCAGGTCCGGGTCGATCTGCCTCGGGAGATGACCGGGTCCAAGATCCGGTTCACCATCACCGGTCAGGTCGAGCAACTCACCAGAGACTGGTACTCCGACAGCCCGGTCCCGATGCCCGTGTCGATCGTCGAATGGGGTGTCGATGGACTTGCGGTGGACCAACCCGCCGCTGATGAGGAACTGCACGGGGGATGTCGTGCGGATTACCTGCTCGTCGACGGCGAGCCCGTCGAGTTGCGCATCGAGGGCACCGTGGGCGACGCATTGGACGGGCGGGACCTGACCGTGCGGGCCTGTGGCGACGCCGCCGAGGGTGTCGCGATGGATCAGGGACGCCGGAACCTGTTCACCGCCGAGGGTGCGAGCACCGGAATCGACATCGACCAGCTCGTGCTCCGCTCCGCAGCCGGTGGCGCGGCGGACCCGGCGACCGGCGCGATGGTGACTCCCGCGGAGTCGGCCGGACCCGGGATCACCGTGGAGGATCAGACCCGCACGTCCTATGACCTGAGCGTGACCGGCGCCGACGACGAGTTCTGGCTGGTGCTCACCCAGTCCCAGAGCGACGGCTGGGTCGCCACCGTGGACGGCACCGAGATCGGCACCTCCGAGCTGGTCAACGGCTTCGCCAATGGCTGGAAGATCCAACCCGGCGCGGACGGCACCGTGCACATCGAGCTGAACTGGACGCCCCAACGCGTCGTGTGGGTCGCGCTCGCCGCGTCGGTGATCGGCCTGCTGGTGTGTCTGGTTCTTGCGATCCGTCCGCTGCTGCGCCGACGCCTCGCCCCCCTGGCCGCCGAGGACGGACCGGTCCGCACAAGTCGCCCGGGCGACAGTGTGCCGCTGCCCTTCGACTGGCGCCGCGCCATGGAGTACCGAGGGGCCAAGCCGTCGCTGCAGGTGGCGCTCACCGCCACGGTGGTCGCCGCTGCGGTCGCCGGACTGCTCGTCGAGTGGTGGGCCGCGCCGATCGTGGGAGCCGTCGCGCTGGTGTGCCTGCGGTCGCGCAGGTTCCGTCCGCTGCTCACCTTCGGCGCGCCGGCCTGTGTGCTGGTCGCCGGCGCCTACGTCGTGCTGTTCGTGGCCCTGCGCGACACGTTCCTACGGTTCGGGTGGCCCTCGTGGTTCACCCGGATCGCACCCCTGGGTTGGTTCGCGGTGTTCGCGCTCGTCCTCGACGTGGTGATCGCCCGGCTCTGGCTCCGTCGCTGGTGGTCCTCCGGCGAATCCGAATCCTGAGGAACGTGGCTTCGAGCGGTCGGATCTGACGCCTCGTCAGGTCTCGGGTCGTTCCATCGGCCATGATGGGTGGTGCCGCGACCAGCGGGCACCGACCGCGACCAGGGGTGACGTGATGGACCAGACCGATGTCGACCGGTTCCAGTTCGTGGGACAGAACATCGACTGGATGCTCCGACGTTGGGTTCGCACCCGAGGAGACCATCCGTTCCTGATCTGGGAACCCCGCTCGGGTGCCGACGTCACCTGGACCTACGCGCAGTTCGTCGACCGGGTCGACCGGGTCGCGGCCGGGCTTCTCCAGCGGGGCATCACCGCCGGCGACAAGGTGCTCATCCACGCCGACAACTGCCCCGAGGCGGTGATCGCCTGGTACGCGTGTGCGCGACTCGGCGCGGTCGGCGTCACGACCAACACCAAGAGCGTGGCCGCGGAGGTCGCCTATTTCGCATCCCACAGCCGGGCGGTGGCCGCGATCACCCAACCCCGCTATGCCGCCCTGGTGGAAGAGGCCTGTGACGGGTTGCGCTTCACCGCGGTCACCGCGGACGATTCCGGCGAGGCGCCCACCGCGGCGGGCCTGCCCGGACACGAGCCCTTCGACGCGCTCGAGGGCGACCCGGCCTCCCTCCCCGAGGTCCACCTCGACACGCTGACCCCCGCGGGGATCCTGTTCACCTCGGGCACGACGTCCCGGCCCAAGGCGGTGGTGCACACCCACGGCAACGCCCTGTGGGCGGCCCGTCAGGGGCCGATCAACGTCGACATGGGACCCGAAGACGTGTACCTGGTGTACCTGCCCTTCTTCCACGTCAACGCCCAGAGCTGGTCGATCTGGACCACGTTGGGGGTGGGCGGCACCGTGGTGTTGCAGCCGAAGTTCTCGGCGAGTCGTTTCTGGGAGGTGATCGCCAAGCACTCGGTCACCCACCTTTCGCTCATCCCGTTCGTGTTCAAGGCGGTTGCCGACCAACCGATCCCGGACCACACCGTGAAGGTCGGTGCCTTCGGGCTGGTCATGCCGGTGCTGGAGGACTGGTTGAAGATGCGCGTGACGGCATCGTGGGGCATGACCGAGACGGTCACCCACGCCACGACCACTCGACCGCACGAGTCGTATCCGGACATGTCGATGGGGAAACCGACGCCGGGCTACGAGTTCGCGATCGTCGATCCCGACTCCGGAGCCCTGGTTCCGCACGGGGAGATCGGGGAGCTGTGGGTGCGGGGGACCCGCGGCATCCAGTTGTTCCTGGAGTACTTCGACAATCCCGAGGCCAACGCGGCGGCCTTCACCGAGGACGGCTGGCTGCGCACCGGCGATCTGGTGCGAATGGGTGACGAGGGCAACTTCGTGTACTGCGACCGCGACTCGGACGCGCTCAAGGTGGGAGGAGAGAACGTGTCGGCCCGTGAGGTCGAGGACGTCATCCGCCAGGTCCCCGGTCTGGACGACATCGCGGTGGTCGCGAAGTCCCACGAGATGCTCGACATGGTGCCGGTGGCCTTCGTGGTGCGCGGGCCCTTCGCCGAAGGTACCGACGAGGAGCTCGGCGATCGGATCATCGCCCACTGCGCCCAGAACCTGGCGTCGTTCAAGGTCCCCCGGGCGGTGTACGTGGTCGACGCGTTTCCCGAGGCGACGATCGGCAAGGTCGCCAAGAACCGTCTCCGTGAGATGGCCGACGAGGCACCCGCAGTGCCATGAGACGGCGTCGAGACCCCGCGTTGGCCGGGCAGCGATACCTGAGCCGCGCGCTGCTCGGGGCGTTGAACACCGTCAACGGTCACCGGCCCTTGTCCCGCGACGGGCGCACCGGGGTGGCCGCGTTCTTCCCCTCGTGGCTGACCAGCGAGTTGCCCCTGCACACCATTGCCTGGCAGGCGGCCAGCACCGCCTGGCAGGTCCGCCGGGGCGCGCTGCGGAGCCCGGCGGGTTGGTTGGGACTGGGCGTGTCGGCTGCCTCGTGGTACGGGCTCTTCGAGTTGTGGCGCAAGAGCCTGGACGCAGGCGAGGTGTTCGACGAGGCACTCGCCGACGGCCTCGGCGACGCGGTCCGGGACGTCGAAGTCCCGCCCGGGCTGCTTCCGGGCGTCCGCCGTCGCAAGCTCCTGATGGGCCCTGCCGACGTGCCCCGTCGCCGCTGGGTGCACGACCCCACCCAGTCCTACGGTGAGTTCGGGCGACGCAACGAGCTGGACATCTGGCGGAGCCCCGACCTGCAGCCCGGCTCCCGGGCGCCGGTGCTGCTCCAGGTCCACGGTGGCGCCTGGGTCATCGGCAACAAGGACCAGCAGGGCATGCCGCTGATGGAACGGCTGGCGGGTCATGGTTGGGTGTGCGTGTCGATCAACTACCGGCTGAGCCCCCGCGCCAAGTGGCCGGCGCACATCGTCGACGTCAAGCGGGCACTCGCCTGGATCAAGGCGAACATCGCCGACTTCGGCGGCGACCCCGACTTCGTGGCGATCAGCGGTGGATCCGCCGGCGGGCATCTGTGCTCGCTCGCCGCGCTCACCGCGAACGAGCCCGAGTTCCAGCCCGGATTCACCGAAGCGGACACCTCGGTCGCCTGTGCGGTGCCCTTCTACGGGGTCTACGACTTCACCAACCGCGACGGCACCGGCCGTGCCGACATGGACGACATGCTCACCCGCCTGGTGATGGGCGTGTCGCGGGCCGACGACCCGCGCCTGTGGGACCGGGCCTCGTCGATGAGCTGGGTCGACCACGACCCGCCTCCGTTCATGGTGATCCACGGCACCAACGACTGCCTGGTGCCCGTGGAGCAGGCACGGTCCTTCGTCGAACTGCTGCGCGCGGCGTCCGACGAACCGGTGGTCTACGCCGAGCTTCCCGGAGCTCAGCACGCGTTCGACGTGTTCGCCTCACCCCGCAGCCTCGCCGCGGTCGACGCGGTGGAGCGCTTTCTGGCCGTCGTCCACGCCAGATACCGGGCGGGCACCGGAAACTGAGCCGGCTCCCGGGCGCCGTCCGGGTCGATGTCCAGGCTGTCGGAGGTGGGCGGTAGGGTGGATGCTCCACCGGGCGGCGTGGCCGAGTGGCTTAGGCAAGGGCCTGCAAAGCCCTCTACACCGGTTCGATTCCGGTCGCCGCCTCCAGTGCGTCGGAGCGGTCGCGCACGGCGACGTGCGACGGCGACGACGCGGATGGGGACACCCGAAATGGAGGCCTGATGGAGCCCATCGACTTCGACGGAACGGTCGCGGTGATCACCGGCGCGGCCAGCGGGATCGGGGCGGCGGTGGCCCGTAACATCGTCTCGCTGGGTGGCAGCGTCGTCCTCGGCGACGTCGACACCGACGGCGGCGAGGCGTTGGCCGCCGAACTCGACGGGATCTTCGTGGAGACCGACGTGCGCGAGCTCCACGCGAACCGGGCGCTGGCCGCAGCCGCGCTCGAGGCCCACGGTCGCATCGATCTGGTGCATCTGAACGCGGGCATTCCGAGCGGCACGGTGTTCGGACCCGAATTCGACGAGTCGGCCTACCGCCGGGCCATGGCGATCAACCTGGACGGCGTGGTCTTCGGAGTTCAGGCCACGATCGACACGCTGCTGGCCCAGGGGTCCGGACAGATCATCGTGAGCGCGTCGATGGCCGGCCTCACCCCGGTGCCCTTCGACCCGTTCTACGGTGCCAACAAGTCGGCGGTGGTCTCCCTGGTCCGGTCATTGGCCGAGCTGTACGCCGAATCGGGCGTGCGGATCAACGCGGTGTGTCCATCCTTCGCCGACACCGGCATCATCGCCGACATCCGCCAGTTCCTCATCGACTCGTCCTTCCCGATCCTCGAGGTCGACGAGGTGATCGACACGTTCCTGTCGATCGCGACCGGCTCGGGAACCGGTGAATGCTGGTACGTGGTGCCGGGACGGACCTCGGCCCCGTTCGAGTTCCGCAGGGTGCCCGGGCCCCGCCAACACTGATCGGCACCGGTCCGACGGCCGAATCTGGCACGATGGACGGCGCGACGCCGTCTCCGACCTCTCCAAGGAGCCATCCATGGCCGACAAAGTGTGTGCAACCTGTGGCGCCCAAGTCCCCGCGGCAGCGGTCTTCTGCACGCAGTGCGGTGGCCGTGAACTGAACGAAGCCACGCCCGGCTGGGAATCGCCAGCCGCGACCGGCTCCGCCGTCGAACCGGACTCACCGACGGTTCCCGTGGGCGAGGACCACCAGCCCCCGCCGATGGCGGACCCCCCGACCATGCCGGTGCCACCCACGACCGAGCAGCCCACGATGCACGCTCCGCCCTCGGCGCCCGAGCCGCCCACGATGGCCGACCAACCCACGGTCGCGGCAGACCCGACGATGGCCTGGTCGACACCCCCCGCCCCGCCCGGTCCGGCGCCCGCGCCCACATACGCCCCGGGGGCACCCACTCCGGCGGCCCCCGCCGGAGCGGCGCCGCCCCGGGAGGCGGGCGGCGGCAAGTTCGGCGCTGCCGTGGTGCTGCTGGGAGGTGCCGCCGCGATCGCGGGTGCGTTCCTGGAGTGGATGACCGTCACCCCCGACGGTGGCTCCTCGGTGGGGCTGAACGGGTGGGAGCTCACCGACGACGCCAAGATCGCCGCCGCGATCGGCGCGGTGGCCGTCATCGCCGCGGTGGTTGCCCTGGGAACCGCGCTGCGGTCCGCAACCCGCGTCGTGGCCGGGATCGCCGGCATCGGGCTGATCGGGCTGGGCGCGTTCGACACCTGGGACATCCTGCAACGACTTCCCGACGCGCTCGAAGACGCCGGGGTGACCGGTGTGGAGATCGGCGCCCCGGGCATCGGCCTGATCCTCGTGCTGGCCGGCGGCGCCATCGTCGTCCTGGGTGCGCTGGCCATGATGGCCGGGTCGGAGAAGTCCGCTGCCGACGCCCAGGCCCCCGCCATGGCGCCGGGCGCCCCGCCGCCCGGCTACCAGCCCCAGCCCGGCCCACAGGGCCCACCACAGGCCACGCAGATTCCGCCCTACCCCGCACCGCAGCCGGGGCCGCCCCCGGGCGGGTACGCGCCTCCGGGTCCACCCACGGCGCCTCCCGGGGGAGGTTACGGGTCGAATCCGGGTGGCCAGCCGCCGCCGACCCAGCCCTACGCCTGAGGCCGGCGGCACGCGCCCCGGCGGGGGTCCGCGACGAATTGAAACGAGTTCCAGTTTCGGGTGAACCCAGCGGGTAGGGTGCGCCCATGTCGGAATTTCCAAAGATCGTCTCGGTCGACGACCACGTGGTCGAGCCTCCCACGGTGTGGTCGGATCGCCTGCCCTCGAAGTACGCCGACGTCGGCCCTCGTGTCGTGCGCCGCCCGGCGAAGGAGATCTCCTTCGTCGGCGGCAAGTTCACCGCCGTCATCGGTGAGCCCGGAGACGACGGACCGCTCGCCGACTGGTGGCTGTACGAAGATCTGGTCCGGCCCCTGGTCCGGGTCGACTCGGCGGTGGGCGTGGACCGTGACGACGTGACCATGCGTGGGGTCACCTACGAGGAGATGCGCCCGGGCTCCTACCGGGTCGAGGACCGTTTGGCCGACATGGACGAGAACTGGACCGAGATCCAGGCGCTGTACCCGACGTTTCCGCGGTTCTGCGGGCAGACCTTCATGGAGGCCAAGGACCACGAGCTCGCCCTGCTGTGCGTGCGGGCCTACAACGACTGGCTGATCGAGGAATGGTGCGGAGCCGCACCGGACCGTCTGGTGCCCCTGGTCATCATCCCGTTGTGGGACCCGGAGCTGGCCGCCGCCGAGATCCACCGCACCGCGGCGATGGGCGCCCGGAACGTGTGTTTCAGTGAGATCCCGCCCTACCTGGGACTGCCCAGCGTGCACACCGGCCACTGGGATCCGTTCCTCCGGGCCTGCGAGGAGTGCAACTTCGCGATCCACATGCACATCGGATCGTCTTCGAAGATGCCCTCCACCTCGGCGGACGCGCCGGCGATGGTGGGGTCGACGCTGACCTTCATCAACTCCGCGCTGAGCATGATCGACTGGATCATGTCGGGCATCTTCGTCCGCTTCCCCGGCCTCGAGGTGTCCTACGCCGAGGGTCAGATCGGGTGGATCCCCTACGTGATGGACCGGGCCGACAAGGTCTGGGAGGAGAACCGCGGGTGGGGCGGGGTCGCGGACAAGGTGCTGGAGCCGCCCAGTCAGATCTTCGCCCGGCATGTCTACCCGGTGTTCTTCGACGATCCCCACGGGTTGCAGATGCTGAACGCGATCGGCGTGGACCGGGTCTGTTACGAGTCGGACTATCCGCATTCGGATTCGACCTGGCCCGACACACGCAAGGTCGCCGAGACCCAGATGGCCCACCTCTCCGATGACGTCGTCGAGAAGATCGTGCGCACCAACGGGCGGCGCTTGCTGCGCCTCGACGTCGACTGATGGCGCCCAGGGTCGGCGAGGGGCCGTACCGCCAACTCATCGGGGGCGAGTTCGTCGAGGGGTCCGACGGTTCCTATCCGGTCATCGACCCGGCGACCGGCACGGTGGTCGCCGAGGCCCCCGAGGCCTCCGCGGCCGACGTGGCCGCGGCCACGGCCGCCGCGCGTGCCGCGCAACCCGAGTGGGCCGCGCTGAAGCCGACCCGCCGGGCCGATCTGCTGGGCCGGGTCGCGCGCCGCTTGTACGCGGAGATGGCCGACTTCGTGCCCCTGGTGATCGCCGAGACCGGCGCCACGTTGCGGGTCGGCTCCCAGATGCAGGCGCCTGCGTGCGCGGGCCGGTTCGCGTTCTACGCCGAGGCAGGTCGCGCCTCGTTGGACGAGCCGCTGTTGCCCCAGGCCATGCCCGACACGCCCCTGGCGCCAGGAGGGCTGATCTCCTCGGTGGTGCATCGTGCCCCGGTGGGCGTGGTCGCCGCGATCAGCTCCTACAACTTCCCGATCACCAACATGGCCGGCAAGGTGGCCCCCGCGCTGGCGGCCGGCAACACGGTCGTGGTCAAGCCCGCTCCCCAGGATCCGCTCGCGTGTCTGGAGGTCATGCGGATCTGCCAGGAGGAGGGTGTACCCGACGGGGTGGTCAACATCGTCACCGGGTCTTCGGCGGCGACGGGCCAGGCGTTGGTCGCCTCGCCCGAGGTGGACATGGTGAGCTTCACCGGGTCCTCGGCGGTGGGGGTGGCGATCCAGACCGAGTGCGCCCGGACGATGAAGCGGTCGCTGATGGAGCTGGGCGGCAAGGGCGCGGCGCTGGTGCTTCCCGACGCCGACGTGGCCAAGGCCGTGACCGCGCTCGCCAGTGTCTGGGGATTCCACTCCGGACAGATCTGCACCGCGCCCACCCGGGCGATCGTGCACCGAAGCCGTCTCGACGAGGTCATCACCGGTCTGCGCGCGGCCGCGGAGCGACTGGTGGTGGGCGATCCGCGGGACGAGGCGACGATGGTCGGTCCGGTCATCAGCGAGGCGCACCGGGACCGGGTCGAGGCACTGGTGGCATCCAGCGTCGAGGCCGGCGCCGAGGTGCTCGTGGGCGGGCAACGGCCCGAGATGGAGCAGGGCTTCTACGTGGCGCCCACCCTGCTCATGGCCGACAACGCCAATCCCGGCGCCCGCGAGGAGTTCTTCGCGCCGGTCATCGTGGTGATGACCTTCGACGACGTCGAGGAGGGCATCGCCATGGCCAACGACTCTCCCTACGGGCTCTATGACTACGTGTTCACCGAGGACGCCTACGCCGGATACCGGATCGCGCGGCGGCTCGAAGCCGGCAACGTGGGCCTGAACACGGCCCAGCGCAACATGGAGGCCCCCTTCGGTGGCTTCAAGATGAGCGGGATCGGCCGGGACGGGGGCGTGTTCGGCTTGCATGCCTACACCGAGATGCAGACGATCGTCTGGTCGGCCTGAGCCATGCGCCGGCCCGACCACCAGACCAGAGAGGCGGAAACCCGATGAGAGGCATCGTGTTCCTGGGGGACGGCGAGGTGACCTACACCGAGGACCTCGCGTTGGCCGAGCCCGACCCGGCACCGGGCATGGTCACGGTCCGGATGCAGGCCGCCGGGGTGTGTCACAGCGACCTGAGCGTCATGGACGGCACCATCCCCTGGAAACCGCCGGCCGTGCTGGGTCACGAAGGAGCCGGAATCGTGGAGGCCGTGGGCGACGGGGTCCGGCGGGTGAAGGTGGGCGACCACGTCGTGGTGTCCACGCTCGCCAACTGCGGCGCGTGTTCCAAGTGCCAGCGCGGCCGGCCAACCGAGTGCCGCTCGTCGATCGGGGTGGCAAGACAACCGTTCACCTACCAGGGGGAGCCGGCCTCCAACTTCGCGGCGACCTCGAGCTTCGCAGAGCTCACCACCGTCGCCGAGGTGCAGGCGGTCCGGATTCCCGAAGAGATCCCGTTCACCTCGGCCTGTCTCATCGCCTGTGGGGTGCTCACCGGGGTGGGCGCCGTGCTCAACACCGCCGATGTCGAACCCGGGGACACCGCGGTGGTCTTCGGGGTCGGCGGGGTCGGGTTGAATGTCATCCAGGGCCTGGCGATCGCCCAGGCCTCACGGATCGTCGCGGTGGACACCGAGCCTCGCAAAGAGGCACTGGCGCGCCAGTTCGGCGCCACCGACTTCATCGACGCCGGCAAGACCGACGCGGTCGAGGCGGTACGCGCCGAGTTCCCGTTCCACCCCCGCATGGTCACCGGGCCGCTGCGGGCCGGAGGCGTGGACTGGGCCTTCGACTGTGTCGGAAACACCGAGCTGCTCGCCCAGTGCCTGGCCGTACTGGACTGGGGCGGCACGGCGGTGGAGGTGGGGGTTCCGGGATTCACCCAGCACGTGAGCCTTCCGGCGATCGACATCGTGCAGGTCAACCGGACCGTCAAGGGGTCCCGCTACGGCGGGTCGCGACCCCAGCACGACATCCCGCTGTACGCGGACTGGTACCTGTCGGGGACCCTCAAACTCGACGAACTGGTCACCCGGGTGTACCCCTTGGCCGAGTTCACCACCGTGGTCGAGGACATGAAGGCCGGCGAACTGGCCCGGGGCGTGCTCGAGTTCTGATGGGCCTTCCCGACTGGTTCCACGAGGCCGCCGCCCGCGTCAACAACTGGGGACGCTGGGGCGACGACGACCGCATCGGGACCCTGAACCTCATCACCCCCGAGGCGGTCCGCCGCGGCGCGGCGGCGGTGCGCACCGGCGAGCGGTTCTCGCTCGCCTGGCCGCTGTCGTTCGAAGCCGACCTGCAGCGGGGCAACATCCCGGGCCGCGGCATCCTGCGGACCATGACCACGATCGACGAGCCGCTGCTGGGGGACCGGTCGTTGTTCTGCACCAGTGACGACGTGGTCACCATGGGACTGCAGGTGGGAACCCACTGGGATGCCCTCGGGCACGTGAGCTACGACGGCCGGCTCTACAACGGCGTGGACCCGGCGACCATCACCGCGCGCGGGGCCAGTGAACTGGGCATCCACCGGGTCCGGTCGTTGACCGGTCGGGGAGTCCTGCTGGACGTGGCCAGGACCCGGGGTGTGGATCGCCTGGAAGCGGGCTTCGGGATCGGACCCGATGATCTCGACGCCGCTGTCGAGGCCGCCAGGGTGGATCTCGCCCCGGGTGACATCGTGTTGATCCGGACCGGGCAGATGGAGCTGCTGCGCGGACGCCGCCCCGACCGCGACGCGTACGCCATGGAGTCCTCCGGGGTGTCCTGGCGCAGCGCGGCCTGGTTCCATGAACACTATGTGGCGGCCGTGGCGATCGACAACCTCACCTTCGACACCTACCCGCCGGCCGAGCCCGACGCGTTCTTTCCGGCGCATCTGCTCCACCTGGTGGAGATGGGTCTCACCCAGGGTCAGAACTGGGACCTCGACGCACTCGCGGCGGCCTGCGCCGCTGACGGGGAGTGGACCTTTCTTCTGGAGGCGTCCCCCTTGCCCTTCACCGGCGGGGTCGGTTCTCCGGTCAACCCCGTCGCCGTGCGATGACCACAGGCACGAGGTCCGACGATGCACACCGAAGGATTTCGGCGGTGTAGTAAGTTCGCCCACGATCGCACCGCTGACCGCTCCGTGCGGGGAGGATGAGCAACGATGGGTCGTCGAACTCTCGCCATGGTGTCGGCGCTGGCTCTGGCCGCGTCGCTGCTGGGGACGTCTCCGCTGGTCGGCGCCGCCGACCCGGCCGGGACTCTGCCACGGGACCGGGCCTACGTCACCGCCGCGTACGCAGACTTCCTGGATCGGGCCCCGACCAGTGCCGAGCTGATCGGCGCGTTGCGGGCCGCGCCCCTCGATGACGCGGCGGCGCGCACCTGGGTGGTGGCCTCGTTGTCGCATTCGAGTGAATGGATCGGGGTGACCGTGGACCGGCTCTACCGGGAGACCCTGGGCCGGCCGGCGGACCCCGACGGCTGGGCGCACTGGGTGCTGGTGCTCGCGGCCGGCCACCAGAGCGTCGCCCAGGCGGCGGCGCACTTCTACTCGTCGGCGGAGTACTTCGCAGGATTCGGTGAATCCGACGTGGCCACCTGGGTCGAGCACCTCTACGGGTCGATTCTGGGCCGCCCCGCCGAGCCGGGCGGGTTGGACCACTGGGTCGAACAGACCGGGGTGCGCGGTCGGACGCCGGTTGCTGCCGAATTCTATCAGTCGCTCGAATCCCGCCGCACCCGGGTCACCACGCTCTACCAGGTGCTGTTGGACCGTGCCCCCGAAGCTGCTGGGCTCGCCTACTGGGCCGACCGGATCCTGATCACCGGAGACCTCGACCTCGCCTCGGATCTGGCCGCCAGTGACGAGTACGCCGCCCGCGCGTGGCAACGCTTCGGCAGCACCCGGGTCGAGTCGGTGTCCGCCGGTGGCGTCCACACCTGCGCCGTCCGCACCGACGGAGCCGTGTGGTGCTGGGGCGACAATCGATCGGGCCAGCTCGGTGAGGGCACTGCCGAACAGTCCCCGGCGCCGGTCCGGGTCGAGGGACTCGACGGGGTGATCGCGGTGTCCGCCGGTGGCGCCCACACCTGCGCGCTCACCTGGCGGGGCACCGTGGCGTGCTGGGGCGAGGGCCTGTCGGGCCAGCTCGGGAACGGGACCACCATCGCTTCGCCCGATCCCGTCCGGGTGACCGGCTTGGATGACGCCGTCGCGGTGAGCGCCGGATCGGATCACACCTGTGCACTCCGGTCCAACGGACAGGTCGCCTGCTGGGGTGCCAACGGGGCAGGCCAGCTCGGAGTCGGCGCCGGACCAGATGCCACGGTGCCGACGACCCTGGCGGGCCTCGGTGACGTCGCGGACCTGGAGGCGGGCAGCGCCCACACCTGCGCGGTACTCCGGACCGGTGGGGTGCGTTGCTGGGGCGACAACATGTTCGGGCAGTTGGGCGATGGCGTCACCGTGCCCTCGGCGACCCCGGTGGCCGTCGACGGACTCTCGGGGGCCACCTCGGTGACGACGGGACGAAACCACACCTGTGCCACCACCTCCGACGGGCGGCTCTGGTGCTGGGGGGACGACGGGATCGGACAGCTCGGCTGGGGTGCTCAGGGCAGTGCGAAGACACCGATTCGCGTGCCCGGCCTCACCGAGGTGCGAGCCGTTTCCGCAGGGCTGATGCACACCTGCGCGCTGCTGGCCGAGGGCGCAGTGGAGTGCTGGGGCGCCAACCAGGATGGCCAGATCGGCGACGGCACGACCGTGGACCGTCTCACCCCGTTCGGCGTGGTGGGACTGGGTGGAGTCCGCACCCTGGACTCCGGGCACCGCCACGGCTGTGCGGTGACCGAGGACGCCCAGGTGGTGTGCTGGGGTGCCCAGGGTTCTGGACAGCTCGGTTCGGGCCCGTCGGTGGCGGGCACGGCGCTGAGGACCGTGCCGGTGCCGACGTGACGGTGGCCGTGGCGGTTTCGGTCGGGGGGCACCGATGCACGCGGTGACCTTCGTCGGCGACGACATCCGTTGGATGGCCCATCCCGACCCCGTAGCCGGCACCGGCGAGTTGGTGGTGGCCGTTCGTGCCGCCGGGATGAACCAGGGTGACCTCCTCCAGCGGCGCGGCCTGTACCCGGCCCCGCCCGGGTCACCACCGGACATTCCCGGCCTCGAGTTCGCTGGCGAGGTCATCGCCCTCGGTCCGAGCGTGGAGCGCTTCGGAGTGGGCGATCGGGTGATGGGAGTGGTGGGGGGCGGTGCTCAGGCCGAACAGGTGGTGATCCACGAGCGTTGCGCCCTGCCGATCCCCGAGGGGATCCCGGACGAACAGGCGGGGGGATTCGCCGAGGTGTTCACCACCGCCCACGACGCCCTGTTCACCCAGTGTGGGCTGAGTATGGGCGAGCGGGTGGGCATCACGGGCGCGGCCGGAGGGGTGGGAACCGCCGCGGTGCAGCTCGCGGTCGCCGCGGGTGCCGACGTGGTCGCCTCGGTGCGCACCCGGTCCTGTCAGGATCCGGTTGCTGCTCTCGGCGCGACCGTCACCGACGCCGAGGACTTCTGGGATGCGGGACCCTTCGACGTGATCCTGGAGCTGATCGGCGGCCCGAACCTCGATGCCGACGTCAAGGCGTTGACCACCGGTGGCCGGATCGTGGTGATCGGCGCCGGAGGCGGTGCCAAGGGCCAGGTGAACGTCCTGGCCCTCATGGGAGCCCGCGGCAGCATCCACGCCTCCACGTTGCGTGCCCGCCCGCTCGAGGGCAAGGCCGCGGCAGCCCGCGCGGCGGAACGCCACGTGCTCCCCCTGCTCGCCGACGGGCGGGTCCGGGTTCCGATTCACGCCACGCACCGACTCGAGGACGCGGCCGAGGCCTACGAGGACTTCGCCGGTGGCGGCAAGGTCGGCAAGATCGTGTTGACGGCGTCCGACTGAGCCAGCGGCGCTGGCGGCCTCAGACGCCGTCGACGATGAGATCGTTGCGGCGGAACCGGCGCGTCTCGTACCAGTAGCGCACCGTCGGCCCGGGCCAGTTGTTGGTGATCCGGCCGGTCGCGGTCTTGTACCAGCTCGAGCAGTCTGCGGCGAACGCGGTGCGCTCCAGAGCCCGTTGCACCCGGTCGTCGTAGCGCCGCGCCGCGCTCGGCCGCACGTCGACGCTGCGGGCACCACGCTGTAACGAGCGGAGCGCCTGGAGGATCCACCGGTACTGCGCCTCGAGCATGAAGATGATCGAGTTGTGGTTCAGGTTGGTGTTGGGCCCGTACAGGATGAACGAGTTGGGAAAGCCGGGCACCGCGATGCCCTGGTAGGCCCGCGCCCCGTCGGCCCACACGTCGCGGAGCTTGCGGCCGCCGGCCCCGGCGATCGAGACCGGGGCCAGGAAGTCGGTGGTGTCGAATCCGGTGGCGACGATGATGGTGTCGACCACGCGCCGGGTCCCGTCTGCGGTGACGATGGCATCGCCGTCGACGCGCACGATGGGGTCGTCGACGACCTCGACGTGGTCGCGGCACAGGGTCTGCAGGTAGTTGTCCGAGATCAGGATCCGTTTGCAGCCCACCGGATAGTCGGGAAGCAGGCGGGCCCGCAGGTCCGGATCTCCCACGTGGCGGGAGATGTGGGCGGTCGCCAGATCCCGGGCCACCGAGGACAGCTTGGAGTCGCGTCGGAGCGCGGCCCACTTGGACTCGAAACTCGCGTACAGCCGGGTGCGGTACAGGCGCGCCAACCCCGGAATGCGCTGAAAGCGGCGGATCTCGTCGGGTGTGAAGGGCGCGTCGGGTTTTGGCAGGAACCAGTTGGGTTCCCGTTGGAACTGGAACAGCTCGGAGGCCTGGTCGGCGACCGGCGGGACGAACTGCACCGCGGAGGCCCCGTTGCCGATCACGGCGACGCGTTCGCCGGTCAGGTCGTGGTCGTGGTTCCAGCGCGCGGAATGGAAGATCGTGCCCTCGAAGGTGTCCAGCCCTTCGATGTCGGGCCACTTGGGCCGGTTGAGCTGACCCAGGCCCCACACCACGACCTCGAAGTCGTGACGTTCGCCGGTCGCGGTCGTCAGTGTCCAGGAGCCGTTCGATTCGTCCCACTCCGCGTCGGTGATCTCGGTTCCCAGACGCAGATGGTCGCCCAGGTCGTACCGGCGGACGCAGTGGCGCGCATAGTCGAGGATCTCGGGTTGTTTGGGGAACCGCCGTGTCCAGTCGGTCCGACGCTCGAAGGAGTACGAGTACAGGTGGGAGGGCACGTCGCAGCCGGCATCCGGGTAGGTGTTGTCCCGCCAGACCCCGCCGACCTCATCGGCCTTCTCGAAGATCGTGAATTCGCCGATGCCGTGTCGGCGCAACTGGATCGCCATGCCGATCCCGCCGAAGCCGGCGCCGACGATGCCGATGCGCAGGTCTCGGCGCGGCGTCGCCGCGCTCGGTGTTCCCAGGCGATCGAGCAGTGCTGGCATCTGTGCGGTCCCCGAATATCGAACGCAGCCACCGTCGGACACCCCGAGGCTATCAGCGCACCCGGGTGTGGTCGCCTGCACCCCGGGACGCGGTGCTGGAGGGAGGGCTCACTCAGGTGTAGTAGGTGGTTGCCAGCGCTGCCAGGCTCCAGACGTTCACGAGGAGGATCGCAGCGATGCCGACGGTCGCCACACCTCGCGACCGGCGGTCGGCGGCGTGTTCCCGGGGTCGGGTGGCGAAGAATGCGACCGCGACCAGCGGTATCAGGTAGCGGCCCTGCAGTCCGGTGATACGGGTGCCACCGGTCGGCATGTCCGACAATGCGAGCCCGAACTCGATGGTGAGGACCGACACGACGACGGTTCCGATCGCCACCCAGGTCCTCAGGTCGGACCGCTGCACCGGTGCCGCTCCCGAACCGAGCGAGCCCCTCCACGTGAGTGCCACGCCGAGGATGCTCACCAGTGCCATCACCGTCACGGGAGGTGTCAGGCCCGGTGGGAGTGGCAGATTGCCGAACGTTGCGAACTGGTCCAGTGATCGTCGCCATTCCGAGGCGGTGGTCAGCCCGTGGGCCGCCGCGTCGAAGAACTCCCAGGGGTGGTGCAACAGGTGATCGGCGCTTTCGGAACTGTCGATACCGCCCCGTCGTACGATGGTGAGGCGCGCGCCCACGGTCACCTCCCAGATCACGATCGTGGCCAGAGCGGGGCCGACGATGGCGGCGAGGCGGCCCAGGTGGTGCCGCAGGCTGGCGTCTTGCCGGGGGAGAGCCAGTGTGAGGAGCAGAATGGGCCAGAGGATCGGTTTGGTCATGGCGACCGCGACTCCGGCGGCGGCGAGGAGCGCGATCCGGCCTCGGCCGGGTGGCTCACGATTCGCCGTGGTCTCGTCCACGGTCCTGATCAAACCGGCGATCCAGACGAACACCACCGCCAGACTCACCGGATCGGCACTGAGCGTTCCGGCGAGTTGGGCCGCCGGTGGCAACAATGCCAGTCCGACGAACAGTCCATGGCCGCGGGGCAGAATCCGAAGTGCCAGCCACGTGATCCCGACCGTGATGAGCAGTTGGACGATTCTGGCGACGGCGATGCGCGGCAGGGGCGACTCCAGGGCCGACGCCGAGCGGTAGCCGAGCGCTGCCGGAGCGTAGACCAGGGGGGGATTGAGATCCGCCGCCGGGGCGCGTGACGCCGCGACGCCGGCGGGGTCGGATCCCCCTGGTGGACAGCGGTATCCCGAGAGCTGGTCGCCGAACTCGATCCTCACGTCGCCCGGTGCGACACGCAGGTCCGAGACGACCGCGTAGACGCCTCGTAGGAAGGTGACCTCGCACCGGTCGAGACGGTACCGGTCGGCCATCGAGTCGTCGGTCGCGGGAATGATGAGCCCGTTGCCGAGGGTGACCACCCGGGTGAAATGGGCGTACCCGTCCATGCCGGTCAGCGGGGGACGGATGACCACGGCTGCCAGTCCGAGCGCGAGGGCCGCGATGACATAGAAGCGCCGCCACGTCACGGCATCCCAGTGCCATCGCGCCGCGGGGGGTGTGCTCGGCGATGCCGTGCGATCCGCCTCTGATGAAGCTCGCGCGGTCTTCAGGATCCTGCCTCCCTCGGCGCGATCGGTCCTAGGTGCAACGTACCACGATGCGACGGCGGAAACGGTGCGCGGCCCCGGGCACCCTCCACCTCCCCCCGTACGACGCGGTCATACTGGGACGGTGCGCATCGGGATCACGGTGTTTCTCACCGATCAGGGGATCGATCCGGTCACCCTGGCCATCGCGGTCGAGGACCGCGGGTTCGACGCGATCTACCTGCCCGAGCACACGCATCTGCCGGTCCGGGCCGCCGAGCCGCCCGGATTGGTCGACGGGGTCCGACTGGAGGACTACCGGCGGAGCCTGGACCCGCTGGTGGCCCTGGCCATGATGGCGGCGGTCACCGACAGGATCCGGTTGGGCACCGGGGTGTTGCTGGTCGCCCAGCACGATCCGATCGGCCTCGCCAAGCGCATCGCGACCCTGGATCACGTCTCGGATGGACGGTTCGTGTTGGGCTTCGGGTACGGCTGGAACCGGGCAGAAGCCGCCGATCACGGAGTGGAGTTCTCCACCCGACGGCAGCGGGTGGCCGAGGCGCTGGGGTTGATGCAGGCGCTGTGGTCCCAGCCCGAGGCGTCCTTCCACGGTGAGCTGCTCGACCTGGACCCGGCCTACGCCTGGCCCAAGACCGTCCAGCAGCCGCGGGTACGAACGCTGCTTGGAGGTGGTGCCGGACCCCGCCTGTTCGCGGCGGTCGCCGAGCTTGCCGACGGTTGGATGCCCATCGGAGGGAGCGGGCTGACCGAGACGTTGCCGCGTCTGGAGGAGGCCTGGCGGGCGGCGGGACGGAGCGGTCGACCCTCGGTGGTGCCCTTCGGGGTCGTACCCACCGCCGGCAAGCTCGACCACTATGCCGAGTTGGGCTGCGACGAGGTGGTGCTTCGGGTACCGATGGGCGACACGACGTCGGTGCTGGCCACCCTCGACACCTACGCCGCACATCTCGGTACCCAGCGAGCCGCGACGACTCGGTAGCGTTGAGAAGCGATGTCCACCGAGCAGACCAGCGCCGCAACGCAGTTCTCACCCGGCGTGGTGGGAGACAGCGCCGTCTACGAAGACGGCCGCCGCGGTCGGGGTCGGCTCTCGGTGACCGAGGCGGCAGAGCTGTCGCGCACCACCTCGGGGTTCGTGTGGATCGGGCTGCGCCAGCCGTCCGAAACCGACATCGCCGCCGTCGCCCGCGAGTTCGACCTGCCTCCCCTCGCCGTGGAGGACGCGGTGTCCGCGCACCAGCGTCCCAAGTTGGAGGTCTACGACGACGTCGTGTTCGTGGTGCTCAAACCGGTCGACTACATCGACCACACCGAGATCGTGCAGGTGAGCGAGGTGGCGATCTTCGTCGGACCGGGCTTCGTGGTCACGGTGCGGCACGGGCCCACCACGGTGCTGCGCGACGTGCGCGCCGAGTTCGACGCCGGCAGTGACCTGTCCGAACTCGGTCCCTCGGGCGTGCTGTACCGGATCGCGGACCTCGTGGTCGACCAGTACGAACAGACGATCGACTACATCAACGAGGACGTCGACGAGATCGAGGCCCAGGTGTTCTCCGGCGACGAGGGCGACCACGCCGAACGGATCTACAAGCTCAAGAGGGAGATCTCGCTGTTCCGCCGGGCCGTGCTGCCCCTGCTCCGACCTCTGGAGCGACTCACGCTGGGCCTGGTCCCGGGCGTGCATCCGGACTCGGCGCCCTACTTCCGGGACGTGCACGACCACGTCCAACGCACCTCGGACGCCATCGAGAGCCACGACCGGCTGCTCAACGACGCCCTGCAGGCCAACATCGCCATGGTCGCGTTGCGCCAGAACGAGATCTTCGTCCGTCAGAACGAGGACATGCGCAAGATCTCGGCCTGGGCGGCCATCGCACTGGTACCCACCGCGGTGGCGGGCATCTACGGCATGAACTTCACGAACATGCCCGAACTGAAGTGGCGCTACGGCTACTTCGTGGTCGTGGCCTTCATCGCCGCCGCGTGTGCCGCGCTGTACCGCCTGTTCCGCCGCAACGGCTGGATGTGAGCAACCCCGCGGGCCGGGGCGTTTCGCCCGCGCGGTGCTACGATCGGCAACGCACCGGGGCGATTAGCTCAGTTGGCTAGAGCACCTGCATGACGCGCAGGGGGTCGGGGGTTCGAATCCCTCATCGCCCACCCCTTCAGGCCGCCGGCTCCCCGGCGGCCTGCGCCGTGACGACCTCGGGAGCTCCGAAGGTGGACCGCAGATGCGGCGTCGACGCGGAGAACAGGCACCGTCGGGGAAGTTGGAGCCGGCGTAGTTGGCGGACCACGGGCCCGGAAGCTCCCAAGGCGAGGCGAGCGCCGCCCAGGCGTGAGGAGCCCCCTCGGGCCTGCAGCTGCCAGGTGGTCCGTCGCAGGACACCGTCGCGCCACGAATAGGTCGGCGGCATCTCGGCGGGGAAGGGCAGCAGCCCCCCTTCGCGCACCTGCAGGGTGAACTGGTGCGCACCGTCGATCGCCAGGGTGCATGCCGTGGCGCCGGCGAGGCGGGTCAGGGAGATCTCCGCGAGCCACTTGGGGTAGCCCCAGATCGTGGTACCCGCCGCCAGGGTGAAGGGCTGGTCCACGGGCAGATCGTGGATGTAGGCACCCAGCGCCCCGGTTCGCAGCGCCCGTATCCCGTCGAGAGGGCCGGGTCCAAGGGGCGCGTCGTGGGGGCGCACCAGGACCGAGAAGGCGACCTCGTGATAGGTGTCGAGGTCCCCGTCGAGGTAGTCCACGAATGCGAGGGAGAACACGGCACGTCCCGGTACGGGTTGGAGGACCTCCAGACCCGAGGCGTCGATCATCGTCTGCGCCGCCCGGGCGGGCACCAGCCAGGTGGTTGCCCACTGACGTGCGTGGCGGATCTCCACAGGAAGGTCCACCCGTCGACCCTCGATGTCGAAGGAGGTGGGGGTCGGCGTGGTCGTCATCGACCCACAACGTAGCGTGGGGTCCGTGGACGCACCGGGACGCTGGGAAGCAGACGTCCTCCTCGCAGATGGAGGAACGATGCACGTGCGTCCCATCCATCCCGGTGACGCCGAGTTGATCGAGGCGTTCCACGCTCGCCAGTCCGCCGAGAGCATCTACTACCGGTACTTCTCGCCTCGACCCCAGCTCAGCAAGGCGGACCTCGAACGGCTCACCCGGGTCGACTACGAGGACCGGATGGCCTTCGTGGGCCTCATCGGATCCGAACTCGTCGGCGTCGCCCGGTACGACCGGTATCCCACCACCGAGGTGGCCGAGGTCGCGTTCTTCACCGACGAGGCCCATCGGGGGCGGGGAATCGCCACGCTGTTGCTGGAGTACCTGGCCGCCGCGGCCCGCCAGATCGGGTTGAGCGGGTTCGTCGCCCAGGTCCTTCCCGAGAACCGCCGGATGCTGTCGGTGTTCCGGCGCGCGGGTTTCGAGGTCGAGAGCACCTTTGCCGACGGCGTGATCGAGGTCTCGGTCGGCATCGAACCGACACCGCAGGCCCGCGCGCTGGTGGCCGAACGGGCCCGGGCGTCCTACGCCCGGTCGATCCACCGGCTCCTGGCTCCCCGGTCGATCGCGGTGGTGGGCGCCTCACGGGACGAGGCCTCCATCGGCCACCTGATGTTCGCCAGCATTCTCGACGGCGGGTTCACCGGGCAGGTGGTGCCGGTCAACCCGTCGGCAGACCGGATCCGGGGCGTGCAGGCCTACCCGTCGGTGGCCGCGGTGCCCGACGACATCGACGTGGCGGTGGTGTGTGTGCCCCGCGACGCCGTCGCCGGGGTCGTCAACGACTGCGCCCGCCGCCACGTGCACGGACTGGTGATCATCTCGGCGGGGTTCTCCGATGTCGATGACGCGGGTGCCGAACTCGAACGCACGGTGGTGGCCCGGGCCCGTCGGTGGGGCATGCGGGTGTTGGGCCCCAACTCGATGGGCGTGATCAACACCGCCGCGGAGGTCGCGTTGCAGGCCACGTTCGTCGACGTCCATCCCCGCACCGGGACGATCGGGGTGTCGTCCCAGTCGGGGACCCTGGGCGCGGCCATCATCGAACACGCGGCCCGGCGCGAGCTGGGCATCTCGACCTTCGTGTCGTTGGGCAACCAGTCGGACGTGACCAACAGCGACCTGCTCAGCTACTGGACCGACGACGAGGCCACCGAGATGGTGCTGCTGTATCTGGAGAGCTTCGGGGATCCGTCGACCTTCGCGCGCACCACCCGAAGCCTGGCCCTGGAGAAGCCCGTGGTGGCGGTCAAGAGCGGGGGCGCCCTTCCCCTGGACACCTGGGGCACCGGGCTCCCCGTGACCGCGGATGTGGATGTGCTTCTGGCCCAGACCGGCATGATCCGGGTCGACACGCTTTCGGATCTGCTCGACGTGGCCGGGGTGCTCTCACGCCAACCGGTTCCGAGAGGACGGCGCCTTGCGATCCTGTCGAACGCCCGCAGTCCTGCCCGACTGGCGCTGGACGCGGCGGCGGGCGTCGGTCTCGTGCCCGCGCAGGTCGAGGTCGCGGGCCGGTCCAACCCGGTGGATCTGGGCTTCGACGTGGACCCGGTGAACTTCGCCGATGCGTTGCGCGAGCTGTGTCACCACCCGGAGGTCGACGCGGTCCTGGTGTTGTGCACCCCGTCGCTCCCCGGGGCCATCGACGAGTTCGAACCCCTTATCGTCGAGGCCGCGACGGACTCGCCGGTTCCGGTGGTGGCCACCTACCTGGGGCTGCAGCCGCGGACCGGCCGGCGGACCGACTCGCCGGTGCCGGTGTTCCCGTTTCCCGAGACCGCCGTGCGTGCCGTCGGCAGGATCGCCCGCTACGGCGACTGGCTCGCCCGGGATCCCGGCGAGCTGCCAGAGTCCGATCCGGATCAGGCCGCCGTACTCCGCGACGCACTTGATCGGTCGCGGACCGGGGGTTCGGGGTGGCTGGACCACGATGGTGCCGCCACGATCCTCGCCGCTGCCGGAGTCCCGATGGTGGAGCGGGCGCTGGCCCACTCTGCGGACGAGGCGGTCGCCGCGGCCGAGACCATCGGCTGGCCGGTCGCGCTCAAGGCCGGCGGCGTTCCCCGGCCGGCCAAGACCGAGGCCGGTGGGGTGGCCGTGGATCTGCACGACGCGGACCAGCTCCGCAACGCCCATGCCCGCATGCGGGCCCACCTGGGCGCGGCCATGGACACCTGCGTGGTGCAGCAGATGGCCGATGCGGGGGTGGATCTGCGGATCGGGATGGTCCGCAGCGACCTGGTCGGCGGGGTGCTCACCCTCGAGGTGGACCGGGCGTTCGCGCCCGAAGCCCACCCACCCGCGGTCCAGGTGGTGCCCGCGTCGGACACCGACGCGCACTCGATGGTGCGACGGGCCGGGCTGGTCGAGGCGTTCACCGAACCACAATCCGGCGCGGCGCCGCTGTCCGGTGCGGCCCTGGACCAGGCGGTCGAATCGGTGGTCGACGTGCTGCAGCGTTGTTCGGTGCTGGCCGAACAGCTTGGCGAAGTGGCGGCGGTCGTGCTGGATCCGGTGATCGCGTCGATGTCCGGGGCGTGGGTGACCGACGTGCGGGTCCGACTGGAACTGGTCAGCCCCGAGATGCGACTGCCGGTCCGGCGGCTGGAGGACCACTGAGCGCACCGGAGGGCTCGGGAGCCACGGGAGGTCCTTCGGGCAGGGTGGCGGTCCAGGCGTCGGCGGGCGCGGGGTCCGGTTCGGGTCGGTCCTGGTCGGATTCGGTGGACGGGTGGGAGGCGGCCAGCGCCGGGTCCCGCCAGCGCCAGATCGCGGCGACGCCCATGCCGAAGATCATGCCGGCGACGTGGGCCTGCCAGGCGACGCGTTCGTGGGGGGCGGTGAAGAACTGGGCCACGAAGAAGAACGCCAGCACCGCCCAGGCCGGTAGGTAGACCACCTGGACACCGGCGGCGTACACGAAGCTGAGGATACGACGGGTCGGTTGCAGCACCAGGTAGGCGCCCATGACCGCGGCAACGGCTCCCGAGGCGCCCAGGACCGGCAGCGCGGTCTCGGGCGCGACGGCCACGTAGCCGAGGAATGCGGCGATGCCCCCGGCGACGAAGAGCGCGACGATCCCGGCCGTTCCGATCCGTTCCTCCAGTCCTCGACCGAACACCCAGAGAAACAGCATGTTGCCGAACAGGTGCAGCAGGTTGGCGTGAAGGAACAGCGCGGTGAGGAAGGGGACCCAGATGTTCTTGTCGGCGTAGGCATCGGGACGGTCCACCGGGTAGCCGTCGCAGGGCGCGCCGGCGCTGATGCTGCGACCGTGGGTGATCTCGCAGGGCACGAGTGCCCAGCGGTCCTGAAACGCGCGAATCTCCAGGATGGCGGCCGCGTTCTCCTCGACGGTGAGTCCGTGGGTGAGCCCCTGCATGGGCTTGGGTTGGGCGAAGGCGAAGGTCACCACGCAGATCAGCAGCAGCAGCCAGGTGCCCCAGGCCAGGACCCTGGAGGGGCGTTCGTCGCGGAAGGGATAGGCCATCGTCAGAAGGGTCCGGGGGCGGGATGTGGGGGCGGGGGCGGCGGGGGAGGGGGGAACCACGCCGGCTGGGGCGGGAGCGGGACCGGAGGGGGCGTCCACGGTCCCTGACCCCAGCCAGGCTGGGCCGAAAC
>CAYVAS010000002.1:0-102487 GCA_964449375.1 uncultured Iamiaceae bacterium | reverse complement strand
GGTTCGTACCCGTCGAAACCCAGCTCGGCGTACGCGTTGTCATGGACCAGCACCACGTCGTTCTCCAGGGCGAAGTCCACGATCCGCTGCATGAACTCCAGATCCACACAGGTGGTGGTCGGGTTGTGCGGGAACGACAGCACGATCACCCGGGGCTTGGGCCAGGAGTAGCGGTAGGCCTCGGTGACGTTGTCGAAGAAGTCCTCCTCGTCGCCCATCGGGATCTCGCGCACGTCCGCACCGGCGAACAGCGGACCCCAGATGTGGATCGGGTACGACGGTGAGGGCACCAGCGCCGCGTCGCCTTGCGCCAACAGCACCCACATCAGGTGCGAGAATCCCTCCTTGGCGCCGATCGTGGCCATCACCTCGGTGTCGGGGTCGAGGGTCACGTCGAAGCGGCGCCGGTACAGGTCCGACACCGCCTCGCGCAGCTTGGGAATGCCCCGCGACGACGAGTAGCGGTGGTTCCGGGAGTTGTGGGCGGCCTCGCACAGCTTGTCGACCGCCACCTGGGGCGAGGGCAGATCCGGATTGCCGAAGCCCAGGTCGACCACGTCCTCGCCGGCCTGGCGTGCCGCGACCTTCAACGAGTCGATGATCGTGAACACGTACGGGGGCAGGTTGGTGATGCGACGGAACTCCATTCCACCCACGATAACGGTGGGCCTCGGGTGGCCCTCAGCCCGTTCGTTGCGCCGCGAGCAGCGCGGCGCCGATGCCGCCGGCCCACCCGCCCATGGTCGCCTGTTCGATCGGCACCGCCGGGCGCACGTCCGCGCCCATCAGATGGGCGTCGAACGCGGCGCGGATCGGGTCCATCACGACCGCGCCGGCCTCGATCAGTCCCCCGCCGATGATCACCATCTCCGAGTCCAGCACCGCGACCAGGTTGGCGATGCCCAGGGCCACCCAGGATCCGAACGTGGCCATGACCGCCACCGCGCCCTGGTCGCCCTCGGTCGCCGCGCGGGTGACGTGTTCGCCCCGCACCGCCTCGGGATCACCTCCGGCCAACTCCAGCACCCGGGGCGCCTGCCCGGCCATGGCCGCGTCGCGTGCCAACCGGCCCAGGCCGCTGCCCGAGGCGTAGCGTTCCCAGCAACCCCGCCGTCCACAGGGACAGGGCGGGCCGCTCGGGTCGATCACCATGTGCCCGGCCTCGCCGCCGAACCCGTGCGCACCCCGCAACAGCTCGCCCTTCACCGTCACCCCGCCGCCGATGCCGGTGCCCAACGTGAGGAACAACGTGTGGTTGTAGCCGCCCCAGGCACCGCGTTCGTGTTCCGCCCACGCCGCGCAGGTGGCGTCGTTGTCGACCACCGTGTCCAGACCGGTCGCCGCCCCGAGACGCTCGGCGAAGGCGATCCGGCCGATCCCGGGCAGGTTGGGCCCGGTGTGCATGACTCCGTCACGGTCGACCAGCCCCGGCGCGCCGATGCCCAGGGCCGCCAGGTCGGCGCCGAGTTCCCCACGGGTCCGTGCCCGCAGCGTCTCCACGAGTCCGGCCATCGCCTCGACCAGACCGTCGGCGCCGGTGTGCGGGGTCGGCACCCGTTCGGAGACCAGGATCCCGAAGCGTGGGTCGTCGGCGGCGGACGCGACGTCCGGATCCAGCACCACCCCCAGCAGCTTGGTTCCGCCCAGGTCCAAACCGCACACCAACCGACGTGGCGCCTCAGGCATCGTCCACCGGAATCGACTGGAAGTCCTCGTCGTCGCCGTCGTCGTGGTGGTGGCTGGGTCTTGGGGGCCCGGGACGGGCGATCCGCAGCGCCTCGACGGCCAGTTCCCGCAGCGACTCCAACGACGCGGCAAGCACCGCAGGGTCCTGGACGAGTTCTTCGGCAGCGTCCAGGGCCGTGCGCGCCGCGCCGATCAGTTCCAGGGCCGCGCGTTGGAAGATCTCGGCGCCATCGCCGGCACGCGAGGTCCCGCCGGGCGCCGGGGGGTCCTCGTCCCAGCCGTCGTCGTCCCAGTCCTCCGCGAAGTCGACGCCCCACAGATCCTCGTCGTCGACGGCGTCGTCGACCACCGACTCGGGGTCGTCTGCTGCGGAAGCGGACGCGGCCATCTAGGACACCTTCCCGTTGGTCGCCGGCTCCCGGTCCCGGGGCGCGAATCCCACCCGCAGGACCCCGTCGCGCAATGTGGCCGAGGCCACCTGGCGCCGCCGGAGCGCGTCGGGCAGGGTCACCACGCGGCGGTAGGCGTCCACCCGGATCAGCAACTCGTCACCGGAACGGGACAGGTCCAGATCCTCACCGGAGGTGAAGGGCAACGGCAGGGTCAGCTCCGCGGAGCCGTCGTCGTCGACCCGGGCCCCCATGGGTGCTCCCTGATGGAGTCGGTCGTGGGGGTCGAGGTCGCCGTAGACCTCACGGGCCAGACCCCGCAGACGTTCGAGACCCACCATCTCCTGATCGGCGAGTTCGGCCCGCAGGACCGGCAGCGGCGCAAACCCCTCCTCGATGTCGGCCAGATGCCGGGCCTGGGCCTCCTTCCACCGGGCGAACCACGGGTCGACCACCGCGTCGGGGATGAGCCGGTTGGCGATCACCGCGTCGACCCGGTAGCCGAACAGCGACAGGTAGGTGTAGGTCCGCCGGGCCTCGGCGATCACCATGCGTTCGGGGTTGACCACCAGTCGGATGCTGGTGGTCTCCGGATCGGCGAGGATCTCGCGGACCCCGTCGAGGCGGTCGTAGAAGCGCCGACCGGCGCCGAACACGGCATCGTCGGCCACGGGCAGGTTCGACACCCGCGACAGCACGGGCGCGACGAGCTTGTTGACCCGACGGGCCGAGGGAAAGATCCGGTCCATGTACCACGAGAGGATCTCGGGCAGCGACAGCAGCCGGATCGTCTCGGCCGTGGGTGCGCAGTCCACCACGACCACGTCGTAGTCGCCCGAAGCCACGTGCTCCTTGATGTCACCGAGCGCGAAGACCTCCTCCAGGCCGGGAAGCAGCGCGAGTTCCTCGGCCCGGATGGTCTCCAGTCCCGCCCAGTCGAACACCTCCAACAGGTAGGCCTGGATCTCGGCCCAGGAGTCCTCCATGCGGTCCTGGGCGTCGAGCTGTTGGCCCCAGAGCAGCTCGGCGTCGCCCACCCTGGCGACCAGGGGACCCAACTCGGCGTCGAAGGCGTCGGCCAGCGAATGCGCGGGGTCGGTGGAGATCACCAGGGTCCGCAGCCCGGCATCTGCGCAGCCCAGCGCGGTCGCCGCGGCGATGCTGGTCTTGCCGACACCGCCTTTGCCGGTGAACAGCAGCACCCGCGTGGCGGGCCCGCTCACGTGTCGGCCGCCGCGTGGATCTCTTCGACGCGGGCCTTCAGGTCACGCAGCGCGGTGTGGATGATCTTGCGCTCGGTCCGGGTCTTGACGATGTTGGGAAGCGGCATCACCAACTCGACCTCGAGCACGTACTCGACCTCGGTGCGCTCCGAGTCGCCCTCGACGGGCAGGAACGTGTAGGAACCGTCCAGTTTCCGGGTGAAGTCACCTTCGTCGAGCACCCAGGAGATGCGCTCGGGCAGCTCCGAGAAGTTGTAGCGCAGCCGGTAGTCGGTACTGCGACCGAAGGCCGCGGCCCGGAAGGCGACCCGCAGGGGCAGGCCCTGGCCGTCGCGTTCGACCACGGTCGCCTCCTTCAGGTCGTGCGCCCACTCGGGGTACCGCTCGACATCGGTGGCCACCGCCACACACGCGGCGGGCGGCGCGTCGATCACCAGGGTTTCGCGTTGAACCGAATGATCTGCCATCGACGGGACTCCTCGCACCTCTCACTCCGGCCGACGACCAGCGCACGGCCGGAGCGTTCACGCTAGTCGCGTCGTCGCCTGCACGGACAGGCGACTCGGGCCCTTCAGCGTCGGCGGGAACGGCGCCGCTTGCCGAAGAGCTGGTCGAAGTCGTCGGGATCCTCCCGGGGCGCGGGCTCGGCGGTCCCGGACCGCTCCGGCGTTGGCTGCCCGGAGCTGGGCTCCGGAGCCCGAGGAGCCGCCGTCCCCCGGGTCGGGCCCGCGTCGGGGGTCGTCAGGATCGGGGCGAAGCTTCCATAGCGCGCCCCGAACCAGGCGATGCAGCCCAGCCCGAACATGGGGGCCAGCGCGCCAAAGGCCACCGCGGTGAACGGTCGGATTCCAGCGGTCACCAGGGCGACCACACACTGGAGGACGAACGCGCCCCGCAGCACCCGGGCCACCTCGGCAGGCACGGAGTTGGTCAACCACACCACGCCGGCCATGGTCACCGACTCGTCGCGGCTGCGGCCCGCAGCCACGACGAACGCCGCCACGAAGCCGATCGAACCGACGGCGAAGAGGACTCCGGACCAGACGACGGCCACCGAGGCGGCTGGACCATCGGGCCAGATCGTGGCGAGCGTCTGGATGAGGGTGAAGATCGCCGTGCCGCCCAGCGCCACCCGCACCGTGGGCCGTGCCCGGCCGTCCACGCTCACCGCCGACCCGTCGGTGACGCGGGATCCGCGCCGAACTCGGTGAGCGCGTCGCCGAGGCGACGCGCCAGGTCGTCGTAGGAGAACTCGGCCACCGCCCGAGCGCGCCCCACCACACCGAACCGGTGACGCAGCGCGTCGTCGACGAGGAGGCGACGCAACGCCCCGGTCACCTCGCCCACCGACGTCGGATCGTCCACGACCAGCCCGGTGCTGCCGTGGGCGACCGCGTCGGCCGATCCCCCCGAGGAGCCGGCCACCTGGGGAACCCCGACCGCGGCGGCCTCGAGAAACACGATCCCGAAGCCCTCCTGCTCCAGGCCGAACCACCGGTTGCGACAGCACATGGCGAACACGTCGCCCATCCCCAGAAAATCGGCCAGGTCGGCGTCGTCGACCCGGCCGACGAGCCGGACCGGCGCCCGGTACCGGTCGATCAGGCGTTGGAGGCGGACCCGGTCCCGTCCCGTTCCGGCGATCAGCACCCTCAGGTCCGGGAACTCCCCCGCGAGGCGGGCGGCGGACCTGATCAGCACGTCCATGCCCTTGCGGGGTACCAGGCGGGACAGGCTCACCACGACCGGGGCGCCGGGATCGATCCCGTGGCGTGCCCGGGCCGAGGCCCGCTGCGTGGGCGAGGGGACCGTGAAGCGTTCGGTGTCCACGCCCGGCGGGATCACCACATCGGGAAGCGGCCCTCCGGCCACCCGTTCGGCCTCCGCGGCGGGAAACGGTCCGGCCGCGACGACCAGTCGTGCTCCGCGCAGGACCCGGGACATGACGTCGCGCACGACGGGGAACTTGGCGGGCACGGTGACCTCCGCGCCGTGGACGACCACCCCATAGGGGTGGGCCAGGCGGGGACCGATGGCCCCCAGCGGCAACAGCGGATCCAGAAGCACCAGCTCGGCTCCGTGATCGTCGGCCAGACGGTCGATGCGTCGGCCGAGTCCCGGGTGGGGAAGCAGCACCGGGTCGCGGTCCCGTTCGATCCGGAACGGCTGGGAGGCATCGAAGGCGGCGGCTCCCCGGTAGGGAGTGGCCAGCACCGCCACGTCGTCGGGATCCAGACGCCGCCACAGTTCGTGGAGGTAGGACTGGATGCCGCCGACCTTGGGGGGAAAGTCGTTGGTGACCAGGAGGTGGCGCACGATCGGGACCGGCGACTCGGGCGGGTTCGCCCTCAGCTCAGCGCGTCGCGCATGCGCAGGATCTCGGTGACGATCTCCACACAGGGCTCACAGGGCGGCAACGACTGGGGATCCCGGCTCGGCACGAACACCTTGCCGCACAGTGCCTCCAGCGGGGTGCCCTCGATCAGGGCGGTCGTCACCAACGTGTCGGCGTCGGCGTCGTTGTCACGGGCGACGATGTGGGCCACCTCGGGCGGTTCCGAATCCAGTTCCGGGTCCGCCACTTCGGGCGCGGTCACCGTCGAGGTCATCGTGGTGCTCCGCCGCCGTCACCGGTGGACCCGGAGGGCTGGGTCGGCTCCAGTGCCTCGAGCGAGGCCGCGTCGACCACGGCCACCTCGGCGGCGGGTCCGCACCAACGGCATTCCACCGACTCGACCCGCTCGGAGAGCACCTCGGTGTCCTCGATGTCCAGCGCGCCACCCAAGGTGTAGTGGTGGAACGCGCGGGTCCGGCGTTCGGTGGTGACGTCGAAGCGCGTCAGGTTGCCACAGGCGGTGCAGCGGTAACGGGTGATGGACACGCCCATCAGCGTACCGGGCGGCTCGGGCGCTCCCGAAGCGGCCCGGCCACGAACAGACGTTCGGGCTAGGCTCGCCGCGATGCCCCGGCTGGTCGACGGAACCCAACGCAGCCTGGAGGACCTCGGCCGCCCCCTCCACGAGGTCACCTTCTGTGTGATCGACGTGGAGACCACCGGCGGTACCTCCCAGGACGGAGCGATCACCGAGGTCGGTGCGGTCAGGGTGCGCGGCGGCGTCTGTGAGGACACCTACGCCACGCTGGTCGACCCCGGCATGCCCATCCCGCCCACGATCACCGCGCTCACCGGGATCAGCGCCCAGACCGTCGCCGGGGCTCCTGCGTTCCACCAGATCGTCGACGAGCTGGCGGACTTCGTGGGCGACGCGGTGGTCGTGGGCCACAACATCAGCTACGACCTGGGGTTTCTCGCCGCCGAATTCACCCGCGCCGGGCGCGACCGGCTGACCAACCCGTCGGTGTGCACCTTGGCGCTGGCCCGTCGCCTGATCCGCGACGAGGTTCCCAACTGTCGCCTGTCGACCCTGGCCCGGTGCCTGCGACTGGACCACCGACCCAGCCACCGGGCACTCGACGACGCCCTGGCGACCACCGACCTGCTCATGGCGCTGCTGGAGCGGGCGGCCACCTTCGGGGTGCTGGGCCTGGACGACCTCCACGAGCTGCCCCGGCTCACCTCCCACCCCCAGGCCGCCAAGCTGGCCCTCACCGAGGACCTGCCCAAGGCGCCGGGCGTGTACCTGTTCAAGGACCGTGGCGGCAACGTGCTCTACGTCGGCAAGGCCACCGATCTGCGGAGCCGGGTGCGCTCGTACTTCTCCACCGACGACCGTCGCAAGGTCGCCGAACTGCTGCGGTCGACCGCGGCGATCGACCACGAGGTCTGCGTGCATCCCCTCGCCGCCGCGGTCCGCGAGGTCCAGCTCATCGCCGAGTACCTGCCGCGGTTCAACTCCCAGGCCACCCGGTGGCGGTCGATGACCTACGTGGTGCTCACCGACGAGCCCTTCCCGCGCCTCAAGGTGATCCGCAGCCCTCCCGAACCGGGCACCGTGCACCTGGGGCCCCTGGCGTCCACCGCGGCCGGCCACCGGGTGATCGACGCGGTGACCACGGTGGTGCCGCTGCGCCGCTGCCGGGGACGGGTACCGACCTCGGCACTGGGACAGCTCGGCCTCGAGGGCATCGGCGCGCCCGCACCCACCCCGTGCGCACCCGCCCAGCTCGGGGTGGCCACCTGCCCGTGCGCGGGAACGGTGACCCCCGCCGAGTACGCCCGGCTCACCGAGACCGTCCAGCGGGGCTTCACCGACGACCCCGGCGTGCTGCTCGATCCGCTCCGGGAGCGCCTCAGAACCCTCGCCGCGCAACAGCGCTTCGAGCATGCCGCAGATCTGCGCGACCGGGCCGCCTCTCTGGCCGAGGCGATCCGGCGCACCCGGCGCCTCCACACCTGGCGGACACCCCGCCGGGTACTGGTGACCCACCGGGACTCATCGGGCGCCGAGCTCGTCCACGGCCTGCTGGGGCGCACCTGGGGCCCGGGGCAGTCCCCACCCCCGGCCGGCCCGGCTCCGACCCCTCCGCGCGGGCCGGTCCCGCGCGAAGAGGCCTACGAGCGGCTCTGCATCATCGGCGAGCTCGAACGCGTCCGCTCACCGTGGCGGCTCCTCGCCGTGGAGGGCCACCTGGGCGAACCCCGCGCGGCCATCGACCGGTTCCGGGTCGAAGGGTCGGCGCAACGTCCCGGAGCCCACTAGCGTCGAAGGCGTGCGCGAGGCGTTCACGTTCCTCTACAGCCGGGTACTACTGGAGATCCTGCTGGTGACCGGGGTGATCGCGCTCGTCACCGGCCGCATCAGACGCCGCCTGCGGATCCGTCCCGACCAGAACTCCCGGGCTCCGCTGATGTGGCTGGTCAACATGACCGCGGACGCCCGGCTGCACCGGCGGCTCCGCAAGCTCGCGGCCCGCGCCCGCGCGGCGGCCCAGGGCGGCCGCCGCCACCGGCGCCGTGGCTCCACCCCCGCGCAACGCCTCGCCGTGGACATCGGCGACGAGATCGTCACCCTGGACGAGCGCCTCATCGATTCGCGCCAACTCGACCTTGAGGACCAGTCGAGGGTCGTCGCCGAGCTGCGCGCGGACGCCGACCGTCTGGCCTCGTTGACCGACCGGGTCGCCGCGCTGATCGAACGCGAGGCGACCGACCCCTCCGTCGGCGTCACCGTCGACCCGATCGGAGCCATCGCCGCGCGCGTCGACGATCTGGAGCAGGCCACCGCCGCTCGAAGCGATGGCGTGATCGACACCTCGGGTGCAGCCACCACCCCGGCCGGCCTGGAGACCGCAGCGGCGGAGTCGGCGTCGTGATCTCGGCGTTCGTGCTCATCACCGCCCGCCCGGACCGCATCGCGGACCTGGCCACCGAACTCGCCGATGTCGACGGGATCGCCGAGGTCTACTCGGTGGCCGGCGACGTCGACATCGTGGCCGTGGTGCGCGTCCCCCGTCATGAACAGCTCGCCGAGGTCGTCACCGGAACGATCGCCCGGCTCGAGGGCATCACCTCGACCCGCTCGATGGTCGCCTTCCGCGCCTATTCGCGGCACGACCTCGAGGCGATGTTCAGCATCGGCGCCGACTGAGCCGACCGGTCACGTCCCCGGGGAGACCTCGTTGGACACCGTGACCAGACGTTCCAGCACCGCCGAGGCACGCCCGTCGTCCAGGATCTGGCCGGCCAGCGCGTAGCCGTCGGCCACCGACCGAGCCTGCCCGGCCACCACCAGCGCGACCCCGGCGTTGAGGGCGACGATGTCGCGGTGGTGGCCACGTTCACCGGCCAGCACCGCCCGCGCCGCGGCCGCGTTCACCGCGGCGTCCGCGCCCCGCAGGTCGTCGGACACGGCCGGTTCGACGCCGAGGTCGGCCGGGTCCAGGCTCCAGCGGCGCACCTCGCCGTCGGCCAGCTCGAACACCGTGGTGGTCGTGGTGGTGGTCACCTCGTCGAGGCCGTCGTCTCCGTGGACGATCATCGCCCTGCGGGTCCCCCGTGCCGCCAGCACGCCCAGCATCCGCTCGGCCATCGACGCATCGGCCAGACCGATCAGATGCCGACGCACCCGGCCCGGGTTGGTCATCGGCCCGAGCACGTTGAACGACGTGGGAACGCCCAGTTCCCGCCGGGGCGGCCCCGCGTGGCGGAACGCGGGGTGGAACCGGGGCGCAAAACAGAATCCCATCCCGGCCTCGGCCACACAGCGGGCCACGCCGGTCTCGTCCAGGTCCAGTGCCACCCCGAGCGCCTCGAGGACGTCCGCGGTCCCACACGACGACGACGCCGCCCGGTTGCCGTGCTTGCACACCGGTGTGCCGGAACCGGCGACCACGAACGCGGCGATCGTCGACACGTTGATCGTGTGCGCCCGGTCACCACCGGTGCCCACGACGTCCATGGTCGCCTCCGGGTCTTCGAGGGGCACCGTGGCGGCGACGCCCATCATGGCGTCCACCAGGCCACCCAGTTCTTCGACGGTCTCACCCTTCATCCGCAACGCCACCATGAACGCCGCGATCTGCGCGTCGGTCGCGTTGCCGGCGAGCACCTCGGCCATCGCCGCCTCGGCGACCTCGCCGGCCAGGTCGCTCCCGGAGGTGAGGGCCGCCAGAACACCGGGCCAGCCTCCGGCCCGTGAGAACACCGATGCGGTCATGGGAGCTGCGAGCAGGTGCTCAGGCGCTCCGGCGACGCTGCCGGATGATACGGCGACGGTCCCGTTCGGTGCAGCCGCCCCACACCCCGTTCTTCTCGCGCACGTCGAGCGCGTACTCCAGGCAGGGCCCGTTCACCGGGCACTGCGCACACACCGCCTTGGCGGCCTCGATCGCCTCGCCGTCGTCTTCGGCCGGATAGAACACCGCTGCATCGAGTCCCTTGCAGGCGGCCCGTGCATGCCAGGCAGGTGCCTTGGTCTCGGGATCCTTCACGGCCGGATCCGACATGGCCGATGAGACGAGCGTGCTTCGATTCGAGGGTCGCATGTTCCTCGTGGTCGGTCGGGTGGTTGAGAATCGACTCGTCACTCTCGCGGATGCGTGTGACTTTTGTCCAACCCGGATCTGCCGGGACGGCCCCGTGGGGGCCCGGCCCCTACCATGCCGGTGATGTCCATCGACCGCCCCTGCCCCCACCGAGTCCCCGCCGCCCGGACAGGACCGCGGCGGTGAGCGGGCGGGGCTGGTTCGACCGCACCTCGGCGATCGCCAGGATGGAGGACGAGGTTCTCGACGTGCTGGTGGTCGGCGGCGGCGTGACCGGGTGTGGCTGCGCGCTCGACGCGGCGGCCCGCGGGCTGAAGGTGGGCCTCATCGAACGCGACGACTTCGCCTCGGGCACCTCCTCGAAGTCCTCCAAGATGATCCACGGCGGTCTGCGGTACCTTCAGCAGGGCGACGTCCGCCTGGTCTACGAAGCGCTGCGCGAACGCCAGATCCTCATGAAGAACGCGCCGCATCTGGTGGAGATCCTCCCCTTCCTGCTTCCGGTGCTGACCGGGCGCAACTCGCCGGTGCCCCCCAAGCTGGCCCGCGCGCTGGGCATCGCCATGTGGGCCTACGACCTGACCGGCGGCGCCCGCATCGGCCGGCTCCACAAGCGCCTGGACGCCGACGAGGCCCTCGCCCACTTCCCCACCGTGGACCCTCAACGGATGAACTCCGCCTACCTGTACTACGACGCGCGTGCCGACGACGCCCGGCTCACCCTGGCCCTGGCGCGCACCGCGGCGGTGGAACACGGAGCCCTGGTCGCCAACGGAGTGGCCATGGAAGGCGTCGTCCACGACGAGGCCGGGAAGGTCCGGGCGGTCGACGCGGTGGCCGACGGCCGCCGCTTCGGGATCCGGGCCCGGGTGGTGGTCAACGCCACCGGCGTGTGGGCCGACGACGTGCGCGCCATGGACGAGGGCGCCCACCCCGAATCGATCCGGCCCGCCAAGGGCATCCACATCACCGTGCCCTGGGCCAAGGTCCGCAACGACATCGCCGCGGTGCTTCCCGCCGGGGGCGGACGGTCGATCTTCGTGGTGCCCTGGTACGACACCGTCGACGCCGAGGGCAACCCCGAACTCACCTACCTGGGCACCACCGACACCGACTACGACGGGCCCCTCGACGATCCCCAGTGCACGCCCGAGGACGTGGCCTACCTGTTGGACGCCGCCAACGCGGCGTTGACCACCGAACTGGGACCCGACGACGTCCTGGGAACCTGGGCCGGACTGCGCCCGCTGGTCAAGGCCGACACGACCGCCGGTGGGATCCGAAAGGCCGCCACCAAGGACCTGTCGCGCCGCCACCAGGTCCAGGTCGCGCCCTCGGGTGTGGTGACGATCACCGGCGGAAAACTGACCACCTACCGACAGATGGCCGCGGACACCATCGACACCGCCGCCGAGGCGCTCACCGACCGGAAGGTGCCCCGCAGCCCGACCCGGGACCTGCCCCTGCACGGCGCCCGGGGGCTCGATGCGGTCCGTCAGGGCCTCTCGGGAGCAGGCCGACTGTCCCCCACCACCGTGGACCACCTGCTGGCCCGCTACGGCGCCGACGCGGACATCATCGACGCGATGGTCGCCGCCGACGCCGACCTGGGCCGTCCGCTGATCGACGGGCTGCCCTATCTGCGGGCCGAGGCGGTCTTCGGAGCCCGCTACGAGATGGCCCGCAGCGTCGACGACGTGTTGTCGCGGCGCACCAGGGCCCGGCTGCTCGCCCGGGACGCCTCGGCCGCGGCGGCCGCAGACGTGGCCGACCTGATCGCCGACGACCTCGGACTCGACGCCGAGGCCCGCGCCGCCCAGGTCGAGGCCTACCACGCCCAGATCGCCGCCGAACGTGCCGCCCCCGGTCTGCCCGTGACCGGCACGACCCCCGAGCCCGCAGGGGTGGGAACCGACCGCGCCGGACAGACCCGGTAGCGTACGGGTTCCATGACGCCGAAACCGCCGCCAGGGACCGTCACACCGCCGATCGAGATCGCCGGGGGCGCTGGTGCGGCCGGCGCCCGTCTGAGGTCCGGTGAGACGGCGGTGACCACCCTCGACGATGCGCTGGTGACCCGGTTGGGCGACACCGGCGCCCAGGTCGACACCTCGGCGGCGGTGCGGGCCGAGCACAGCCGCGACTGGTGGCCCCAGGCGATGATCTGGGCCACCCAAGGTCAGGTGGCGGCCTTGTCGGCAGCGGTGGTCCGACCGCTGCACACCGACCAGGTGGCCGAGGTGCTGGCGATCTGCAACGAGGCGAAGGTGCCGGTGACCGCCGCGGGAGGCCGCAGCGGGGTGTGCGGATCGGTGGTGCCCGTCCACGGCGGGGTGACCCTGGACATGACGGCCCTTTCGGGCATCGTCGACGTGGACACGACCTCGATGCTCCTCGACGTCCTTCCCGGCACCTTCGGCGACAGCCTGGAGGCGACCCTGCGCGCCGATCACGGTGTGACCGTGGGCCACTGGCCCCAGTCGATGAGTCTGGCCACCGTGGGCGGTTGGCTGGCCTGCCGGGGCGCCGGCCAGTACTCGACGCGCTACGGCAAGATCGAGGACATCGTCGCCGGGCTCGACGTGGTCCTCGCCGACGGCACCCTGGTCCACACCGGCGGCCAGCCCCGCCAGGCCGTCGGGCCCGACCTGGACCAGCTCTTCGTGGGTTCCGAAGGCACCCTGGGCATCATCACCGGTGCCCGGCTCCGACTGCATCCCGCCCCGGCCTCCGAGCGCCGCGCCGCGTACGCATTCGACGACTTCGCCGCCGGGCTGGACGCCTGCCGGCGGATCCTGCAACGCGGTGCCACCCCGGCGGTGCTGCGCCTGCACGACATCACCGAAGCCACCCGGTTCGGGGTCGAAGGCCGCCATCTGGTGATCGTGCTCGACGAAGGCGACCCGGCCATCGTCGACGCCTCGATGAGCGTGGTCGACGCCGAGTGCACCGTGGACGGCGACCGGCTCGACGACGGTGAGAACGTCGTGGCCGCCTGGGTGGAGCACCGCAACGACGTGGCCGCCCTGGAGGCGCTGATCACCAAGGGCTACGTGGTCGACACCATGGAGGTCGCCGGACCCTGGGCCCGTCTGGACGCCATCCACGACGCGGCCGTCACCGCGATCGGCGACGTGCCCGGCACCCTGGTGGTGAGCTGCCACCAGTCCCACGCCTACACCGACGGGGCGTGCCTCTACTTCACCTTCGCGGCCAACGTCGACGCCGACGAGCGCGACGCCTACTACGTGGCCACCTGGGACGCCGGCACCCGGGCGGTGCTCGCCAACGGCGGAGCGCTCAGCCACCACCACGGGGTGGGTCTCAACCGGTCGCGGTTCATGCGCGACGCCCTCGGTCCGGGCCTGGACGTCCTCGCCTCGATCAAGGCCGCCCTGGACCCCAACGGCATCCTCAACCCCGGCAAGCTCGGACTGGCATCGCCCTTCGGCACGCCGTCCTGGCCCGGAGCTGCGATGTGAGCGTCCTGGTCGTCGACGTGGGCACCTCCAGTGTGCGGGCCGGCACCGTGGACGAAGCCGGTCACGTCACCGAGGTGCAGCAACGCCCGGTGCTGCCCCAGAGCCCCGCGCCCGGTCTGGTCGAGTTCGACGCCGCGGTGCTGGCCGACGCCGTGCGCCGGGTGGCCGCGGACACCCTGGCTCAGGCCGGTTCGGTCCGCGCGGTGGGGATCGCCAACCAACGGACCTCCACGGTGGTGTGGGATCGTGCCACCGGCGAACCGGTGGGGCCCGGGCTGGGCTGGCAGGACCTGCGCACCGTGGGCACGTGCCTTCAGCTCCAGGCCCAGGGCATTTCGGTGGCTCCCAACCAGTCGGCCACCAAGATCGCCTGGCTGCTGGACGCCGCCGACCCCGACCGCGACCGCGACCTGTGCTTCGGCACGATCGACTCGTGGGTGGCCTGGACCCTTTCCGGCGGAACCCTGCACGTCACCGACACCACGAACGCGGCGCTCACCGGTCTGCGCACCGCGGACGGAAACGGCTGGGACGCCAAGGTGCTGGAGGCGCTGCGGATCCCCGAGTCGATGCTGCCCCGGGTGGCGGACTCCATCGGCGAAGTCGGTCCCCTCACCGAACTGACCGGCGCACCGGTACTCGCCGGCCTCGCGGGCGACCAGCAGGCCTCCCTCATCGGCCAGGGCTGTGTGGAGCCCGCCCAGACCAAACTGACCGTCGGCACCGGCGGCATGCTCGACATGTGCGGTGGCCCCACCGCTCCCGCCCGCGCCACACGCGGAACCGGGGGTTCGTTCCCGATCGTCGCCCGCTCCCACGACGGTCAGATCACCTGGGGCCACGAAGCGGTGATGCTGGCCGCCGGGACCAACATCGAGTGGCTGCGCGACGACCTGGGCGTCATCGGGACCGCCGCGGAATCCGACCCGCTGGCCGGATCGGTGACCGGCACCGACGGGGTGGTGTTCGTCCCGGCGTTGCTGGGGCTGGGCACGCCCTGGTGGGACTACGGCGCCCGCGGCACGCTGCTGGGGGTAACCCGGGGCACGGGGCGGGCCGAGCTGGTCCGGGCCGTGCTCGAAGGAATCGCCCACCGGGGCGCGGACCTCCTCGAAGCCGCCGAGGTCGACAGCGGCCACGCCGTGGAGGTGCTGCGTCTGGACGGGGGCATGAGCCAGAACGCCACGTTCGTCCAGGCGCTGGCCGATGCCACGGCCCGCCCGGTGGAGGTCTCCCCCGAGGTCGAGGCCACCACCGTGGGAGCCGCGTACCTCGCCGGCATCGCCACGGGACTCTGGAAGGACCCCACCGAGACCGCGGCGCTGTTCCGACCCCGCGCGGTGGTCGAACCCGCCGCGTCCACCGACCGTGACCGCTGGCGGGACGCGGTCGAGCGGGCCCGTGGCTGGCACCCGGACCTGTCGGCACTGGACTTCTGATGCGCGCCCCGTCCCGCCACCGCATGCACCGAACGACCCCGTCCCCCGAACGACTTGGCCCGGAGCGATGAGTTCCAATACATCTAGTGCCGTGACCAACGCCGGACGACGCCACCCGTTGGGTCGGCTCGACCCGTCCCCCCGACCCGCTTTCCCGGAGGTAGCACTGTGACGTCCGACCCGAGTGGTACCGATTCTGCCCCGCCCCTCGACGTCGACGAGACCGGCCACGGGCCGAACCGTCGCCAGGTCCTGGCTCTCGCCGGCGGCACCGCGGCGGTCCTCGGACTCGGCGCGACGCCGTTCTCGGGCTTCTTCGCCGGCGCCGCCGACGGCGAGGTCGCCCCGGAGATCTCCCTGACCGCATGGCTCGTGGGCCTGGAACTCGCCGCGGTCTCGCTGTACGACCAGGTCGCGACCGACGGCGCACTGGACACCGCCAGCCAGACGCTCGCGACGACCTGCGTGGCCAACCACGGATCCCACCAGTCCTCGCTCGCCGAGATGGTGTCCGCCGGCGGAGGCACCGCGCCCACCGCTGCCAACCAGGCATTCCTCGACGCCTTCCAGCTCCGCCTCGACGGTGCGGCCGACGGCGCCGCCAAGGCCGCGGTGCTCGCCGAAATGGAGGACGGCTTCGCCGCCACCTATCTGGCCGCGCTCCAGACCGCGACCCGGGCCTCGCTGGCCTCGGTGATCGCCCAGATCCTGGCCACCGACGCCACCCACGCGGTGGCCTGGTCCGCCGCCGCCGAGGGTCAGGGCTCGGAGAACCCGCTGCCCTCCCCCGACGCAGTGCCCGAAACCCAGACCGACGAGGCCCAGTTCACCGAAGCGACCTACGGAGCCAACCCGCCCAGCGACGAGGAGGGTGGCGACGGGGATGCCGGAGAGAACGGCGCCGGAAGCGGTGGCGAGACCAGCGCTGAGAGCAGCGGCGGATCCACCTCGACACCGGACGACGCCGGTGCAGCGACCACGGGAGACGAATCGTGACCCAGCCCGAAGCCTCCAAGCTCCACACCCGGCGCCGTTTCCTGCTGACCGGCGGGGCCGCCTCGGTGGGTGCCGTCGCCCTGGGCGCCTGCAGCACGCCGACGACCGTGAACACCTCGGGCACCGTGGCCACCACCCTGGTGGCCGCCACCGCGCCGCCCACCACGGCCACCAAGGCCGCCGTCGACGCGGCCCGGTCGCTGCTGCGCACCGCCACGTCCCTGGAACACTCCCTGGCGGCGTTCTACGACTCGTTCACCGCGGCCGGCTACCTTGACGACACCGCCCGGAGCTGGGGCGAACAGTTCGCCGGCCACCACCGCGCCAACGCCACGGCGCTGGAGGACCTGACCCGGGCCGCCGACGGTGAGCCCTACACCGAGACGAACGACTACGTGGACACCGAAGTGGTGGAACCCGCGCTGCAGCTCACCGACGCCTCACAGTCCCCCGAGGACCTGATCGGGCTCGCCGCCCAGCTCGAATCGACCGGTGCGGCGACCTGCACTCTGGGTGTGGCCGAGCTGGTCGACGGCGATCAGCGCGCCGGGATCATGGCCGTGGGTGCCACCAACGCCCGGCACGCCTACGTGTGGCGTCTCCTCCTCGACCCCGGCGATCTCGCCGCAGCGCTGCCCGAGGCGCTCCACGGACTGGCCGACGCCCTACCCGTCGCCGCCTCGGTCGACGCCGAGACGACCGACTGAGCCGAACCGGCGCTAGCATGGAAGCCGACGGTGAGTCGGCCGGGTGACCGCGGGTCGCCAGGGGATCCTGCCCAGGACCTCCGGGCGACCTGAGGAAAGTCGGGGCTCCAAAGGGCACGGCGCTGGCGAGAGCCAGGACGGGGCGACCTGTCGGACGAAAGGGCCACAGAGAACAGACCGCCGATGGTGTCGGACGCTCCCCCGGGGGCATCCGACACACAGGCAAGGGTGAAACGGTGCGGTAAGAGCGCACCAGCGTCCGGGGCGACCCGGGCGGCTCGGTAACCCCCGCCGGGAGCAAGGTCGAGACGGGGAGGCCGGCCCGGCCTCATCCCCAGGTGGACCGCACAGATGGATGGTCACCGACGCGGTGACCCGGGGCGACCCGGGTGGAACCGCCGGACAGAACCCCGCTTACAGGTCGACTCACCGTCACCCCCTTTGGCCCGAGGAGACCTCGACGAAGGACCCGACCGCTTGCACGTCGACCGCTGCAGGGCAGTAGGGTGGGAGCGCTCGCGGATCCTTTCCCGCATCATCTGCTCCCATCGTGATGGGCGCCATGGGCGGCACGGCGAGCGACGCGGAAACTCCTCGGAACCACCAGACGATTCCCGCGCAACGAACGGATCTGACAACCGACGACGACCCGTCGATGGAGCTTCACTTCATGCCCGACTCTTCCGCACCGGAAGATCTCACCACTCCCAGCCGCGCACAAGTGGGCTGGTACGCGGTGGCCGCCGCCGCCGGCGAGGCCACAAAGGCCGAACTGGCCGTGCTCGAAGCGCATCCCGAGCTGTGGCGCGACGTGCTCGTCGAGCTGCTCGAGGAGACCGAGGAGGCTCTCGCGTCCCTGCAGCACCTCAGCGGCGGCGAACGGGCCCAGGTGGTCGCCGACTTCGAGGCCGAACGCACCCGTCTGGTGGCGGCGCTCGAACGCTTCGGTTCCGCCGACGGCGAAGCCACGCTGCTCGTCACCGAACCGCTGCTGCAGACCACCTGGTCGGCCGGCCGGATCGTGGCCTGGGGCGGTGGCCCCGGGGTGCTACCGGTGGACACCGACGACCTGCCGGGCCTGATCGCAGCCACCGGTGCACCCACCGAGGGATGGGTGGCGCACCGTTCGGTCCTGCTGCCCTCGGGCGCGGAGGCACCCGCGATGTCGTTGCCGGTGGCCGATGCGCTCGGCTGGCTGCTCGACCTGGGCGCCGGTCACCGTTCCGGTCCGATCGGGGCGAGCGCGGTCTGGCTCGGCCTGGTGGCCGTGGAGGCGCTCCGGTTGGTCGCCGACGGCAAGGTCGCGCCCAGCATCCAGGCCCACGGTCGACGCGACCAGGGCCGCACCTCCTACTCGGTGCGCTGGCTTCCCGCGCTGGTGGACCGTGAGGTCGTCAACACCCTGGCGCGCCAGCTCCCCGGCTCGGTCGCGGCGCTCACGCCCCGTGCGGAGCCCCGCGACACCACCCAGGACGCGCTGGCCGCGATGGTGCACGCCTTCACCGCCCAGCCAGCCTCCACCCTGACCGGGGCCACCGCGGAGCCGCCCACGATCCGGACCGCCTCGGACCTGGTCGAGGCCCTGCACGCCCACCTCGACGGTGAACGCTTCGACGCCCCGACCCGGGTCGGGTCCGAACTGATGCGCAAGCTCACCCGGTGGACCGCACCCATCGCGGGGCTGTCGGGCGCCCGCCTGGTCGTGGACCTGCAGTCCCCCGACGACTCCGGAGGCTGGCACCTGTCGGTCCTGGGCCCGGACCCGGACGGAAACCTGGTACCCGTCGAGGTGGCCATCGTCGACCACCCCAAGCTCGTCGACCAGCTCGAACGGGTCGAACGCCTGCTGCCCGCGCTGAAACGACCCGGCGCGGCCCGCCGCGGCCAGGTGATCCTGAGCCAGGACGAGGCCTGGGAGCTGATGACCACCACCGGGCCGTTGCTGGTGGACATCGGATTCGACGTGCGCGTCCCCGCGATGAGCACCCGACGGGTCACCCCCACGCTCCGGCTCAGCGCCGAGGACACCGACGAGACCGTCGTGGGCGCCCACCAGCTCACCAACGTGTCGTGGTCGGCACTCTTCGGCGACGTCGAGCTGACCGCCGCGGACATCGCACGGCTCTCGGCCCAGGCCCGCCCCCTCGTGCAGTCCCACGGCCAGTGGGTCGAACTCGACAAGGTCGACCTGGACGCCGCCGCCGCGGCGCTGGCCGAACGGGCCGACACCACCCGGCTCACCGGCGCCGAGATGCTGCGCCAGGCCCTGGGCCTGGAGGGCACCTCGCTGGCGGGTGGCACCGTCATCGAAGGCTCGAGCTGGGCCGGAGAGCTGCTCGAGGCGGCCCGGTCGTTGCCCCGCCACCCCGACACCCACCCCGAGGGATTCGAGGGCACGCTGCGCTCCTACCAGGCCGAGGCGGTCGCCTGGCTGGGCTTCCTGCACGCCGCGGAACTGGGCGGCTGCCTGGCCCTGGACATGGGACTCGGCAAGACCCCGGTGATGCTCGCCCACCTCGCCTCGGTGCCCGGCAACGGCCCGGCGCTGGTGATCGCCCCGCCCGCGGTCGTGGCGAACTGGGCCGCCGAGGCCGCCCGGTTCACCCCGGACCTGGCGGTGGTGGTCCACCACGGTCAGGGCCGAGCCGACGCCGAACAGCTCGGCGAGGTCGTCAAGGAAGCCGACGTGGTGATCACCACCTACGGCACCGCGGTGCGCGACATCGAAGGCCTCGCCGATCTGGGTTGGGACCGGATCATCCTCGACGAGGCCCAGGCCATCAAGAACCCGGCGAGCGAGACCGCCCAGCAGCTCCGCCGGCTGCACGCCCGCACCCGCCTGGCCCTGACCGGCACCCCCATCGAGAACGGTCTGGGCGACCTCTGGTCGATCCTGGACTTCACCAACCCGGGTCTGGTGGGCAGCCGCTCGACGTTCATCTCGCAGCTCTCCCAGACCTCCGAGGGCCGCTCCCGCAACGACGAGGGAGCGCTCCGGACCCTGAACGGGATCCTGGTGTTCCGGCGCACCAAGTCCGACCCGTCGGTCGCGGCGGAACTTCCCGAACGCATCGACCAGCTCGACCACTGCTCGATGACCCCCGAACAGATCGGGCTGTACCAGGCGGTCCTGGACACCGTGGTCGCCCGGGCCGAGGGCGCCGCCGACGAGCGGGCCGAACGCCAGGGCCACATCCTCGCGGCGATCACCGCGCTCAAACAGATCTGTGACCACCCGGCGGCCTACACCGGCGACGACGAACCCCTCGACGGCCGCTCGGGCAAGCTGGAGCGTCTCGAGGAGATCATCGACTCGGTGTTCGCCGCGGACGAACGGGTGCTGGTGTTCACCCACTTCGCCAAGTGGGGCCAGCGCCTCGCCGAGCACCTGACCGCCAAGACCGGCGTGAAGATCGACTGCTACCACGGCGGGCTGACCCGGTCCGCCCGCGACGCGATGGTCGCCGAGTTCCAGGAGGGAACCGGCCCCGGTGCCCTGGTGCTCTCGTTGAAGGCCGGAGGCACCGGGCTGAACCTCACCGCCGCCAACCACGTGGTGCTCTTCGACCGCTGGTGGAACCCCGCGGTCGAGGACCAGGCCCGGGACCGGGCCTGGCGGATCGGTCAGACCCGCACCGTGGTCTCCCACCGCCTGGTGTGCCCGGGCACGATCGACGAACGGGTCGAGGACGTGGTCGCCGACAAGCGCCGGGTGGCGAACCTGGTGCTTCCCCGCTCCTCGTCGCTGGCGGACCTGAGCTCCGACCAACTCCAGACCGCGCTGGGGATCGACGCCGACGCGTTGATCACCTCCGAGGAATCCGACGGATCCGACGATCGGGAACCGGCATTGAGCGGAGACGCCCGATGAGCGGCGGCAAGCGACGCTCCAAGCGCAGCCGCAGCCGCGCCCGGGTGCGTCCCGACGCCGAAGGCTTCTGGCGCGAGGACGAGCCCCTGGAGGACCCCGAGGTGCTCCGGATCGACGGTGATCCCACCGCGACCCTCCGCTCGATCGGTCCGCCGCCGGTGCCCCAGCACGAGGAACTGCTGCTGGCCTTCGCCAGTGTGGCCAAACGGGCCTCGGACATGGCCATCGCGCTGGGCCACTCGGTGGGACTGACCGAGGACGACGACTCCTAGGAGCGGCCCGTTCAGGCGGGGAGGTGCGCGGTCTCGTTGAAGCTGTGCAGGACCCGCCGCGCACCACGGAAGTCGATCCGGGTGATCGACGCCGGTGCCAGATAGAGCCGCCAGGCCACCTCGTCGGGGACGCCCAACGCCCAGGCCACCGCGGCCTTGATCGGCGACACGTGCGACACGACCACCACGTCGGTCTCGGTGGCGGCCTCGACCAGATCCTCACAGGCGGCGCGCACCCGTTCGCCCAGCGAGGCGAGCGACTCACCCCCGGGCGGGGCGAAGGTCGCGTCCGCGGACCATGCGAGCCAGGTCGACGACGGGATCTCGGTCAGGGGACGGCCTTCCCAGTCGCCGTAGGACACCTCGATCCAGCGGTCGTCCACAGAGGGGGCCGCGGCCAACGCGCCGGCGGTGGCGCGGCTGCGGGCCAACGGACTGGTCACGACCTCGGCCACGGTGCCCAGTTGCGCCGCCACCGCTGCGGCCTGGGCCTCCCCGACCACGTCGAGGGGCGGATCCGCGCGGCCCAGCAGCAGTCCCGAGGCGTTCGCCTCGGTGCGGCCGTGGCGGACCAGGATCAGCACCGGAACGTCACATTCCCGCCTCGGGCCCCCGAGCCAGCGCCGGGTCCAGGGTGCCGGTGGTCCACAGACGGTGCCGGTTGGCGGGATCGGCCAGCTCGAAACGCTTCCACACCCAGGCCAACACCGCCACCCCGGCGACCTCCATGCCCAGGTTCACCGCCCAGCCCCGCTCGATCATCAGCGCCGCCTCGGAGGGAAAGTCGGTGCCGAACGCGGGCCACCAGAACAGCTCGTTGCGGGTCCAGACCCCGTCCAGGACGAGGTGGCAGAACATGCCGATGGGCAGACACAGCCATCGCCGGCGCGTCAGACGACGGGTGCGCGTCAGCGCCATGACCACCCCGAGCACCGCGACCGATGCCAGCAGCGTGTGCGCGAACAGGTCGCGCCCGGTGACCACCTCGACCCCGGGAAGCACCGCGCCCAGCGCAAGGACCCGGTAGTCCAGCCTCGTGGAGTGGAACACCACCCACACCATCGCGATCGTGCCCCCCACAAACCACAGGACCATGGAGCGTCGCTCTCAACGCACCAGGAGGCGTCCGCACTCTTCGCAGTAGACCGTCTCGTCGGGATCCAGGTGGCGGATCCGGTCGAGCTCGACCGCGGAGAGGCTCAGGTTGCAACCCTCACAGCGCGAACCCACCAGCCGGGCGATGCCCACCCCGTCCAGGGTGTCCCGGAGGCGTTCGTACTCGGCCAGCGCCTCGGCGGGAACGTCGCGGACCGCGTCGGCGCGCGTCTGGCGCACCTGGTCGATCTCGGCGTCGATCTCGGCGGCCGCCACGGTCAGGGACGTCTCGGCCTGGGTGCGCCGCTCCTGGATCTGGCTCCGCATCGACTCGAGCTCGGCGAGCCGGGCCTGGGCGGCCTCCAGCGCCTCGAGCGCTTCCAGACCTTCGTCCTCGAGGCGCGAGATGTGGCGGCGCACCGTTTCGAGTTCGGACTGCAGGTCCTGCAGTTCCCGGGACGCCCTGACGGTCCCCCCGTACAGCAGCACGTCGATCTGTTCGGCTCGGGCCTCCTGGGAGGCGAGTTCGTCCTCGAGGCGACCATGCGCGTGGCGACGCTCGTTCACCACCGCGCTCTGCTCGGCGATCTGGCGTTCCACGGTCGCCATGACCTGATCGGCCTCGGCGATCTGGCGTCGCTCGGGCAGGCCGTCGCGGCGTTCGGCGAGACGGGCCAGGCGCGTGTCGGCGTCCTGGACCTCCAGCAGTTGCTCGTGGGTCTGGGTCGTCATGTGGGTGGCTGTCCTGGCTCCTGGGTCACGGGTCGGGGTCGTCGAAGGGGCGTCGATCAGGGACGATACGCGGTCACCGGGGGCGCGGGTACCGTCGGCAGTGGATCGGGCACGGTCGTGGAGGGAGCCGGCGACGCCCCATCATCCCCGGCCCGTTCGTCCGCGTCGGGCTCGTCGCGCTCGGCCGCACGGACCGCCGCCGCGCCGTAGCGGTCGGCGAAGGTCATGCCGTTCCCGGGCCCGAGGCCCAGTCGAACGCCCCGGCGCGTGGGCTCGGCGGGCGTGAAGTCCGCCAACGGGAGGTTCTGCATCGCCGAGTTCATGAACGCCTGCCACACCCGCGCCGCGTACGTACCGCCGGTGGCGCCGGTGTTGAACATGTTGGACTCCCGGGTGCCCCCGTCGCCGATCCACACCGCGGTCGCCAACTGCGGGGTGTAGCCCACGAACCACAGGTCCTTTGCGTCGTCGGAGGTGCCGGTCTTGCCGGCGGCGGGCCGCCCCGAGGACAGCCGGGCACCGGTGCCGGTACCGCTGCGCACGTTCTCTGCCAGGACCTCGGTGACCAGGCGCGCCGCCTGGGTGGACATCACCCGCTCGGGCGCCAGCTTGTGCGACCAGATCACGTTGCCCGCCGCGTCCTCGATCCGGTCCACCAGGTAGGTCTGGTTCGCCACTCCGTCGTTGGCCAGGGTCGCATACGCGGCCGCCATGTCGAGTGCATGCACCCCGAAGCCACCCCCGTAGGCCTGGATGATGGCGTAGGGGTTGAGCGTGTTGGGGTGTTCGGCCAGCGGGTCGGGCGCGTTCCACATCTGGTTGGTCACCCCCATGTCCTGGGCCTTGACCAGCACGTTGCGCAACCCGACGATCTGGGCCAGACGCACGAACGCGCAGTTCGACGAGGTCGCGGTCTGGTGGGTGATGTCGGCGGTGCTGCCCCGCTGCTGGCCGTAGTTGTGCGCGGGAAACGGCGGCACGTCCGGGGTGGGACGGGTCGGGTCGATGTAGTTGGGGTCGTCGGGCACCAGCGGACAGGGACTGGTGCCGTCCACGATGTCGGCGGGCACGAACCCGCGATCGAAGGCGGCGGCGAGGGTGAACACCTTGAACGACGAGCCCGGGTTCTTGAACGACTGCGTCGCGATGTTCTGTTGGGCGTCCTCCGAATAGCCCGGACCCCCCAGGAGCACCCGCACCGCACCGGTGGCGGGCTCCACCGAGGTGATCGTGGCGGTCGCCCACTGGGGCTCGTTCTCACCGGTCGCCGGATTCAACCAGGTGCCCTTGGGAACCCGGCCGTCGGGTTGGATCCCGGGCACGGTCGCCTGGCGGGCACCGATGGCCGCTTCCTGCATGACCGGGTCGTAGGTGGTGTGGATCCGCAACCCCCCGCCATAGAGCGCCGCGGCGCGCTCCTCGGGCGTGTCGCCCAGCGCGGTGCCCTCGGGGGTGTGGTCATAGGAACCGTCGCGGTTGAGCAGCCGGCGGCGCACCTCCTCGGGGAAGTAGTCCGGAGGAGGCACCGTGCGGGTCAGGCTCGTGGGAAGCGGAGCCTGATCGGCGAAGTCGGCACCCTCGCGGCTGAGGCGGCCGGTCTCCACCGCACGGCGCAGCGCGATGCTGCGCTGCCGGGCCGCGGCCTCGGGATTGCCGATGGGCTCATAGCCGTTCGGGTTGCGGATGAGCGCCGCGATCAGCGCGCCCTCCGCCCAGCCCAGCTCGCCCACGTCCCGACCCCAGTAGGTCTGGGCGGCGGCCTGCACGCCGTAGATGTTGTTCCCCAGATACACCATGTTCAGGTAGTACTGCAGGATCTCGTCCTTGGTGAGCTGCTGTTCCAGGGTGGTGGCCAACCGGGCCTCGACCAGCTTGCGCTCCAGATCCTGCTCGGCGCCGGTGACCGCCTGTTTGACCACCTGCTGGGTGATCGTGGACCCGCCCTGTTCCACACCACCGGCGGACACGTTCGACTGCAACGCCCGCAGGATCGAGCGGGCATCCACCGGCCCGTGGCGGTAGAAGTTCGAATCCTCCACGGCCAGGACCGCCTCGATCACCGGCGTGGGCACCTGGTCCAGCGACACCGGCTGACGGATCTGCCGGTTGAAGCTCTGCTGCAGATTGCCGTGGCGGTCATACAGGTAGGAGATCCCACCCAGGGGCGGCAACCGGACCGGCGCGGCCACCGAGGAAGCACCCTGGCGCCACTGGTCGGCCACCGGCCCGAGGCCGATCATGGTCCCCAGCAGGGTCACCACACCCACGACCACGATGAGCCCGAGTCTGGCGAGACGCCACAGGGTCACTCCCACGTGCTGCACGGTGCCCCGCAGTCTACCGGGCCGACCCGCGGCGACTCTGACCCTGTGGTCCGGCCCGGTTAGGTTGGCTGCGTCGACCGGCACAACCCGCCGCGTCCAGCTCACGACCCGGTCGCACCACGGCGACCTGCACCAAGGAGACCCTCATGGCTGACCTCGGATTCGACGGACAGGTAGCGATCATCACCGGCGCCGGTGGCGGCCTCGGTCGGAGTCACGCGCTCGAACTGGCCCGCCGGGGCGCCCTGATCGTCGTCAACGACCTGGGCGGCAATCTCGACGGCACCGGCGAGGACGCCTCCGCGGCCCAGAAGGTCGTCGACGAGATCGTCGCCGCCGGCGGTGAGGCGGTCGCCAACCACGACTCGGTCGCCACCCCCGAGGGCGGCAAGGCGATCGTGCAGACCGCCATCGACGCGTTCGGTCGGGTCGACATCGTCATCAACAACGCGGGCATCCTGCGGGACAAGTCGTTCCACAACATGACGCCCGACATGGTCGACCCCGTCCTCGACGTGCACCTGCGCGGCGCGTTCAACGTCACCCAGCCCGCCTATGTGCACATGCGCGAACAGAAGTACGGCCGGATCCTGTCCACCGCGTCGGCCGCCGGCATCTTCGGAAACTTCGGCCAGGCCAACTACGGCGCCGCCAAGATGGGTCTGGTGGGCTTCACCCGGGTGCTCGCCGTTGAGGGCGCCAAGAACAACATCAAGGCCAACGTCATCGCCCCGGTCGCCAAGTCGCGCATGACCGAGGACCTCATGGGTGAGCTGGTCGACCGGTTCGGTCCCGAGTACGTGTCGCCGCTGGTGGCCTGGCTGGTGCACGCCGACACGCCGGTGAGCGGCGAGATCTACTCGGTGGGCGCGGGTCACGTCGCGCGGGTGTTCATCGGCGTGACCGAGGGCTACACCAACACCGGCGACCTGACCGCCGAAGACGTCCGGGACCACTTCGACCAGATCCGTGCCGAGGAGGGCTACACGGTTCCCGCCAACCTCAACGAGGAACTGATGAAGACCCTGGGCGCGATCGGCTGAGCCCGTCCGCTCCCCGAGACGCACCGTAGAGGCTCCTCCCGTGGCCGACAGCCTGACCGAACGAAGCCGCCGCCTGTTGGCCGGCGACGACGCCGCCACGGCCCGGGCCGACCACCCGCTGCACGCCTACGGGGTCATCGAGGAGGTCGCCGACGGGGTGGCCTCGGTGTCGTCGTTCGCGAACGTCGCGGTCGTCGACTCCGGTGACGGGCTGGTTCTGGTCGACACCGGCGGCCCGGTCGGCACCAGCGTGCGTGACCTGGTGCGGTCCTGGCGCACCGACCCGGTGGCCGTGGCCGTGTACACCCACGGGCACATCGACCACGTCATGGGCACCGAGGTCTTCGACGCCGAAGCCGACGAGGCGGGCCGGGCCCGCCCCCGGGTGCTGGCCCACGCCGCCGTCGAACCGCGCTTCGACCGGTACTGCCTGACCGCGGGGTACAACGCCGCGATCAACCAGCGCCAGTTCGCGAACCCCGACCTGCGCTGGCCGACCAACTACCGGCTGCCAGACGACACCTACACCGAGCGGTTCGACACCCGCATCGGGGCGATCACCCTGCAACTGCACCACGCGCGGGGCGAGACCGACGACCACACCTGGGTGTGGATCCCCGAGCGGCGCACGCTGTGCACCGGCGACCTGTTCATCTGGTGCGTCCCCAACGCCGGCAACCCCCAGAAGGTCCAGCGTTACGCCCGGGACTGGGCCGCGGCGCTGCGCACGATGGCGGCGCTGGAGCCCGAGGTGCTGCTCCCCGGCCACGGCCTGCCCATCCTGGGGGTGGACGCCGTCCGGTCGGCGCTCGTGGACACCGCCGACTTGCTGGAATCGCTGGTGGATCAGACCCTGGCGCTGATGAACGCGGGCGCGATGCTCGACGAGGTCATCCACCAGGTCACCGTTCCCGAGCATCTGCGTACCCAGCCGTACCTGCAACCGGTCTACGACGAACCCGAGTTCATCGTGCGCAACGTGTGGCGGCTCTACGGGGGCTGGTACGACGGCAACCCGGCGCGGCTCAAGCCCGCGCCCGATGCGGCCGTCGCCGCCGAGATCGCCGCGCTCGCCGGCGGTGCCGGCGTGCTCGCCGAGCGGGCCCGGGTCCTCGCCGAAGCCGGCGACCACCGGCTCGCTGGACACCTCGTGGAACTGGCCGGGTCGGCTGCGCCCGACGACGTGGCGGTGCACCGCGTCCGGGCCGAGCTGCTGGAGACGCGGGCGAAACAGGAGACGTCACTGATGGCCAAGTCGATCTACCGTGCCGCCGCGCGGGACTCGCGCGCGGTGACCGACGGGTCCGAGTGACCGTCGAGCCCGGATCGGGAACGCCGCCTCGGGCCACGTCGACCCGATCCGTCACCAGCTCCGGTGGCGTCGCGGTGCGCCTGCACGACTTCGGCGGCCCGGGCAGCCGGGTGTTCGCCGCGCACGCCACCGGGTTCAACGGGCTCGTCTGGCAACCGCTGGCCCGGGCGCTCACCGAGGCCCATGTGGTGGCGCCGGATTTCCGGGCCCACGGCGGCTCGCCGGTGCCACCGGATTCGGACCTGCACTGGGACCGTTTCGCGGACGACGTGCTGGCGGGAGTCGACGCGCTGGGTTGGGGTGAAGGTCGCCGTCCGGTGGGCATCGGCCACTCCATGGGCGGCGCGGCGCTGCTGACCGCGGAGCTGGCCCGACCCGGGACCTTCGCCGGACTGTGGGTGTACGAGCCGATCATCTTTCCTCCGGAGGTCCGCGAGCTGGCGTCGTCGAGGGAGAATCCCCTCGCGGTCGGTGCCCGACGGCGGCGTCCGGTGTTCGCGTCCCGCCAGGAGGCTCGGGCGACCTACGCGTCGAAACCGCCGATGAACACCTTCGACGAGGACGCCCTGGCGGGCTACGTCGAGGCCGGCTTCGTCGACGAACCCGACGGGTCGGTGCGCCTGGCCTGTGCACCCGACGACGAGGCCCGCATCTACACCTTGGCGTCGACGTGCACGGCCTTCGAACGCCTCGGAGCGGTGCGCTGTCCGGTCGTGGTGGTGCGCGGCGCGATGCTCGATGCCTCCCCCGCCGGGATCGCCGCCCCGGCGGCCGAGGCGCTGGTCGAGGGTCGCCTGGTCGTTCACGACGAACTGTCGCACTTCGGTCCGATGGAGGATCCAGTGGGGCTGGCGGCCGAGATCGACGCGTTCGTGGACGAGGTGACCGGCGGGGCCGAAGGGGCCGGCTGAGCGTCCTCGCTCCGAGTGGGCTGGGAGTGAATGTCACATGGGGGTGCGATCGTGGTGGTGCTTCCCCCTGAGCGGGGCCAGACGCCCCGGACCGTTCCAGATTCACGAATTCTTCAGGAGGTCGCGGCCATGGTCGAAAACGCGTCCGACATCACCGCCGAAGCCACCACCGATCCCGTTGCATCAGATGCCCCAACCGAAGGCCGTGCCCGCGACGCCGGGGCGTGCCCGCGGGCACGCGACGTGGTCGCCGCGCTGCCCGCGGACCAGCTCGAATCCGAGCTCGTGGGTCTGGCCCACCGGCTGTCGGTGGGAACCTATGAGCTGCTCGTGCTGATCGGCGAGCTCGACGCCCGGGGTGCCTGGGCCGCATCGGGTGCCCTGTCCTGCGAGGCGTGGCTGGCCGCGGCCTGTGACATCGAGCGGGCCACCGCGCACCGCCAGGTCCGCGTCGCCCGGGCGATGCGTGAGCACACGGTGCTCGAAGAGGCGATGGCAGAGGGCGACGTGTCCTACACCAAGGCGCGCATCCTGGTGGGTCAGTTGACCGCGGACAACGCCGAGGAACTGGTCGCCATCGCCCGGACCACCCCGTCGGGGCGACTCGGACGGGCCATCGCCGCCTGGTCCCAGAAGAACGAGGATCCCGACGAGATCGCCCGACGCCAGCAGGCGGCGCGGTCGATGAGTTGGGGCACCTCGGCCGATGGAATGGTGGACTTCCATGCCCGCCTCACCCCTGAGGAGGCTGCCATCGTGTGCGGCGTGATCGACACCGTCGTGGCTCGCCGGACCGGCGTGCCCGCGGGCACGTCTCTGGGTCAGCAGCGGGCCGATGCGCTGGTGGCGGTGTGCGCCGGCGACGGGGACCAGCCCGGTACCGAGACCGAGATCGTGGTCCATGTGGGGCCCGAAGGAAACACCCTGCCCGACGGCACGCCGTTGTCGGACCGGGCCGTGACCGAGATGCTGCCCAACTCGTTCGTCTCCCTGCTGTTGCACGACGCCGAGCGATATCCGGTCGACGCCAGTCCCCGACGGCGGTTCCCCACGCGCCGCCAGCGGCGGGTCATCCAGGCCCGCCAAGAAGAATGCCAGCATCCAGGCTGTCACGGGACCACGCTGTTGCAGGTGGACCACGTGATTCCCTACGGCCAGGACGGTCCCACCACGCTGGACAACCTGCAGCGTCTCTGCGGGCAGCACAACCGTGCCAAGGACCCGAGGCGTGCCTGAGACGGCTCCCCCGTATGCTCGGTCGGTGCCCATGATCCCGCCCCGCACGCTGTCACCGTCGAAGGTGACGACCTTCACCCAGTGTGCGCTCAAGTTCCGCTACACCGCGATCGACCGGCTCACCGAACCACCTTCACCGGCGGCGACCAAGGGCACCTTGGTGCACGGCGCGCTGGAGCGGTTGTTCAGCCTGGATCCACACCTGCGCACCACCGAAGCCGCGCATGACTGCTTGGACGAGGCGATCGACTGGATCCTCGCCCACGAGGACTTCACCGGCCTGGGACTCGATCCGGCCGACACCGAGGCCTTCTTCGCCGATGCAAGGGTCCTGGTGGACAACTATCTGTCGATGGAAGATCCGACCCGGATCCGGCCGATCGGTATCGAGGTGATGCTCGAGGTGCCCCGGAACGGTTACGCGCTCCGCGGCGTGATCGACCGGCTCGAGTTGGGTCCGGACGGCGAATTGATCGTCACCGACTACAAGACGGGCCGCGCGCCGCCGGAACGATTCGCCCAACGGCGCATGGACGGCGTGAAGTTGTACGCATCGATGTGCGCGGAGCTGCTGGGACGGACTCCTGACAAGGTCCAGTTGCTGTACCTGCGCGACCGCACCATCGTCGAGGCCCGACCCTCTGCCCGGGAACTCAGCGGTATGAACCGACGGGTCGACGCGGTGTGGCATGCCGTCGCCCGCGCCTGTGACAACGGCGACTTTCGACCCAAGCCCTCACGTCTTTGTGACTGGTGCTCGTTCAAGGCGCACTGCCCCGCCTTCGATGGCGCATTGCTGCCGGTCCAGGTCGATGCCGCCTCCGTATGAGCGATCCTTCGACTGACCCGGCACCGGGCGGGCCGACGATCCAGATGATCGCCGGGTTCGACCGCGCCGTCGACGACTGGTTCGACCGTCTACGAGGTCGCCCCGTCCCCGACCGCGTCTTCGAGGTCGCCTCGCACCTGGGTGACTGGGGCCTGATCTGGAACATGGCGATCCTGGCCCTCGCGTTGCCCTCCGAGGAGGCGACCCGCCGGGCACCTCGGCTCATCGGGGCATTCGCGATCGAATCGCTGATCGTCAATCAGGTGATCAAGCGGGCGTTCCGGCGTACCCGGCCACTCGAACGGCCCGAGGTGTCGGGCCGGCTGCGCGAACCCCTGACCAGTAGTTTTCCCAGCGGCCATGCCTCCTCAGCGGCGTTCGCCGTGGTGGTGCTCGGCGCGGCCCATCCGCGAATCCGGCTACCCGCGCTCGGCGTGGGAGTCATCGTCGCGACGAGCCGGATCCACACCCGCATGCACCATCCCAGCGACGTGGTCGCCGGCGCCGGTGTCGGCTGGCTGCTCGGGCGCGCGGCGCGCCGCGCCCTGGGCCTCCACTCCGACCGGTCGTGAGTTCGGTCACACCTGCGGTCCGGTCGGAATGTCACAGCTCCCCAGAGGGTTGACCGGAGTATGTCTGCTTTCGATCTGAACTACGACTACCGCTGTCCTTGGACCGGGATCGTGCACGACACGGTGCTCGATGCCCTCGAGGCCGGCGCCGACTGGCAGGTCCGTTTCGTGCCCTTCTCACTCGGCCAGGTCCACGTCGCCGACGGGGACCCGCCGATCTGGGACCGACCAGACGAGGACAGTGGCCTGGAGGCGCTGCAGGCTTCTGTGGTGGTCCGGGACCGGTCTCCCGAGGCCTTCCGCACCGTGCACCGTGAGCTCTTCGCGCTCCGCCACACCCACGGTCGCCACCTGGATCGGCCCAACATCACCGAGGTACTGACCGCCGCGGGCGTCGACGCCGACCGGGTCTGGGCCGAGGTCGACGATGGCACCGCGCTCGACGTGGTACGAGACGAGCACACCCGCCAGGAGAAGGACCTGCAGGTCTGGGGCGTGCCCACGTTCATGGCGGGTGACCAGGCCGTGTTCGTCCGGTTCCTGGAGGGCTCCGCGGGTGACGGCGCTCTGGCGATCCGCCGGATCGGTCGGGTCCTCGATCTGATCGAGCAGGATCCGAACCTCAACGAGTTCAAGCACACCTCACTCGAGACCTGATCGCTCGCCAGCTGGCCCGAACGCCGAACTACCCTGGCACCGGTGATCGCACGACCGGTCCAGGGCGGGGACCGTCTCTCCGACTTCGAGTCGCTGCTCTGGCGTCTGGAGCGTGATCCGCAGCTCGCTGCGGGATTCGCCAACATCTCCCTGCTGGACCGCCCTGCCGACCTGGATCGGATGCGGTCCCGGATGCACCGCGCCGCGGCCCTGGTGCCCCAACTCCGTCGGCGGGTGCTGGCCGATCCGGCCCGACTCGCCCCGCCCCGGTGGGTGGACGACCCCGACTTCGACATCACCCGCCACGTACGCACCGTCCGCCTGGACGACCCGGGCGACGAGCTCATGCTCGTGGAGACCGCCGTGGAGTTCTGCGCCCGGCCCTATGACCCCGACCATCCCCTGTGGGAGTTCCTGCTGGTCGAGGGTCTGGAATCGGGAGGTGGAGCGATGCTGCAGCGGTTCCACCACTCCATCGCCGACGGCGTCGGCATGATCCGCATGTCCGAACAGTTCGTCGATCTGGAACGGGACCCACCCGAGCCGCCGGGAGTGCCGTTTCCCGAAACCGGGCCCCTCCCCGGGCCTTTCGACACGTCGCGCCGCGCGCTTGGTCACGCGGTGGGCCGCACGATCGGCTCGCTGCACCACGGGGTCGCCGTCGCGGGCCACACGCTCGGCCATCCCCGACAACTCCTCGACGGTGCCCGCCAGGGCATCGAGGTCACCCGGGCGCTCGGCTCCGAGCTCGGCGCGATGGGCGCGCCCCTGTCACCGCTGTGGACTCGGAGGACCGCCCGACGCGCGCTGCGACTGTTGCGGGTGCCCTTCGCCGATGTTCGGAGGGTCGCCCGGGACGCCGGCGTGACGATCAACGACGTGTTCGTCGCCGGGGCGGCCGGCGGAGCCGGCAACTACCACCGCCTGGTGGGATCGGATGTGGCCGAGCTGCGGATGGCGATGCCGGTGAACACCCGTACCGACCGGTCCACCGGCGGTAACGCATTCGGCCTGGCCCGCCTACGGATCCCGACGGTGGCGGACCCGGTGGCCCGCCTCGCGATGGTGCACGAGCGGCTGGGCCGGGTGCGGACCGGCACCCGTGCCGGGGTGTCTCTGGTGCAGCACCTGGCGGGCTGGGCGAACCTGCTGCCCACACCGGCGCTGGTCCGTCTGACCCGGTCCCAGGTCTCGTCGGTGGATTTCACGACGTCGAACGTGCGGGGCGCGCCGTTCCCGGTCTTTCTCGGCGGCTCCCGGGTCGTCGCAAACCATCCGATCGGGCCGCTCACGGGCACCGCGTTCAACCTGACGATGCTCAGCTACGACGGCTCACTGGACATGGGCGTACACATCGACCCGGGCGCGATCGAGGCACCGGACCTGTTGGCCCAGTGCCTGCGTCTCGCTTTCGCCGAGCTGCTCGACAGCTGAGTCCCCCGATGGAGGGCTCCCGCCCCGCCGAGCAGACCCCGCCCGGGCAGACCCCGAAGGGCCGGGTTCAGTTGACTCCGGCGGTCTCGGGAGCGGCGTCGGTGAGGTCCTCGGTGGTCGCCGGCGGAGCGGCGAGCAGCAGACGGACGTCGAGCAGGAGGTCGGCGACCTCGTTGGCAGATACCAGCTCCCGCTGCTGGACATTGGCAAGGCCCTCGTCGATCAGGGTCACGGCTTCGTTCAGCAATTCGGGTGCGATGGTGTCAGTCATTTCCACTCCTGGCGTTCGACCATGTGGCTCATCCGTGGCCGAATGAGAGCGCCGATGCTTCCGGCACCAACTCCAGCCTACCGGCCAGGGCCCACTCTGGCGTGTCCATTCGCCCGCACCGGTACGATCGGGGCCGTCCCACCGGGACGAGGCGGAACGATCCGCCAGCCCGGGATCCACCAGGAGGAGCCGACCGGACCATGACGACGACGATGGGTGTCACCGCCGCCAGCCTGATGACCTTGGGCCCCGACGCGACGATGCACGCGGCGGACCATGCCCGAGAGCTGGGCTACACCTCGTTCTGGACCGCCGAGACGGTGGGGCTGGAGGCCTTCGGGCTGCTCGGCGCGGTGGGCCAACGCGCACCGGAGCTCGACCTGGGCACCGGCGTGCTGGCGCTGCAGTTGCGCACCCCGCCGCTGCTCGCCATGGGCGCGGCGACCCTGCAGGCACTGCAACCGGACCGGCGGGTGCTGATCGGCATCGGGATCTCGTCGCCGGTGGTGACCGGTCGCTGGCACGGCGCGGACTACGGAGAGCGACCCCTGGCCCGGGTGCGCGAGTTCATCACGTTGGTGCGGGCCTGTCTGAGCGGCGAGAAGGTCGACTTCGACGGCGACTTCTACCGGGTGAAGGGCTTCCGGTTGGGGGTGCGCCTGGGCGAACGCCGGCCCGAGATCGTGCTGGGCGCGCTCGGTCCCAAGATGCTGGCGCTCGCCGGCGAGGTCGCCGACGGGGTGCTGTTGAACTACCTGCCGGCGACGCACGTGCCCTGGTCGGTGGACCAGGTCCACGCCGGCGCCGACCGGGCCGGCCGAGCCCGGAACGAGGTGAAGACCTACGCCTATGTGCATGCGGGGGTCTGTGACCGGGAGGCCGCGGTCGACAAGGCCCGCAAGGATCTGTTCTCCTACGCGGTGGTCGACGCCTACGCCCAGAACTTCACCCGGGCCGGTTACGGCGACGCGGTGGCCGCCATCCGTGAAGCGCACGCCGCCCGGGACCGTGACGCCGCGCTGGCGGCGGTGTCCGATGAGATGGTCGACGGGATCGACATTCTGGGCGACGCCGCCACCGTGACCGAGGGCGTGCGCGCGTATGTGGAGGCCGGAGTGGATCATCCGGTGTTGATGCCCCTGCCCTGGGGACCGGACCGCGACGCGGTGGTCGCCGACACGATGGCCGCGGCAATCGGAGCGGTCACAGTCCGGTCCTAGGCTCGGGTCGGTGGCACGGGTCTCCAAACGCGCACCGACCGACACCCGGGCGTTGCAGGCCGCGGTCGACGCGCTGGGCGAGGTCGGCCTTCGTGCGCACCAGCGGGTCCGGTTCCGTCGGGGACCCGCGGCGCGCTGGACCGAAGGGGTCGCCCTCGCCCTGGATGCGGATGGTTCGGTGGGCCTGCAGGACGCCCGCGGCCGGCGCCGGTCGATTCCGGTGGAAGACATCGAGGTCCCAGCACGAGGTCCCCGGGGTGGTCGGGTGTGGGTTCCGCTCCGCGAGGTGCCGACCGACTCCGAGCAGCTGGGGCTGTTCTGAGCTCCGCCGAAGCGGGCCCGCACCCGGGTTCGAGAGGGCCCGGGGGCGGACCGGATCCCGCCACCCTGGCCGCCTACGACGTCGGCGCCTCCACGTACGCCGATCGTCGACGTCCCATCGACCCGGAACGGGCCCGGTCCTTCTCGCAGGCCGCGCCGGCCGGGCCGCTGCTGGATCTGGGGAGTGGCCCGGGGTTGTGGTTCGAGCACCTGGGCCGTCCCCTGGTCGCGGTGGACGCCTCGGCACCGATGCTGCACCTGGCCCGCACCGCGGACCCCGATGTGCCCCTGGTACAGGCGCTGCTCGAGGACCTGCCCTTCGCGACCGGGTCCTTCGTGGGGATCTGGGCCAACAAGTGCCTCCAGCACGTCACCGCCGCCGAGCTGCCCATGGTGCTGGCCGACCTGCACCGGATCCTCCGCTCCGGGGGGCGCCTGGACCTCGAGATGTTCGCCGGGACCGGAGCCTTCCGCAGTGACGACGACCTGCCGGGGCGCCGCTTCACCCTGTGGACCGACGACAAACTCGACGATGTGCTCGTCGGGGCCGGTTTCGCACCGATCCGGCCGGTCTCGCCCGACGCCGGGCCCGCCTCGGGTCCTGCACGACTTCGGGTCTCCGCGGAGCGGATCCGGACCCTGGCCGACACGGTGGGCCCGGACATGACGCTGCTGGTGTGCGGGTTGAATCCGAGCCTGGTCGCCGCGGACGCCGGGGTCGGGTTCGTCGGCGCCTCGAACCGGTTCTGGCCGGCGATGCGTCTGGCCGGGTTGACCACCCTGGACCGGGACGCCGTCGGCTTGTTGCGCCGCGACCGCATCGGGATGACGGATCTGGTCAAGCGGGCGACCCGCTCGGCGGACGAGTTGACCGTGGCCGAATTCCGCCGGGGTCTGGACCGCCTCGCCCGGCTGGTGGCCCGGACCCGACCGGGCGCGGTGTGTCTGGTGGGGCTGAGCGGCTGGCGGGTCGCGCATGACCGCGCAGCGCGGCCCGGGTGGCAACCCGACTCACCGCTGGGAGCCCCCACCTACGTGATGCCCTCGACCTCGGGACGCAACGCGCATGCGTCGCTGGAGGACCTCGCCGCGCACCTCCTCCGGGCCGCGTCGCCCTGAGCGCGCGACAATCGCCGACGTGCGGGGCACTTCGGACCGGATCCACCATCTCGATCTGCCGCCCACCGCGGTGTGGCAGGCACTGGTGCGCACCGACGCCTACCGGACCTGGTGGCCCTGGCTGCGCCGCTTCGACGCCGAAGGGCTCACCCCGGGGGCCTGCTGGCGCTGCGCGGTCCAGCCGCCCCTGCCCTACCGGGTGGACTTCGAAGTGGTGATCGACGAGGTGTGCGTCCCCGAGCTGGTCACCGCGACCGTCCGGGGAGGCCTGTGTGGAACCGCCCGCCTGGAGCTCACCGGCCAATCCCGGGACCTGGCCGGCGCGCCCGGCGGGTCGCAGACCAGCGTGTTGTCCCTGAGCGCCTCGCTCATCCCCGCCAACCGGATCCTGACCACGGTCGCGGCCCTCTCACCCGGGGTGGCCCGCTACGGCCACGACTGGGTGCTGGACACCGGGTTCCGGCAGTTTCGTGAACGGGCGCTGGGGCTGGCGCCACCGGACCGGGACCTCAGGCGGTCGGGGCGAGGTCGCGCATGGCCTGGCGCACGTCGTAACCGCCGGGGATGAAGGCCACCGCCGGGCAGGTCACGCCGTTGTCGACGTAGCGCTGGATGTGGGCCCGACACTGGTCGGGGGTGCCGTGGATCACGAGCTGGTCGACCAGCTCGTCGGGGATCGCCGCCAGCGCCCCCTGCCGGTCCCCGTCCTCCCAGCGCCGCCACATCTGGGCCAGCATGTCGCCGCGGCCCAGCCATTCGTGGAACTTCGCGTAGACCGGCACGGTCAGGTACGCCGCGATCGCGAACTTGGCGACGTTGCGCACGGTGTCGATGTCGGTGGTGGGCATCACGAAGATGCGGGCCACGATCTGTTTGTCGTCGCCCTGATCGTGCACGTGGGGCACCACGGTGGCCACGTCGTCGGCGGAAAGCCAGTTGATGATCGCCCCGTCGGATTCCCGCCCGGCCAGGCGCAGCATGCCCGGCCGGAGCGCGGCGATCAGGATCTCGGGCTGCACCTCGGGGACCAGCCCCAGGCGGAAGCCGTTCACCGAGAAGGTGGGATAGTCCTCCCGGATCTTCTCCCCGGTCAACGCCCGACGCAGAAAGCGCACCGTGTCGCGCACCTTGGCGTAGGGCTCCTCGAAGGCGATGTCGTTCCAGCGTTCCACGATCGGCTGCGACGACGTGCCGATCCCGAAGCTGAACCGGCCCGGCGCGGCGTCGGCCAGGGTCGCGACGCTCTGGGCCAGGGTGGCGGGCCCGCGGGTGAACGCGGGCACGATCGCGGAGCCGAGTCGCAGCGACGGCGCCCACACCGAGGCGAGCGCAAGCGGGGTGAAGGCGTCTGCCGCGCCGGCCTCGGAGGACCACACGTCGGTGTAGCCGAGGTCGGCCAGCTCCGCGATCCAGTCGGCCTGGGCGTGCAACGGCACGCCGTCGAAGGGGATGGTCATTCCGAGTCGGTTCATGATCTGGTTTCCTCGTCGCGGTCGGCCGGGTCCGATGACGGTGGGTCGTCGGCCGGTGGGGTCCAGTGTCGCACGATCGTTGACTGGCTGGCGGTGGCCAGCAGGGACCCGTCCTCGGCCCACAGGAACACCGTGCCGGTGCCGAAGCCGTCGGCGACCGCGTCGATGCGCACGTCGAGGAGCACCCATTCGGTGGGCACCAGGCGCACGATCCGCAGGGTGTTGTCCAGGCTGTTGCCCCCGCCGGGAACCCCGAGGGCCTGGGAGATCCCGAAGGGGACGTGGTCGCCCAGGATCGCCAGGGCCCCCGCGGACACCTCGTCGAGTTCGGGGATCCGCGCCCAGAGCGCGGACCGCCCGTCCGGGCTGGGGGTGCCGTCCAGGTCCTCCCAGTTGCGGGCCTGGGCGACCCGCAGGTCGATGCGGCTGAACAGCGAGTCGCGCACCCCGAAGCGGTGCTCCCGGGGCGGGCACGCCGACGGCGGTGGCACTGCGGGGCATTCGGGCCAGGTGCCTTCTTCGTCGCTGGAACGGCGTCCCAGCGCCGCGTTGACGGTCACGATCTCGCGGTCGCCCACGTGGCCCACCGCCCGGGCCTGGGTGATGCGGCGACCCTGGGTGGCCACGACCACGTCGATGTCCATGATCTCGGGCGGGTGGGCGTAGGACAGGTATTGGCCCGTCGCCCAGATCATGGGTCGTCCCGTGGTGCGCTCCAGCGCCTCGATGGCGGCACCCAGGGCGCACCCGCCGAACAGGAACGGGTACCCCGTGGAGATCCCCGGCACGACCGGAAGGAACCAGCGGTGGGGATTGTGGGTCGTTTCGAGACCGAGAAAGTCGACGGAGTCCATGGTCTCGCCAACCCTAGAAGACCGCTCCCGGCCAGCTCAGAAGCGGCACCTGGACCGGTTAGTCTGCGCCGATGGAGACTCCCTGGCAAGGCGACGCGGTGGGGCTGGTCGAGGCGTTCCGCCGTGGCGACCGCTCCCCCGCCTCCGAGCTCGAAGCGACCCTCGCGGCGATCGAGGCCAGCGACCTGAACGCGTTCGCGCACCTGGACCCCGACGCGGCCCGCGCCGCGGCGGCCCGGGCGGACACCTCCTTGGCCTTCGGAGGGGTGCCCCTGGGGGTCAAGGAGCTCGAACCGGTGGAGGGATGGCCCCACACCGAGGCGTCGCTGGTGTTCGCCGATCGGGTCGCCGCGTTCACCTCGACCCAGATGCAACGGATCTTCGCCACCGGGGCGGTGCCGGTGGGCCAGACCACCGCCAGTGAGTTCGGTGGCCTGAACGTGTCGGTCACCCGCGCGCACGGGGTCACCCACAACCCCTGGCAGCACGGCCGCACCGCGGGCGGTTCCTCGGGGGGAAGCGCCGCGGCGGTCGCCGGCGGGTTGCTCCCCATCGCCTCGGGGGGCGACGGTGGCGGTTCGATCCGGATCCCGGCGGGGTTCAACGGCCTGGTCGGCATGAAGGGCACCGTCGGGAGGATTCCCCGGGGGCCCCGCACCACGATCGCTCCGATGACGGTGGTGGTGGGTTGCCTGGCCCGGTCGGTGCGTGACGTGGCCCGCTGGTACGACGTGGCCAACGGCCACGATGCACGCGATCCCTACTCGTTGCCCCGGATCGAAGGGTGGGAACGGAACCTCGGCTCCCACGATCTCGCCGGGTTGCGGGTCGCGATCGTGCCCGATCTGGGAGTGGCCACGGTGCGCGACGAGGTCGCCGCCGTCGTGGTCGAGGCCGGCGAGGCCCTGGCGCGGGCCGCGGGACTGCAGATCGTGGACACGCCCGTGCGCCTGCCCGCTCTGGACACCGACTGGGCGGTGGGCAACCTGGCGCCGTTGCGCCACGAGCTGGGAGATCTCTGGCCCGAGTGCGCCGAGGATCTGACCAGGGAGCTGGCCTTCGGGTTGCGCTTCGCCGACGACTACCTGAACCTGGCGATCGCGGGCCGGGCCGAGGCGGCCCGCACCGACGCGAACGAGGCGATGGCCGACGTGTTCGACCGAGTCGACCTGGTGATCTGCGCCACGAACCCCGATGTGGCCTTCCCCGCCGAGGTGGGGGCCAACACCCGGGTGGCGGGTCGCAAGGTGGGTCTGGGCAACAACGGGGCGCTGACGATCCCGGCCAACGTCGTGGGCAACCCGGCGATCTCGATTCCCGCCGGCACGGTCGACGACCTGCCCGTGGGGATGCAGATCATCGCGCTGCATCATCACGATGCGGTGCTGTTGGACCTGGCGCTGGCGATGGAGCGGACCCGCCCCTGGCCGCTGGTCGCGCCCCGGGCCCCCTGCTGAGCGCCCCGGTGGGCCGACCGGAGCGTCCGGCCGGACCGCGGTGGGCCCGACCTCAGGCCGCGGCGGTCTTCTTGGCGGCCCGGGGCTTGCGGACCCGGTCGACCAGCTCGCCCGCGGTGCCGAAGAGCCGCTCGCGCCATTCGGCGGTCAACTCGGCGTTGTCGTAGTCGTCGGGGTGGAAGTCGGGCCGGTTGTAGTCGCGGATCCGCCGACGGACCTCTTTGGTCAGCCACGGCGAGTGCCGCAGCTTCTTCAGGTTCGCCCACAGCACCTTGGGCTTTCGGGCGTGGGGGTCGGCGAGCACCGAGAACAACGACTGGCTGATCGACTCGAGCAGGAACCAGAAGGTGGTCTCACGCATGACCCGGACCCGGAGCTTCTGGTCGCCGACCACGTGCTGGTAGACGTCGAAGGCCACCGCTTTGTGCTCGGACTCCTCCAGGGCGTGCCACACGAGCAGTTCGCGGGCCTCGTCGTTGGTGAACATCTGCCGGGCCCGCTCGTCGGTGAGCAGCACCTCGGCGAGGGTTGCGGTGTAGTGCTCGAGCGCGGCGGTGACCGCCAGGCACACCTCGGGGGAACGGGTCTTCTCGTTCATGCCCAGGCCGCGTCGGACCATCCGGTCGACGCGGGCCGTCGGGTAGCCCAGAGCCTGGAGCCGGGCGTTGAAGTTGCGGTGTTCACGCCCGTGGTTGGCTTCCTGGCCGATGAACGCCGCCACCTGGCGTTTGAGGACCGGGTCCTCGATGCGGTCCCGGAAGTGGCGCACCGACCGGACGAAGAAGTCCTCCCCTTCGGGGAACAGGGCCGAGAGGATGGCCACGATGTGGCTCATCAACTCGTCCTCCATGAAGTACTTGGGCATCGGGTCGGTGTCGTAGTCCAGCTGCAGTCTGCGGACCTCGATTGGGTCCGCGGTCCGCTCCGAAGGGCTCGTGGTGGCGGCGACGCTCATGGCGGCTCCTCTGACGACGCGAATGGTGTTACCGACGGTAACACCCTGGCCTGCGCGCGTCAGCATGACCTTTGCCACACCCTGGGGCGCACCTCGCCGGCCCAGGCGCACTTCGTGCGCGGCCGGGTGCCACGTAGGCTCGCGCCCGCCCGATTTCTCCGAGGTCATCCATGCCCGTCCCGTCGACCCGCCGCCGCATCACCGCCGCAGCCCTGGCCCTCGCCGTGGCCCTGGGCGGCGCCTGTGGCTCCGAGGACGCCTCGTCACCGGCCGGCGGAGAACCGACGTCGGCCTCGACCGCGGCGCAGCCCTCCACCACCGCAGCGCCCACGACCGTTCCCGGGCCACCGTCGGATACCACCGTGCTCGAGCGGGTCGACCGGATCACCGGCGACATCAGCCCCAAGTCGGTGACGGCCTCGCCCAAAGGGCTGGTGTCGGCACAGAACATGATGTACACCCACAACCTGACCTGGTACGACCCCGACGAGCGGGTTCTGCTCGAGACGATCTCCGACAGCGTCGAGCTGGCCGACTTCGGGATCGACGGTCACCCCGGGACCTCCCAGGGCGCGCCCGTGGAGTCGGTGTTCACCGCCGACGGCCGCCACCAGTACGTGTCGAACTACTCGATGTACGGCGAGGGCTTCGGCCCCGAGGGGCTGGATTCGTGCAGCGCCGGGGACGGAACCGACACCTCCACGGTGTACCGCATCGACGTCGACACCGCCGAGATCGACCAGGTCATCGAGGTCGGCGCGGTGCCCAAGTTCATGGCCCTGACCCCCGATCAGCGCTTCCTGCTGGTGTCCAACTGGTGTTCATGGTCGCTCAGCGTGGTCGACACCGCCACGGCCACCGAGTTCAAGCGGATCGACCTGCACGGCCGGTACCCGCGGGGCGTGGTGGCCTCGCCGGACTCGAAGACCGCCTACGTCACGATGATGGGCTCGGACCAGGTCGTGGCCGTGGAGCTGGCGACCAGCGAGGTGTCGGTGCTGGCCCACACCGGCGCCGGACCGCGCCACATCCTGATCTCTCCCGACGGTGAGCACCTGTTCGTGTCCAACAACTCGTCGGGCACCGTCACCAAGGTCCGCCGCAGCGACGGCGAGATCCTGGCCACGCACCACACCGGATCCGAACCCCGCTCGATGGACATCTCCGCGGACGGCACCGCGCTGTACGTTGCCAACTACACCTCGTCGACGGTGACCAAACTCCGGACCACGGACCTGACCCAGATCGACTCGGTGCCCACCGACCCCCACCCCATCGGGCTCACCTACGAGCCCACCACCGGCACGGTCTGGGTCGCCTGCTACGGCGGGAGCATCCTCGTGTTCGACGACACCACCGAGGCCGGTCCTGCCGCCGGCTGAGACGCCCGAACCCTCCCGGTCCTGGCGGGCGGTGCACCGGGTCGGTCCCCGCTCACCGCAACGGTCGGACCGACAGGTCCGAGAACCGGGCGGACCCTCCGGGATGCAGATGGGCCACGTAGCCACCGGCGTAGCCGGGCACCTTCCAGTCGGCGGGCAACTCGGCGGTCCGGACGTGGTCGCCGTCCCGCCAGGAGGGCTCGCGGTCGCCGGTCCACACCTTGAACGTGACCGTCGTCCCCCGCGCCCGGGCACACACCCGCCAGGGTTGCAGCATCGTGTGGTCGTCCACGGCGACGATGTCGAACAGGTTCGCCTTGGCCACCGGGAAGGGCCGGTCGCTTCTGGAGGTGTCCCACAGGTTGACCCAGACGGTCCAGACCGCGCCGGCGAAGACGTTCTGGTTGACCGTGATCGCCCGCAGCCCGGTCCCAACACCGTTCGGACCGGACCCGACCGGGTGGACGCGCAGTGCGATGCCGGGCTGGGGATGGGGACGGTCGGGTGAGAGGGCCGGATCCCACCAGGTCGCACAGACCTGCTGGTCGGCCGCGAAGGAGGTTCCGGGGGGCCAGAACACCTCCCGGATGTTCCGGTCGGTCGCTTCGGTGCCCATCGTCGCCGTGACCGAGGATCCGTCGCCCGAGTACGCGTAGTGCTGGTCGGTGGCCGAGGTCAGGGTCGCCGCGTGCCCCGAGGGGACCGGGCGTCCCATCACCGGAGCCGGCACCGAGGTCGTGGTCGAGGGCGTGGTCCTCGCCCTCGGAGCCGGCGCGGCCGCCCGACGAGCTGCGGGTCGGTTCGGCGCTGCGGTGGTCGAGCCCGCGCCCCCGCAGCCCAGACCCACCCCGGTGAGCACCAACGCAAGGACGCCGAGCCCGCACCGCGCCGACACGGCCCGGCCGCGGCCAGCCGCGCGGATCGCCGTGTTCCTCATCGCACGATCGGTCCGACGAAGAACTGCCGGGTCGGGTGGGCGACCACCTGTTCGGTGGCGAAGGTGGCCGGGTCGAGGGCCTGCAGCGTCTGATCGGTCAACAGGACGGGCCGGCCGGACACGACCAGTACCCGGGCCACGGTCGGCAGGGGCGCCGGATGGCAGGCGTGCACGGTTTCCGCGTCGACCGGCTCCGGCGCGTACTGCTCGACCAGCGCTTTGGGCACCGGGTCACACCAGTACCGGGGCCAGTCCACCGTTTCGTGGTCCGGGTCTGCACAGAGCAGCACCACGGTCTCCGAACCGATCCTGGCTTCCAGGTCCGGGTCGTCGATGTCGAGTCGTGGACACGGCGGCGCCGACTCCGGGGGCGGCGCCGCCTCGGGCATCGCCACCTCGGTCGGCGCGCCGCCCACCTCGAGCACCACCGCCCGGTTGGGTCCGGGCCCCACTCCGGGTCCGACGGAGCTCACGCCCCACATGGCCAGGTTCCGGGAGGCCCAGTGGGTGAAGGCGTGGTGGTCGCCGGCGACCTCGTCGGTCAGCCAGGGTGCCTCCCAGGCCTCGGAGAGGCGAGGCCGATCCGCGTCGGAGACATCCAGGATCTGGACACTGACCCAGGGCCGCCACTGCTCCTTCTCGTCGACGACGGCCTGGTCGGACCGCGACCCCACCAGCAGCGCTCGGTGGTCGTCAAGCGGGTGGAAGTACCCGGTGGTGGCGGCCAGGGTGACCGAGCCGGCGGCCCGGGGGGCGTCCGGATTCGACACGTCGATCACCCGCACCGTCCGCGATTCGGCGCCGGTGGACACCAGCACCCGGTCGGAGACGAAGCGCACCGCCGACACGGTCCCGTGCCCTCCGGCCAGGTCCGCCACCTCCGCCACGGCATCGAGGGTCTCACCGTGGGGCTGCAGCAGCACCAGGTCGACCGAGGTGTCGGCGTCGTGCTCCCAGGGGGTGCCCTGGGTGGTGACGACCCCGAGGTGGTCGCCGACCTCTCCGAAGGCGAAGGAGCCCACGGTGGTGCCGTCCACCACACCCGTGGCCACGTACTCGGGCGCCCCTTGGGGAGCGAAGTGGAACTCGTGGACCGCGGTCTGCCAGTCGTCGAAGTGCAACCGGTCCCGGTCGGCGGGATCCACCCAGACGTGCGACGAGACCGCCACCTTCTCCAGCCCCGCGTACAGCGTGTCGCCCGGCGCCAGGATCGAGGTGGCCTCGGGAGCGAAGCGGGCCCGGTCGATCGGGAAGCTCACCAGCGAGGTCATCGCGACCCCCGCGAAGGTGGCCGGGACGTGGACCCGTGCACAGGGCACCAACGGTTCGGGATCCCCGTCGGGCCGCTGCCAGTCGGGGATCCAGTCCGCAACGGTCGAAGCGGCGACCGACCGTCGATTGGCATCCAGCGCCTTGGTCACCGAGGTGGGAGTGGTGGGCGCCACGAACCCCAGGTCGTCCATGTCCGAGGTGGTCACCAGCCGGATCTGGCCCTCCACCAGCCGGGCCGAGACCAGCCGACCCTCGATCCGGACCCGGTCGGTGATCTTGGGAGCTGACGGGTCGGTGGCGTCCACCAGCACCACGGTGAGCTGTCGGGTGACGGGCCGGGTCGCCGAGGGATCGCCGGGTACCGCGTCGGCGGTCACGGTTCGAATGCCGAACACCGCCACATGACCGTCGGCGACCAGCAACGACTCCAGCGCCTCGCGGGGGCCGTCGGGATCGTCGGGGTCGGGTTCGTCCACGATCGGGACCGTCGCGGTGATCTGCAGCGAGGTGGCATCGGTGATACGCAGATTCCCGTGCCCGTCGAAGTCGTAGATCCACTTGCCCTGGGTCTTGACCCGGTCGAGCTCGTCGACTCCTCCGACCTGGACGTTGGTGCCCAGCGTCTCCCCGGTGGCGACTCCCTCCGAGACTGCGGCGGCCGAGTCGGCGGTGGCTCGGGCGGTTTCGTCGACGAATGCGCCGACGGGGTCGAAGGTGTCGGATGCTCCGAAACCGCGGCTGCCCACGTGTTCGGCGCCGACCCGACGCAGGTCGTCGATGAGCGCGTCGCAGCCCGCGAAGGTCCGCACCGCGCCGACCAGGCGGACCTTCGTGGGGTCCACGGGACGGTCGTCCAGCGACGACACGATCGCGTCGACGTCGCCGGCGGCCACCCGGTGACCCGGCGCGGGTCCCGAATCGACCAGCACCGCCCCGGCCACCGCCGCGACCGCGACCAGCGCTGCCACCGACGCGACCAGCCCGCGGCGCCGTGCCCGGCGCCGCAGCGCTCCGATCTGCACCTGGTCGGGGGGCAGGGAGCGTCCGGATCGGCGCAGCGCCGCCCCGGCCTCGGTGAGGTCGGTGTCGATGCCGTCGCCGATGGGCTCGTCGCCGGGGTCGGGACGCTCCTGGGATGCGTCGTTCATGGCGTCGGTCCTTTCGAATGAACTTCGGTCCGGGTCGCCGTCTGCGCTGCCCAGGAGGCGCGCAGCGTGGCCCGGGCCCGGTGCAACAGCGATTTCACCGCCGTCTCGCTCAGGTGCATGGTCGCGGCGATCTCGGCGATGGGCAGATCGGCGCCGTAGCGCAGCGCGACCGCCGCCGCCTGGTCGCCGGGCAGGGCACGCACGGCGGCCCAGATCCCGGTCTCGTCGGCCAGGGTGGGCGCCGACGGCTGACCGACGACGCCCTGGGAGGCGGTGCCAAGTCCGGCCAGACGGGTCCAGGCGCCACGTTCGTTGGTGACGCGGCGTTGCACCGAGATCGCCCGGTTGATCGCCACCCGCCGAACCCACGCGCCCGGACGGTCCAGGCGCGACACCCGTCGCCACCGCAGATAGCAGCGCTCGAAGGCGTCCTGGGCGATCTCCTCGGCCCGGGAGACGTCACCCACGATGCCGGTGACCGCGGCGATCACACCAGGGCTCTCGGCGGCGACCAGTTCGGCGAACTCCACGGACACACTCCCCACACGCCCCAGGGACCCTCCCGGTCGCGCACGATTTCGTGACGGAAGCCAGTTTCGCACCCGCCGGCGTCCGGATGTCGCGATGGGGCAACTAGCGTGCCGGAGGCATCGCCGTCCAGACCGAGGAGCTCACGTTGACCAGAGTGGTGGTGATCGGCGCCAATCCGGCCGGGGCCTCGGCGGCCAACCGGGCCAAGCGCCTGGACCCGTCCCTGGAGGTGGTGCTCGTCGATCGTGGCGGCCACACCTCGTACGCCGCGTGCGGGCTGCCGTATCTGCTGGGCGGACTCGTCGACGACCCGGACGCGATCATCGCCCGCTCCCCCGACGAACACCGCCAGGCCGGTCTGGACGTGCGGGTGCGCCACGAGGTGCGCGCCATCGACCTGGAGGCCCGACGCGTCGAACTGCACGACCTGGACGGCGGCGGCACCAGCACCGAGGGTTTCGACCACCTCGTGGTCGCCACCGGCGCCACCCCGCTGCGGCCGCCCCTGGAGGGCATCGACCTGAACGGTGTCCTGGGGGTCCAGACCATCCCCGAGGCCTTGGAGATCGACGCCCTGCTGCGCGACCGGTCCCCTCGTCGGGCGGTGGTGGTGGGAGGTGGCTACATCGGGCTGGAGATGGCCGAGGCCTTCGTGGAGCGGGGCCTGCAGGTCACCCTCGTCGAGAAGGAGGCGACCCCGATGGGGACCCTGGACCCCGACATGGGTGAACGGGTCGCCGCCGCGGTGCTCGAGCTGGGCATCGACCTGCAGCTGGGGGTCGGGGTCGACGGTTTCGCCGGCCGTGGGGGCTGGGTGGACTCGGTGGCCGTCGGCGACCGCGAGCTCCCGGCCGACGTGGTGGTCATGGGCCTCGGGGTCCGCCCCGAGGTGACCCTGGCCGAAGATGCCGGGATCCCGATCGGACCGTCCGGCGCGATCGCCACCGACGCCCGTATGGCCACCCGCGTCCCGGGCGTGTGGGCCGCCGGGGACTGCGCCGAGAGCCTGCACCGGATCAGCCACCGTCCGGTCGCGATCGCACTGGGAACCCACGCCAACAAGCAGGGCCGGGTGGTGGGCACCAACCTGGCCGGCGGCGCGGCCCGGTTCCCCGGGGTCATCGGCACCGCGATCACCCGGGTGGGTTCCACCGAGATCGCCCGCACCGGACTGGGCGAGGCCGAAGCCGCGGCGGCCGGGTTCGCCACGGTGACCGCCACCGCGGAGGGCACCACGCGGGCCTCCTACATGCCCGGTGCGGCGGACATGGCCGTCAAGGTCGTGGCCGAGCGATCCACCGGCCGCCTGCTCGGCGCGCAGATCGTGGGAGGTGAGACCGCCGGCAAACGCATCGACGCGCTCGCCGTGGCGGTGTGGCACGGCACCTCCGCCGAGGAGTTCTCGATGCTCGATCTGTCCTATGTGCCGCCCGTCGCCTCGGTGTGGGAAGCCTCGGCGATCGCGGCGCGCCTGGCCGCCCAGGCCGCCGCGGCCTCCTCGAGCACGCTCTAGTCTCGGTCCGCCCGACACCACCCGCTCCTGCGAAGAGGGTCGCCGCATGCTGCTCGAGAACACGACCGTGCTGATCACCGGGGTGGGCACCGGCCTGGGCCGCGAGTGCGCCCTGGCCGCCCGCGCCCAGGGGGCCCGGGTCGTCATCGCCGCGCGCACCGCCGACACCCTGGCCGAGGTCGCCGCGGAGGTCGACCCCGACGGCGCCGCGGTGCTGGCCCACCCGGTGGACCTGACCGAGCCGGACCAGTGCGCCGAGTTGGTGGCGGTGGCCCGGGATCGATTCGGCACGATCGACGCGCTGGTGCAGGTCGCCGCCTACGACAACGCCTGGGGCGGGGTGTTCGACATGACCGACGACCACTGGCGCCGTGCCTTCGACACCAACGTGCTGGGTTCGCTCAACATCGTGCGGGCCACCGTGCCGGTGATGCGCAGCAACGGAGGCGGGTCGATCGTGTTGATCGGCTCCCAGTCGATGTTCCTGCCCCAGCTCCCCCAGGCGGGCTACGCCGCGTCCAAGGCGGCGTTGTTGTCGACCACGTACCACCTGGCCGACGAGCTGGGCCCCGACGGGATCCGGGTGAACATGGTGGTTCCCTCCTGGATGATGGGGCCGCCGGTTCAGATGCTGATCGACCACCGTTCGGCCACCGAGCACAAGACCCCCGCCGAGGTCGTCGACGAGATCGCAGGGGGTTTCCCCCTGCGTCGGATGACCGAGGACGCCGAGGTCGCCGACGTGGTCACCTTCTTCTGTTCCTCGCTCGCCAAGGCCGTCACCGGCCAGCACCTGCTCGTCAACGCCGGCGAGTTGAAACACTGAGATCGGCCGCTCCACGGTCGCCGGTAGCATGACCCCCATGTCCGCACTTGCCGCCGCCGAAGTCCAGACTCGGGACCCGGATCGCACCATCGAGGTCCGACGGCCCGACTTCGATGAGATGCTGGCGAACCTGGACCGTTCCTTCACCGCCGACGACGACGTGATCACCGCGCACCTGCTCGCGGTGCTGTCGGGGCTGTTTCCCGACGGCGAGGAGATGTTCATCGAATCGGTGCGGCACTACCGCGAGCTGGTCACCGACACCGATCTTTCCCGACAGGTCAACGCCTTCATCGGTCAGGAGGTGGTGCACGGGCGCCAGCACCGCAAGCTCAACAAACGCCTCGCCGAGCTGGGCTACCGCTCCAAGATCGTCGAGAACTCGCTGCAGCTCGACGATTTCGCGCTCACCCCGGGTATGCAGCGGGTCGTGTGGCTGGTGAGCCGGGTGGGCCCGCTCAAGGGCCTGAGCGAAGAGCTGGAACGGCGCCGCGTCGAAGGTCCCGACCCGGTGTTCCGTCTCGCGCTCACCGCCGCGCTCGAGCACTACACGGCGACCATGGCCGAGCTGCTGTTGACCGACGCCGACCTGCAGGGCTTTTTCGCGGATCCCGGGCTGTTCCGCTTCTGGGCCTGGCACGCGCTGGAGGAGTCCGAGCACCGGGCGGTCGCCTTCGACGTGTACGACCTGGTCGGCGACGAGGACACCCGCGGCAAGGCGATGCGGATGGCCGGGCTCGGACTGGCGTTCATCACGCTCTGGCACACCGTCGCCGGGGTGCTCACCGACCCCCGGTCCCGGCGCGATCTCGGCCTGGTCCGCAGCCTCTGGCGCAACCGGGCCAACCCGCTGTTGTCGCGGCGGTTCCGGCGCCGCCTGGCGGCCTACCACCGCGAAGGGTTCCATCCACTGGACCGGGACATCTCCGCGCTGGAGGAGCGCTGGCGGGCCTGGTTGGACGACGACGGGCCCCGGCCGGTGGCCGTCGGCTCCTAGCTCCCGGGTCCGGCGGCCCCGCGCCGTCGAGCAGACCCGGCGCAGATGTGAACTGGGTCACCATGGTGGCGGTTCGGACGGGGTGGGCGCCGGAGAATGTCACAGGGCGTCGTCATGCTTGGTTCATGGCACGTCAACAGCTCCATCTCATCGAAGTTCCCCCGGTTGCTCCCGAACGGGAGATCGAGGCGCCCGACACGCGGCTCGACGAACGCACCAAGGCCATCGGTCGGGCGGGTCTGGCTCAGGCCCGCGCCGCGCTGGCCGCGGTGGAACGCCGCCGCGCCACGGCCGGCGCGGACCGGCCCAGCGCTGCATGAGGACCCTGCCGGGTCCGCGCGGGGTGACGGACCGCTAGCGTGCAGGACATGCGCGAAGTCGTCATCACCGAAGCCGTCCGCACGCCGATCGGCAAGCGGAACGGCGGCCTGTCCACCGTCCACCCCGCCGACCTGCTCGCCCGCGTGCAGCGGGCGGTCGTCGACCGGTCCGGGGTCGCTCCCGAAGCCGTCGAGCAGGTCGTGGGCGGCTGTGTCAGCCAGGTCGGTGAACAGTCCTTCAACATCACCCGCACCGCCTGGTTGGCGGCGGGACTCCCCCTCCAGACCGCGGCGACCACGGTGGACACCCAGTGCGGTTCCTCCCAGCAGGCCACCAACCTGGCTTTCTCACTGGTCGCATCCGGGGTCGTGGACGTGGCCGTAGCCTGCGGGGTGGAGTCGATGAGCCGGATCCCGATCGGTGCCAACTCGTCCCGGAAGCTCGGTCTCGGCGTGCCGATCCCGGATTCGTACTTCTCCGAATACGAGTTCACCTCCCAGTTCGAAGGCGCCGAACGCATCGCGGAGAAGTGGGGGATCACCCGTGAGGACACCGACGCCTTCGGGCTGCGCTCCCAGCAACTGGCCGCCCAGGCCTGGGAAGAGGACCGGTTCGGCTCCCAGATCCTGCCCGTGGAGGCCCCCGAGGTCGGCGAGGACGGCGAAGCCACCGGCTCGACGCGGACGGTGCGCCGCGACGAGGGGCTCCGGGAGACCTCGCTGGACAAGCTGGCCGGTCTCAAGCCGGTCGCCCGTGAGAACGGTGTGCACACCGCCGGCAACTCCTCGCAGATCTCCGACGGGGCCGCGGGCCTGCTGCTCACCACGCCCGAACGGGCCGCCGAGCTGGGCCTCACGCCCCTGGCGCGCATCGTGGACACCTGCCTGGTCGGCGTCGACCCGGTGCTGATGCTGACCGGGCCCATCGACGCCACCCAGCGGCTGCTCGAACGCACCGGGTTGAGCATCGACGACATCGACCACTTCGAGATCAACGAGGCGTTCGCGTCGGTGGTCCTGGCCTGGCAGGCCGAGGTCGGCGCCGACCCGGACAAGGTCAACCCCAACGGCGGCGCGATCGCCATGGGACACCCGCTGGGTTGCACCGGCGCGGCGCTGCTCACCAAGTCGGTCCACGAACTGATCCGGACCTCGACGGACCGGGCCCTGATCGCGATGTGCTGTGGTGGCGGCCTGGGCACCGGCACGATCCTCGAACGCCTCTGAGCGACGCGATGAGCGCACTCGCCGAACGGCTCGGCCACGACGCCGGGACCCCGCTGCTCATCATCAACGCCGACGATCTGGGCATGTGCCATGCCGCGAACGTCGGGGTCTTCGAAGCGCTCACCTCCGGGCTGGCCACCAGCGCGTCGCTGATGGTGCCCTGTCCGTGGAGTCGGGAGGCCGCGACCCGCTACGCCGGTGAGGACATCGGGGTCCATTTGACCCTCAACGCCGAGTACGACCGGTACCGGTGGGGCCCCACGACCCACGCCCCCACCCTGCTCGACGGTGACGGCGGCTTTCCGGCCACCGTCGAGGACGTGACCCAGCACGCGGACGTGGCCGAGGTCCGCCGTGAGATCGCCGCCCAGATCGAACGGGCGATCCTGTGGGGGTTCGACGTCACCCACCTGGATTCCCACATGGGGACCCTGCAGCTCCGGCCCGAGCTCTTCGACGCCTACCTGGAGGCCGCGGTCGACTTCGACCTGCCCATCCGGCTGTCGGGCGCGGCGAGCGAAGCGGCGATCGGCTTTCCGTTCCGGTCGCTGGCCGCGGCCGAAGGGGTGCTGTTCCCCGACCACTTCCTGTTCGAACCGGGCGCCTCGATGCGCACGGTGCTCGACCGTTACCTGGCCGATCCCCGCCCCGGGGTGACCGAGATCTTCGGGCATCCCGCCGTGGACACCGCCGAGTTGCGGGCCATCGCGCCCGACGCGGACCAGCGCGTCGACGACCACCGGCTGTTGACCTCCGACGACCAGGTGCGCGCCCGGCTCGACGCCGCCGGTGTGCGCCTCATCGGCTACCGGGAGCTGCGCGCCGCGCAGCGCGGCGCGCCGACGCCCTGAGGGTCAGGGCCGGACGGTGGCCGCGGCCAACTTCGTCCGGGCCGCGTCGAAACCCTCACGCCCATAGGTGGCCAGCACCGCGAGCAGCGGCCCGGTGGGGCCCTTGGTCTTCAGGTCGCCCCGCATGAAGGCCACGTTCGGGTCGAGGTCGCCCTGCAGCATCGCCCACACGTCGTCGATGCTCGTCTTCAGCTCGATCTGGGCCGCCTCGGCCCGTTCGGGACGGCACGCCACGAGGCGCCCCCCGTCGATCTCGAGGGTGATCCGACCCCGCCCTCGGGGCGCGCCGCTGATCTGGATCTCGATCACGGTGTCGCGCAGCGTCGCCGGGGCCGCGCCCGCCGCCTCGACGAGCTGATCACACCATTGTGGGCTCAGGAACTCCACGGTGCCGCCTCCCGGTGTGCCCCGCCCACCGGAGCGCGCCGTCGCCGGGTCACCGCAGGTCCCCGATCCCGGCGAACAGGTCGGTCTCGGGCAACTCGGTGGGCACCCGACTCTGGGCGAGCCGGTACTCCTCGTAGGGGTGGACCGTCTCGGCCACGTCGTCGGGCAGACCGAACCAGAACGGCGAATCGGGATCGATCTGGGTGGCATGCGCGATCAGGCCCGCCTTGCGCGCCTGGTAGGTGCCCGTCACGTCGATCGTCGTGGTGGGCGGCACCTCGGGCGGGGGTCGCTCCAACCAGCGCTCCCCGTAGGGCGACTCCAGCCCGAGTTCGACGAATTTGTCGTGGAAGCGGCGGATCCGCTCATGGGACCACATCGTGTAGTAGAGCTTGGCCGGCTCCCAGGGCTCGCCCGCCTCCGGATACCACTCCGGATCGCCGGCCCGTTCGAAGGCGGGCACGGTGACGTCGTGGACCCGCAGGTGGTCCGGGTGCGGGTAGCCCTTCTGGTCGTCGCCGTAGGTGATGACCACCTGGGGCCTGAAGGTGCGGATGATGCGGACCAGACGGCCCACCTGGGTGTCGAAGTCCTGGTTGGCGAAGGCCTCGGGGTGTTGGTTCGGAGGCGTGTCGGGCATGCCCGAGTCGCGGTAGCCCAACAGCACCACCTGGGTGTAGCCGATCGCGTCGGTGGCACGGTCGAGCTCTTCGAGGCGGATCCGGGGAAGGTCGGCCTCGACCTCGGGGCGGCGCATCGCCTCGTTGAGCACGTCGCCGGCCTCACCGCCGGTGCAGGTGACCAACAAGGCCTCCGCGCCCTCGTCGACGAGTTTGCGGATCGTGCCGGCGCCCTTGGAGGCTTCGTCGTCGGGGTGGGCGTGGACCGAGAGCACCCGACGGTTTCCCGGTGTGCCGGGCCGGGCCTGGTCGTGTTCGACGGGCTTGACCATGCCTTCAAGCTACCGCCTTCCCGACGCGCTGCTGCCCCGCCATCCGGCTGTGGATCGGTCGGAGTGGCGGGGCAGCTGACAAGGTGTGACGGTCGGCCGTGCCATCGTCGTTCTTTGTTGGAGGACTCGGTGTCACCGGCGAAGGTTCCACCCGAGTGGTCCGTCCGTGCAACCTCGTGTCACACGGTCATCGTCGAAGCAACGGACCCTTCGGCGACGCTCGGGCGGATCGGACGCTCGGTGCGCATCCGCGAGTCTTGGCCGGATCGAGGACGGCCACCGGCACACCCGATGTGCACCTGACCACCGGCGGGTTCACGGCCTGAGCCGCGTACGCCTCCAGCGGTCATCGAGCGACCGGAGGAGACCGCTTGCGCCGACCTCGGTCCATGGTCACGTCGCTGGCGACGACCAGTCGCAGATTTCGGGCGGGAACCCGGGCCGCAGTGATGACCCTGGCGACGGTTCCTGGCATGTCAGCGGCACCTCCTGGATAGAAGACCGGGCTGACTCGGTTCCCGTACGACGCCGGGAACGTGCCCGTACTTCGCATGCAACACCATGAGGGGTCCCTCGTCAAGGGTCCGCCGGCGATTTGTCGCAAACCCCTGATCCGTCGGCCTCGGCGGGCGTCGTCAGGGTCATCGACCGCCCGCGTCCCCTCACCGCCGGGGCACCGGGCGGGCCGGGTACGCTCATGGCCATCGACTGTCACGGACCGCTCCGATCGGGAACCCGACTTGCCACAAGGACACCGAGCTGGCGTGTGCAATGACCACCGCTGAACCGACGGTCGACGCCGCGGTCGACACGTTCGATGCCACCGATCCTCCAGGCGGCGCCGCTCCCCGGCGGCGGATCGGCCTGTGGGCGTCGCTGCTCGTGCTGGGCGCACTGGCCGCGGTGGTGAGCGCACCCATGGGGGACACCGCCGTACCGGTGGTGCTGTTCGCGGCGGTGGGGATCGTGGCCACCGCGGCGCTCGTGGTCTCGGTCATCCGTCGCCGCCCCGAGCACCCCTGGGTGTGGCTGGCCTTCGCCGCGGCCAACGTGCTGATCGTGGCGGCGACCGTGCTCGCCGAGGTGCAGTGGTCCGACGACCCGGACCGGGCCCGGGCGGTGTTCCTCACCCTGCAGCTCAGCGGCCAGGTGATGCTGGTGATCGCGTTCTGCGGGGTGGCCCGGCTCCGTCGTCGCTCCGGCGACATCTCCACGATCCTGGATGCCCTCATCCTGGGTTTGGCGATCGGCCTGTTCACCTGGCGGTCGCTGCTGATCGGCGCCATCGACAGCGCCGACATCCCGGCACTCGGCGTGTTCGCCGCGATGGTGGTGCCCGGCCTCGACGTGGTGGTGTGCACCGCGTTGCTCCGACGGGCCTTCAGCGCGGTGCGCACCACTCCTGCGTTCCGCATGATCATGGTCGCGGCGGGCCTGCTGGCCACCTCGCACCTGGTGGCCGGCCTGTCGGCGCTGCAGGCGAACGAACTCGACGCGCACGTCCCGTTCCAGATCGGCTACGTGGTGCTGATCGCGGCGGCGGCGACCCACCCGTCGATGCGCCACGTCACCGAGCCCGTGGTGATCACCGAGAACAAGTTCGGGGTGACCCGCATCGCGCTGCTGGCTCTGGCGCTGCTGATCACTCCGCTGGTGATCTTGCTCGACCGTGAACAACTGGCTTCCGGTTCGGCACCGCTGTTGGTGGGCGTGTTCGCGATGTCGGTGATCGTGGTGATCCGGCTGATCAGCCTGGCCGGCGAAATGGAGCAGACCCGACAGCGAGAGCGCCGCCGGGAGCAGCGCTTCGAATCGCTGGTCCGCAACTCGACCGACCTGATCATCGTGCTCGACCCCAACCTGTTGATCAGCTACTCGTCGCCGGCGGCGAACGAACTGATGGGCTACGCCCCGGCCGAGCTGCTCGGGCGCTCGGCCCTGCAGGGGATTCATCCCGACGACGCCGGACGGGTGAAGGCCATCCTGGAACGGCTCGCTCCCGAGGCCACCTCCGAGCTCGACCTGATCCGGATCCTGCACGCCAACGGCTCCTGGCGCTGGGTCGAGGTCCGCGCGGTGAACCTCATCGGAGACCCCACGGTCAAGGGCATCGTCGCCAACTGCCGCGACGTCACCGAACGGATGATCGCCCAGGAACAGATCCAGGCGAGCGTCGCCCGCCAGAGCGCGATCGGCGGACTGGGCCGCGTCGCGTTGGCCGCGCCCGACACCTCCACGCTCACCGAGCGCGCCGCGGCACTCATTCGCGCCACGCTGTCGGTCCGACGCTGCGAGATCCTTCTGCTCGACCGGGGCCACGTGGCCGACGCGGTGGTCGCCACCGCCGGAGCCAGCGGCGGACTCGAGGTTCGGGACCGACCCACCGGAGCGGTCCTCGACGCCTGCCTGGACGCCGACGAGCCGGTGGCCTTCGTCGACGCCGACCCCGACGGTCCCCTCAGCGGAGACCCGGACGCATCCCGCACCGCGCTGGCCCAGCCCGCCCAGGGCTGGTCACCCCGGGATCCCGACCCCACCGACGACGCGGCCGCCCAGGTGCTCGCGGTTCAGGTGGCCGACAGCGAACAGGTCATCGGCGTCATCTTCGTCCGCTCCGGGGACCCGCGCACCTTCACCACCGAGGAAGCCGACTTTCTGGCCACGATGGCCGGCACGCTGGGATTGGCACTGGGTCGCCGCAACATCGAGGCGACCGCCCAGCATCAGGCCCTGCACGACAGCCTCACCGGGCTGCCGAACCGGGCACTGTTCGTGGACCGTCTCGATCTGGCGCTGGCGCGCATGGCGCGCTCGGACCAGCGTCTCGCGGTGCTGTTTCTGGACATCGACCACTTCAAGGTGATCAACGACAGCCTGGGGCACTCCATCGGCGACCGGATCCTCACCACCGTCGCCGAACGCCTGCAGGCCCTGCTGCGGCCCGGTGACACCGTCGCCCGCTTCGGCGGCGACGAGTTCACCGTGCTGCTCGATCCCCTGTCCGGTCGCGCCGAGGCCGAGACCATCGCCGAACGGATCCGCAACGAGGTGGCCCGCGCCACGCAGGTGGGCACGACGACCCTGCAGCCGACGGTGAGCGTGGGGATCGCCGTCGCCTCGGCGGGGACTTCCAACGCCGAGACGCTCCTGCGGGACGCCGACGCGGCGATGTACCAGGCCAAGGACCGGGGACGCAACAAGGTCGCGGTGTTCGACGACACGATCAGGGACCGCGTGATCCACCGGCTCCAGACCGAGATCGACCTGCCCCGGGCCATCAGCGACGGTCAGCTGGTCATGCGCTATCAGCCGGTCGTCGCGCTCGCGGACGGCACCGCCGCCGGGCTGGAGGCGTTGGTGCGCTGGAAGCATCCCGAGCTCGGCGAGATCCCACCGTCCCAGTTCATCCCGATCGCGGAGCTGTCGGGGTTGATCGGCGACTTGGATCTGTGGGTCATGCGCAACGTGATGATCCAGTGCGCCCAGGAGTACCGCAGCTCCGGCGACGTCGGACGCTGGTACGCGCTGAACGTCTCGGCGCGGACGATCGCCGGGACCGAGCTGCCGGCCCGGGTGGCCGAGACGCTGGCCGAAACCGGAGCCCCGCCAGAGAAGATCTGTCTGGAGATCACCGAGAGTGCGCTGATGCAGGATCTGGAACATTCCATCGACGTGCTCCGGGCGCTGCGCGCGCTGGGGGTGGGCATCGCGGTCGACGACTTCGGCACCGGCTACTCGTCGCTGTCGTACCTCAAGCGGCTGCCCACCACCGTGCTCAAGATCGACGGCTCGTTCGTCGCGGGCCTCGGCGTGGACCACCGGGACCGGGCGATCGTGGAGTCGGTGGTCAGGCTGGCCACCACGCTGCACCAGCAGGCGATCGCCGAAGGGGTCGAGACGCGCTCCCAGGTCGAGGCGCTCATCGAGACCGGCTGTCCTCTCGCTCAGGGCTTCTACTTCGGCCGTCCGGTCGACGCGGCGGATCTGGACGGCGCACCCGCGGAGGTCGCGCGCGAGGTCCCCGAGGGGTCCCGATGAGGTCGGCCCGCATCCTCGCGGCATTCGTGGCGGCGCTCGCCCTGACCCTGACCGCGGCGTGCTCGTCGACCGGGTCCACGACCCGGACCTGTGACACCACCGAGGTCTCGCCCTCCAGCCAGCCCGGCGCCGCCGAACCCGACGAGGCCTTGGAGTGGTTTCTGGAGCACGGGGGGTCCGACTTCGACCCTGACGGTTTCAGCGAGTCGGGTTCGAGTGATACCCGTGTGGTGTACAGCGACGGGCTGAACCAGATCGCGGTGGGCGCGTTGCCCGCCGGACCCGACGACGAGCCGGTGTGGGTCGTGCTGATGACCTACGAGTGCCACTGACCCGCCTCCGGGGCCATCCACCGCTGGGCGCGGGTCAGGACTCCCGAGCCGCGGCGCGTCGGGCACGCAGGGCCTCACGGGCCTGGATGCGCCGCTCACGTTCGACCTCGCGCAGCACCCGGGGGTCGCCGCCGACCTCGGCGAGCGCCGCTTTGCGCGCCTGCCAGCAGCCCCAGGCGAGCAGCCCGATCGGGATGATGTAGATCGAGATGGACTGGGTGATGAACGTCGAGAACGCCAGCAGCGCAAGCGCGTAGTTCCAGCTCCGTCGCCGGTCCCAGGGACGGGCGGTGAAGATGAAGATCGCCATCACCAGGATGGGTGGCAGCAGGAACACCAGTCCCGGACCGATCCCGTAGTGCCAGATGCTCAGGTAGTTGCCGGTCTGGACCTGTTCGCCACTGGCGTCGGTGACGATCTCGGGCACGATGTCCACGAAGTTGACCACGACCGACGCGACCAGGATCGTCACGAAGCTCAGCATCACCCAGCGACCGCCGGGCTCGTTGCCGCCGAAGCGGTCGAGGAACGCCGGCAGCGGCCGGGCCGACGCGGTGGGCCGGGGCCGGTACGCGGTCGGGTCCGACGGGGTCGGGGCCTTGCGGTCCGCTGCGCCACGGGTGGCACCGTTGCGGCCGGAGGTGCCGGTGCGCTCGGAGGCGCCGGTGCGCCGGGAGGGGGCGGACGACCCGGAGTTGGACGAACGGGCGGCTCGGGCCGGGGTCGCGGCACCAGCCGACGTGGCCCCGGCGACCAGTTCGTCCACCCCGGTGGCGGCCAGCACACCGGCGTGGGTGCGCGCGGGGGCCCGATCCGCGGTGGCGGCGCCGACCGCGGCGCGGTGCTCGGGTGAGAACACCGCCGAGGACCGCCGACGGGCCGGAGCGGCCGTGGCCGGTTCGACCTCGCCGGTGTCCTCGGCGACGGCCTCGTCGTCGAGGTCGTCGCCGTCTTCCTGGCCGGAGGCCTCCACGATCGTGCGGGCCTCGGCGGAGACCTGCTCGGTGGACTTGCGGGACCGACGACGGCGACGGGATCGCTGTTCCTTGGGGGTGGGCTCCTCGGCGGTCACCCGCCGTTCGGTCACCGGGGTGTTGGCCGCACGCGAACGCGCCGCGCGCGCCTCACGAATCGCACGGTTCTGAGCCTGACGCCGTTGCTTGGAGGTCTTGCGGGCCACGACGGTCCAGCGTAGGGGTCAGGCGCGGGGATAGCTCAACCCGGTCCTGGCGTGGCAGCGGTAACCGTTCGGGTTCTTTGCCAGGTACTGCTGGTGGACGTCCTCGGCGTAGTAGAAGCGGTCCGCGAGCGGTTCGACGATCGTGGTGACCGGTCCGAAACCGGCGTCGGCCAGCACCCGTGCGTAGCGCTCCCGCCCGGCCTCCGCGGCGGCCTGCTGGGCTTCCGAGGTGGTCAGGATCGTCGAGCGGTACTGGGTGCCCACGTCGTTGCCCTGACGCATGCCCTGGGTCGGATCGTGGGTGGTGAAGAAGACCTCGAGCAGGTCCTCGTAGGCGACCTCGGCCGGGTCGTACACCACGAGGGTGACCTCGGAATGTCCGGTGGCCCCGGAACACACCTCGGCGTAGGTGGGATTCGGGGTGACCCCACCGGCGTAGCCCACCGCGGTGGTCCACACGCCCGGGACCTGCCAGAAGTACTCCTCGGTCCCCCAGAAACAGCCCGTCCCGAACACGGCGGTGGCGTGTCCCTCGGGGAACGGCGGCACCATCGGGTTGCCGGTGACCAGGTTCACCGGCGCCACCCGGACCGGCTCCTCCCGGCCGGGGAGCGCGCGGGCTTCGTCGATGATCTCGGAGCTGGCCGGTGCTGTCATCGGGAACGGTCCTCGTCGTCGTCGTGCCGTGTCCAACCTACCGGCACCCGCGCCGGGTCCACCCGGGACCCTGGCCCCGGGCGCGGTGGGTGACGCACGAGCCGCTCGTGTCCCTCCAGGTCGTCCATGAACGCCCAGGAACGACGGTGCAGCACGGTGGGACCGTGACGGCGCAACGCGGCGCGGTGCACCGGCGAGGGATAGCCCTTGTTCGACGCGAACGCGAAGGGTTCGTGGGCGGGTGCGTGGCCGCGCATCAGCCGGTCCCGGGTGACCTTGGCCAGCACCGACGCCGTGGCAATCGAAAGGCACCGGCGGTCGCCGCCCACGACCGTGTCGGTCATGCCGCCGCCGACGAAGTCGACAGGACCGTCGACGAGGACCCGGTCGGGGGTGACACCGAGTTGGTCCAGAGCCCGTTCGGCGGCCAGACGCAACGCGGCCGCCATGCCCAGCTCGTCGCACTCCTCGTTGGAGGCGTGCCCCACCGACCAGGCCACGCACCAGTCCGCCAGCCGGGGGAAGAGCTTTTCGCGCGCGGCTTCGGCGAGCAGTTTGGAATCGCGCACACCGCGGACCCGTCGTTCGGTGGGGACGACGGCGGCGCCCACGCTCACCGGTCCCGCCCAGGCACCCCGACCGACCTCGTCGAGCCCGACCACGTACCGGTGCCCGGCGTCCCACAGGGCCCGTTCGGTCTGGAGCGTGGGAGCCGGTCCCCTGGTCACGCCCGCCCACGGTAGTTGCGCGCCCACGCCGCCGACAGGACCCCGGCACGACCGTATGCTGCTGGAGCGATGGACGCACCGGACGCATCCCAGGGCCCGGCGGAGACCGGTGAGGTCCGCCTGGCCGCCGGCGCCCGGGTGGAGGTCCGCAACACCCTTGACCGGTCCTGGTCCAAGGGTTTCGAGGTCCTCGATGTGGACGACGAGGGCCGCTACCGGATCGTGCGGCGCAGCGACGACGCCGTCCTACCCGGACGGTTCGCCCCCGAGGACGTCCGCCGGGAACGCCGGCGCTCCACCTGGTGGGTCTGACCGGGCGCGCGACCCGCCACGCTCAGAGGCGGTCGCCCATCGCCTCGATGAAGTCGTCCACGTCCACGATCGGCATGGTCATGGTCTTGAGGGTGCCCCGCGCGGCGAGGGTGGTGGCCACCCGGGCCATGACGATCTCGTCGGGGGCGTCCAGGATGTTCAGGAAGTCCCACTGGCCCAGTACGGCGTACTGGGCCACGACCTCGACGCCCATCGCCTCGACATCGGCGTTCACCTCCTTGAGGCGGGCGGGGTTCTCGCGCATCCGGGCGGAACCGTCGGGACCGAGCGTGGACAGCATCATGAACTTCACGGCCGGCATGCTACCCGGGCGGCCCTGGCGGCCACGGTGAGCACCTACGCTGGCGCGCATGACCCGCACCGTCCACATCATTCCGCACACCCACTGGGACCGCGAGTGGTACCGAACGTTCCAGTCGTTTCGCATGGAGCTGGTCGATCTGGTGGACGAGACCATGGACCTGCTCGAGTCGGACCCGGCCTACCGCCACTTCATGCTGGACGGTCAGATGGCGGTGGTCGACGACTACCTCCAGGTCCGCCCCCAGAGCCTGGCGCGCCTGGGTCGCCTGGGTGAGGCGGGCCGCCTGGTCATGGGCCCGTGGTACATCCTCATGGACGAGTTCGGGGTCTCGGGCGAGACCATCGTGCGCGACCTGGCGATGGGACTGGACCGGGCCGAGGACTTCGGCGGCGCGATGGACGTGGGCTACCTGCCCGACATGTTCGGCCACATCGCCCAGATGCCCCAGATCCTCGACGGGTTCGGCTTCTCCGACACCGTCGTGTGGCGGGGCGTGCCGGCGTCGTGCACCGACTCGGCATCGTTCACCTGGAGCGCCCCGGACGGGTCCTCGGTACGTGCCCAGTACCTGCCCCGGGGCTACGGCAACGGCGTGGGACTGCCACCGGATGCCGCCTCGCTGATCAGGCGGGTGGAGTTGTTCTGTGACCAGACGGGCAAGGCCTCCGGTGGCGAGGGCGACCCGGTGTTGTGGATGCACGGCACCGATCATCGGCACCCGATCCCGGAGCTGACCGCGATGATCGCGGAGGCCAACGCCGCCCAGGACGACTGGGAGTTTCGGATCTCGACCCTGCCCGACTACATCGCCGAACAACGCGCCTCGGCCGAACCCGGTGCGGCGTGGACCGGCGAGCTCCGCTCGGGGGCCAAGGCGAACCTGTTGATGGGGGTGGCCTCCAACCGGGTCGACGTCAAGATGGCCGCGGCGCGGGCCGAACGGGGGATCGAGCGGCTCGCCGAGCCGCTCAGCGCGCTGTACCGTCCGGCCGCCGAGTGGCCGGCGACCTTCCTGGGTCAGGGTTGGCACCAGCTCGTGCTCAACTCGGCGCACGACTCGATCTGCGCCTGCTCCCACGACGACGTGGTCCTGGCGGTGCGCGACCGCTACGCCGAGGTCGAGGCGATCGCCGAGGGTCTCACCGAACGGGCCAAGCTCGCCGCCTACCTGCGCGTGGCCGACGCGATCGACCCGACCCGTCCGCTGAGCGCCGTGGTGCTGAACCCCTCGGCGCGGCGACGCTCGGGACTGGTGGAGTTCTCGGTGCCGCCGGGCACCGAGCTCGAAGGCGCTCAGCAGGTGTGGGAGTTCCCCGCCCGGCTGCCCTTCGTCACCCGCAGCGCGGCCCAGGCGGTGGAATGGGTCGAGGTGATCGTCGACCAGATCGGCGAGGTCCACGACGCCACCGTGCGGCACACCGACGACGGCGCCGAGGTCGATTTTCTGGTCGACCCGCGCCGCTTCGGACTCTTCGACCCCACCTCGGTGATCGCCGAGCTGCGCGAGCTGGCCGCCGAGAACCCCGACGCCGTGGTGCGCTTCTTCTATGTGGGCACCGGTGAACGTCGTGTTCTCGCCCACGCCGCGGACGTACCCGGCTTCGGATGGTCGATCTGGGAACCCGCTCCCGCGCCGGCCACCGTGCACGTCGACGACGACGGTTGGGGCATGGCCAACGACGCGGTGCACGTCCGGGTGGCCGCGGATGGGACCTTCTCGATCGGTGAGCACGCCGGCCTCGGGCTGCTCGTCGACGACGGCGACCGCGGCGACACCTACAACTTCTGCCCGGTGGGCGACGGCGCAGCGGTGGCGGGCCTGTCCGACGTCACGGTGGCCGTGACCGAGTCGGGCCCCCTGCGGGCACGACTGACGGTCACGGGAACGGCCCACTGGCCCGAAGGCGTCTTCGGTGACGCCCGCACCGCGCCGGTGTCCACCCGGGTCACCACCGTGCTGGAGCTGCAGGCTCAGGGGCGGGTCGTCCACGTGGAGGTCTCCTTCGACAACCGGAGCCGGAACCACCGCCTGCGCGCGCATTTCCCGTTGCCCCGCTCCACCGACCGGTCCGAGGCCGAATGTGCCTTCGCGGTGGTCAGCCGCGGATTGCTCGCCGAAGGAGGCCCCTCCGAGCCTGCGCTGGCCACCTTCCCGAGCCGGCGTTTCGTGTCCGCCGGGGGCCTGACGGTGGTGCACGAGGGGCTGTGCGAGTACGAGCTGGTCGACATCGACGGTGAGCCCGCAACCGGGGTTGCCAGGACCCTGGCGGTCACCCTGCTGCGGGCCACGGGCATGCTCTCGGCGCCGCCGATGCCGTCGCGCCCCCTGCCTGCGGGCCCCTTCGACCCGGCGGAGGCCGCTCAGCTCCAGGGACCGGTGTCGATGCGGTACGCGGTGCACGTGGGCGACACCGACCCCTACGAACTGGTCGACGAGGCGTTCCTGGATCTGGTCGTGGCCGGCATCTCGGGCACCGTCGTGGACGACTCCCCGCGGAACGCCGACCCCACCGAGGGGCCGCGGTCCGCGTCGCTGCTGGAGGTCTCCGGAGCCGAGGTCTCGGCGCTGTACCGCCTCGAGGACGACCCCGAGGTGCTCGTGCTGCGGGTGTTCAACCCGTCGGCGACGCCGACCACCTGTGAGGTGACGGGCCGTTCCGGGGTCCTGGTGAACCTGCGCGGCGAGGGCGACGAGCCCTTCTCCGGGACCGTCGACCTCGGGCCCTGGGCGATCCGGACCATCCACCTCGACCCGTTGGCCGTCCCGGCGTGATTTGGGGACGGGGTGCGCGATCGAGCAGCTTCGGACGGACCCTATGAGCGCAGCCAAGGACCCCAGCCCCCGACGCGTCGTCATCATCGGCGCCGCCGGCCGGGACTTCCACAACTTCAACGTGGTGTTCCGTGACGACCCCTCCTACGAGGTCGTCGCCTTCACCGCCGCCCAGATCCCCGACATCGCCGGGCGCTCCTACCCTCCGGAACTCGCGGGCCCGCACCACCCGGAGGGCATCCCGATCGTCGACGAGGCCGAGCTGGGTGACCTGATCGAACGCGAGTCGGTCGACGTGGCGGTGTTCGCCTATTCGGACATCAGCTACGACACGGTCGGCAGTCTGTCGTCGATCGTGAACGCGGCCGGCGCGGACTTCTGGCTCCTGGGGGCGAACGCGACGATGCTGACCTCGTCGCGGCCGGTGATCTCGATCTGTTCGGTGCGCACCGGTGTGGGCAAGTCCCAGACCACCCGGCACGTCGCCGAGATCCTGCAGCGCACCGGACGCCGGGTCGTTTCGGTGCGCCACCCCATGCCCTACGGGGACCTGGCGGCCCAGGCGTGCCAGCGCTTCGCCTCCTATGAGGACCTCGACCGTCACGACTGCACGATCGAGGAGCGGGAGGAGTACGAACCCCACATCGACCACGGCTTCGTGATCTACGCCGGGGTCGATTACGCGCAGATCCTGGCCGCCGCCGAGGAGGAGGCCGACGTGATCCTCTGGGACGGGGGGAACAACGACCTCCCGTTCTTCCGCCCGGACCTGCACATCGTGCTGGCCGACCCGTTGCGCTCGGGTCACGAACGGCGGTACCACCCCGGCGAGACCAACGTCCGCATGGCCGACGTGGTCGTGATCAACAAGTGCGACTCCGCCGATCCCGACGACGTGGCCGAGGTCGAGGCCAGCGTGCGCGACCTCGCCCCGGGCGCCACGGTGCTCCGGGCCGATTCGCGGGTGAGCGTCGACGACCCCTCCATGGTCGAGGGCCGGGACGTGATCGTGGTCGAGGACGGTCCGACCCTCACCCACGGTGGCATGTCCTTCGGTGCCGGGGTGGTGGGTGCCCGTGAGGCAGGCGCCCGCTCGATCGTGGACCCCGCTCCCTTCGCGGTGGGATCGATCGCCGAGACCTACCGGCGCTATTCCAACGCGGTCGGCGTGCTGCCCGCCATGGGCTACGGCGAGGCGCAGATCCGTGATCTGGAGGCGACCATCGAGGCCACGCCGGGCGACGTGGTGGTCAGCGGCACGCCCACCGACATCAGCCGCGTGCTCACCTCCACCAAGCCGCTGACCCGGGTCCGCTACGACCTCGTCGAGCACGAGCCCGGACGTATCGAGGACGCGGTCCGCCGCCTGCTCGGCTGACGCGCATCTCTGGCCCGGCTGACCCTGCATCAGCCCGCCAGGTCGCGCCGGTCGAACACCGGCGCCGCGGCGGCGACCGCCAGCCCGCCGACCGCCGGCATCGTCCACACCAGGCCGGGAAGGTCCGGGCCCAGGGGCCCACCGGTGGTGGCGGCGTGGAACGGGCTGATCCAGCGCAGCCATTCCAGCGACGTGACCAATTGGGCCGCGACGTGGGCCAGGTAGGTGGCGGCGGCCAGAGCCGCGGGGATCCCCACGGCCAGGGAACGTCGTCCGGTCCACGCGGCGACCGCCACGGCGATCAGACCGAACTCGGTCGCCAGGAACCACTGGGTGAGCGCCGCGTTCAGGACCGCCCGCACCGAGGTGTCCAACCCGAACACGGGAGAGGCCACCACCAACACCGCGGCCAGGACCACTGTCAGCACGCCCAGCCCCACGACCAGGCCGAGGGTCTTGTGCACCAGGATGCGGGTGCGCGTGACCGGCAGGGTCGCCAGCAACCCCAGCATCCCGGACTCCTCGTCGCCGGCGACGAGGCGGGCGCCCCGGCCCACCGCGTAGACCACGAACACGATGGGCAACACGATGCTGAACAGCTCGGCGTTCAGGTAGCCCGTGCCCGTGTCCAGCGACTGGACGTTGAAGACCTCGAGCAGCTCGGCGGGGTACTGGTCCAGGACCGAGTCGAAGTCCGCGTCGGCCAGCGAGGGCCACATCGCCGCCATGACCAGCACTGTCGCGGCGACCCCGAGTCCCCACCCGAGCAATCCGCGACGCTGATCCCACAGCGTCTTGGTGAACACGCTGGTGAGTGCCACCGGTCAACGCTCCTGCGCGTAGTGGTCGAGGAACAGTTGTTCCAGGTCGACTTCGGTCGAGACGAGCCGCTGGATCCCCAACGGGGCGAGACGCTCCAGCACCGCGGCCATCGATCCCTCCACCGTGAAGTGCACCGCCGGTCCGGTGACCAGGACCTCGGAAACCGACCGGTCGCCCTGCAGCCGTGCCACCGCCTCGTCGGTTCCGCCGCCGAAGGTCGCCTCGACCCGGTGACGGGCCCGGGCGCGCAGCTCGGAGACCTCGGCGTGCATGACCAGCTGGCCCTGGCGCACGATCGCCACCCGGTCGGCCAGGGCCTGGACCTCGCTGAGCACGTGCGAGGACAACAGCACCGTGTTGCCGGCGTCCCGGTGGGCCCGGACCAGCTCGCCGAAGGCGCGCTGCATCAGCGGGTCCAGCCCCTGGGTGGGTTCGTCGAGAAGCACCAGGGGTGGACGGTGCATGAACGCCTGGATCAGTCCGACCTTCTGACGGTTGCCGTGGGACAGGTCACCGAAGGGGCGACCGGCGTCCAGGTCGAACCGCGCGATCAGGCTCGCCACCTCATCGGGGTCGACTCCGCCACGAAGCTGGGCCAGATACCCGATGAACGCGCCGGCGGAGAGGTCCGCGTCGGCGACGAAGTCGCTGGGCAGGTAGCCGATCGACCGGTGGACCGAGGACCGGTCGTGTTCCACGTCGTGGCCGAGCACCCGGGCCCGACCGGCTGTGGCGCGGTGCAGTCCCACCAGCAGACGGATCAGCGTGCTCTTGCCCGCGCCGTTGGGACCGAGCAGCCCGAAGACCGTGCCGGCGGGCACCTGAAGGTCGACCCCGTCCAGGGCGACCACATCGCCGTAGTGCTTGGTCAGGCCCTCGGTGATGATCGCGGCGTCGGTCATGGTGGAAACGCTCCGAAGGGCGAGCGTACCGGCACCGCGCGGCGCGCCCTGGCGGTCAGCCCTCGGAGTCGGTGTGCTCGGCGAGCTCGCGTTCGGTGCGCTCCTCGAGCTCGCGCTTGGCCTCACGGGACCGCTCCTCGACCTCCTTGCGGGCCCGCTTGGCCTGCTCGTCGACCAGTTTGAGCGCCTCCCGGGTCCGTTCGTCGATCTCCCGGCGCGCTCTGCGGGCCCGTTCCTCCGCGGCCCGGCGGGCCTGACGGAACGCCTCCCGCCGCGCCTGGCGTTCCTCCCGGGGCGACGCGTCGGCGCCGGTCAGGCGCTCCACCGCCCGCTCGACGCGTTCGGAACGCTCCGCCCGGGCCCGGTCCCGCACCTCCGGGTCGTGGTCGTCGGTGTCGGCCGGTTCCACGCTCCACAGGGTCATCCGGCCGATGTCGCGCAGGTTCTTCTTGCGGAGCGAGCGCCACCGCAGCCCCGGGTCCTCGGCGAGCTCGTCGTGCAGGCCGTCGGAGACGACCACGCTGCCCGGGAACGCGATGTTCACGATGCGGGACGCCTCGTTGACCACCGGGCCGAAGCAGTCGCCTTCGCGTTGGAGCACCGGCCCCCAGCTCAGCCCGACCCGCACGTCGGAGAGCTCGTCGTCGTCGCGGTAGGTGGCCGCGAGCTGCATCCCGACCTCGACGGCACGCCGGGGATCGTCCACGCTGAACATGACCTCGTCGCCGATCATCTTGACGATCCGACCGCCGAGGCCGGCGACGATGTCGTACGCGATGCGTTCGAAACGGTCCAGCACCTCGGCCAGGTCGGCTGCCGAGATCTGCTGGGACAACGACGTGAACCCGACCAGGTCGGCAAAGCCCACCGCCAGGGTCGTGGCGGTCTCGGGTCCGCCGTGGAGCAGTCGGTTGCGCGCCCCGGCCTGCATGTGACGCTGCCAGACGTACTTCAACAACGTTGGGACGGTCTCGACCACCAGCACCGACTGCAGGGTGCCCGGGTCGTCGAGGAGGATCGCTGCGACGCGGCGGCGCACCTCGGGGTCCACGGTGGGCGCCTCGTCGTCGCCGGTGACGTCGGGGGCGTCGATGACGGGCAGCTCCATGGTCGCGGCGTCCGCCGAGGGTTTCCAGGTCGCCGCGGCGTCGTCGCCGTCGTCGGAGCGTCCCGCCCGTTCGGCCTCGACCTGCTCGGCGATCGCCTCGGTGAGGTTCGCCGAGCGTTCCATCAGCAACTCCACCTGCGCGGCGGCGAAGCGGGCCATGGCCTGGCCGGCGACCCGGGTGATCTGGACCAGCAGGTCCGGATGGGTCGCGCCCGTTTCGATCAGGTCGGCCAGGATGCCCAGGGTCTCGATGTCGGCGTCGGTGAAGAACGGCTCGTCCTCGGGCGGGTCCGGGAAGCCGAGCGAGCGCCACAACTCGGTGGTGCGTTCCGGGTCCAACGGCGTGACCCGGAGCATCTCCTCGATGGTCATGCGCGGCTCGTGATCGAACACGACCCGCTCGACCGCCAGCAGCACCAGCGTGCCCTCGGCGGCGGCCTCCGCGATCTCGGCCTCGGTGACCCCGTGGCGCTCCAGCAGCTCACGCAGAGTCGCGGCCTGGGTCGGCGCGCTCACGACGAACTCCGGGAGGGTCCGATCTGCAACCCGGTGATCCGCGACCCGCCCGCGGGGGACGCGGCGGCTGCAACTCGGGCCCCGAGAAGCGCCTCACCGGCGGTCCCGGTGCCCCGCCAGTCCGCATCCAGGCCCGGGGCGGTGACCTCCAGGTCCGACCCGGAAGCGTCCGACGCGACGGGACGGCACTCCCACAGCAGCGCGGGTCGATCACCGTGCCAGCGCACCGCGTAGGAGACGGTCCCCACCGATGTGGCGATCCGATCCGCCTCCAGGGCGGTCCCGGTCCAGGGGTCGGGCACATGGGCGATGCAGCGCATCTGGCGCCCGGCGCCGGCCGCGAACAGGTCCAGGGCCAGTGACACGACCGCCGCGGACACGCCCACATCGTGGGGTGCAGCGTCGTCGCCGGGCTCACCGGCCCACACCCCGGTGGAGGCGACCTCGTCGAGGAACCGGTCCAGGACCGCCCACGCGGCGGCGCCCCGCCCGGCGGCGAGGAGTTCCTGGGCCAGGAGCGCCTCGGCGCAGCGTCCACCGGTCAACTCGTCACCGTCCCGGTCCCCGACGTCGGTCGCTTCACCTGCGGCGTGGAGAGCCGCGGCCGCGGCTGCCGGTTCGTCGGCCTCGGCGAACACGGTGGCGGCGGCGGCCAGGACCCGGTGGCGCCGCCAGGGTCCGATCGGGACTCCCCCGGCCTCCACCCTGGCCACGATGCGCGCGCAGACCTCGGCCACCGCGCCCGCGAAACGAGCGTCGCGGGTCCGCACCAGGTGCGCGGCGAACGCCTCGACCAGCCAGCTCGCGTCACCTCCGGGATCCTCGTCGCCGACCGCGGCGGCCCGCGCCAGCAACAACCCGGACCGCTCGTGCAGTCCCAACCGGTCCAGGGCGCCCGCGGTGGCCGCGACATGGCGCCACCGCGGCGCGGCCGTCGCATCCCAGGCCGACCGGCCCACCGGGGCAAGCGGGTGGTTGGTGGTCGCCGACAGCCACGGCGCAGCCGCGTCGCACACGGCCTGCAACCGCGGGTCGGCCACGCGCACCCGAGCCAGATGCCGGACCTGCGCGCGCCAGCCGCGCGCGACGTTGTCGGCCGCGGGCAGCGCGTCGGGGAAGGTGGCCGCCTCCGGGTCGGTATCCCCACCCGGGGACGGCACCGGCAACACCACCCGGAACACGTTGCGGTGCGCCAGGGGCACCACCACCACCGCCTCGGCGCCTCCCAGGGCACAGTCCACCGGGTCGAAGGTCGGCGCCGTCGCCTCGCCCCGGACCACCCGGTCCACGATCCCCTCGTCGGTCGCGCCGCCGGCGAGGCTCCCCGCCGGGGCCCGGGGGAGCACCAGCACCGGAGCCCCGTCGGCCCGGACCACACCGCCCTCCAGCGCGATCCGCCGCACCGGAGCCGTTCCGACCACGCCGGTGGGCCGCACGGCGAAGGCCACCCCGCAGGGCACCCCGGAGGTGTTCTCCACCTCGGCCACGACCACGTCGCGCACCCCGGTCGCCGTGGGGACGGTCACCGCGAAGGTCCGCAGGCACACGTCGCCGCCCTTGATCCGCATCCTGGTCTCCACCACCGGGGTGTTGTGGTGCAGGGACTGCCGGACGGTCTTCTCCCGGGCCGGGACGTACCACCGGTCGTCTCCCGCGATCCACCACTCCACCGACGGTGCGCCCGGCGCGACCTGGACGATCCCCGCCTCGTCCACGATCGGCTCGCCGGGTCCGTCCAGGGATCCCAGGCGGGTCCAGCGTCGCGGTCCTCCCGGAGCGGTCATCGTTGCATCGGCTCGGGAGCCGAGCGTTCGTGGCCGGTCCCTCGCCGGAGCAGTCCCCGGTAGGCCTCGGTGGCGGGCCGGTCCTCGTGGCAGGCGGCGTAGACCTCTTCACAGATCGGCATCTCCACGCCCAGTTCGCCGGCCATCTCGTGGACCACCTTGGAGGTCTTGACCCCTTCGGCGACCATCCGCATCTCGTCGATGATCGCCGCGATGGTGCGCCCACGGCCGAGTTGCTCACCCACCGACCGGTTGCGGCTCTGGGGACTGATGCAGGTGGCGATGAGGTCACCCATACCCGCCAGACCCGAGAAGGTGGCCTCCTCGCCGCCGAGCGCGGTGCCGAACCGGATCATCTCGGCGAGCCCCCGGGTGATGACCATCGACCGGGTGTTGTCGCCGGTGCCCAGCCCGTCGGCCATGCCCGACGCGATGGCGATCACGTTCTTGAGCACGCCGCCGATCTCGCAGCCGACCACGTCGTGGTGGGTGTAGACCCGGAACAACTCGCCCGCGAACAGCGGCTGGAGCGCCGCGGCCACGTGCTGATCGCGGATCGCAAGCACGCTCGCAGCGGCGTCTCCGGCGAGGATCTCCTTGGCCAGGTTCGGACCGGTGAGCACCGCGACGGGGTGCCCGGGCAGCTCCTCGGCGACGACCTGGGACATCCGAAGCCGGGAATCGGTCTCCAGTCCCTTGGTGAGGCTCACCACCGGCACCCAGGGGCGGACCCAGGAGGCGACCTCGCGCACGGTGCTGCGGAACCCGTGGGAGGGAACGCCCATCACGACCACGTCCGCGTCGCGCACGGCCAGTTCGAGGTCCGCGGTGCACGCCAGGGCCGCGGGCAGCGTGTGGTCCGGCAGATACCGACCGTTGCGCCGTTCGGTGGCCACCTGTTCGGCGATCTCGGGGTCCCGTGCCCACAAGGTCGTCGGGGTGTTCTTGGCGACCAGTGCGGCCACCGTGGTCCCCCACGAGCCCGCTCCGACCACCGTCACCCTGATCTCCATGGGCATCAGACTACAAAGCCCACCCGGCACGCCGGGTGCCGATCCCACCGGGAAGCCCGGGGTCCGGAGAACCGGCGTAGGGTTGAACGCCGATGCCTCCGTCGCGCCACACCCACGTGGTGATCCCCGTGAAGGCCTTCGCGCGGGCCAAGGCCCGCCTGTCGCCGGCGTTGTCGCTCGCCGAACGGGCCGATCTGGCCCGTCGTATGGCCACCGGGGTGCTCCGGGTCGTAGGGCCGGAACGAGCTTGGGTGGTGTGCGACGACCCCGAGGTGGCCGCCTGGGCCCGGGCCGAGGGCGCCTGGGTGTCCTGGCAGGCCGACCGGGGCCTCAACGGCGCCGTGCGCGCCGCGGTCGACGAACGCTTCGCCGCCGGTGCGACCCGGGTCCTGGTCGTCCACAGTGACCTGCCGCTGGTGCGCTCCCTGGCCGCGGTCGAGTCCCGACCCGAAGCGGTGGTGCTGGTCCCGGACCGCCACGGGGACGGGACCAACGTGGTGGCCACGAGCGCGCCGGGGTTCCGGTTCGCGTACGGGCCGGGCTCGTTCGACCGCCACCTCGCCGAGGCCGGCCGACTGGGCCTGTCGATCCGGATCGTGCGAGAGGCCTCGTTGGGCTGGGACGTCGACGAGCCCGCCGACCTCACGGTCTTCGGCCCGGCTCCGGCCACGCCGACGCCGGGCTGACCAGGGCCGAGACGACGACGGCCGGAGCAGTGAGCCCTGCTCCGGCCGTCTCGCGTGCTCGACGTCGCCGGAGCTCCGCCGACGAGTGGGGTGCTGCTACTTGCCGTTCAGGCGCTCGCGCATGGTCGAGGACGCCTTGAACTTCAGGGCCTTGCGGGCCGGAATCTTGACCGGCTCACCGGTCTGGGGGTTCCGCCCCGTCGAGGCCTTCTTCTTGATGCCCTCGAAGGAGCCGAAGCCCGGCCAGGACACCTTGTCGCCCTTCTTCGCCGCCGCGACGGTGACATCGAAGAACGCGCCGAGAACCTCCTCGGCTTCCTTCTTGCTGACGCCGGCTTCGTCGGCGACTCGGTCGAGCAGTTCTGCTTTGGTGATGTTCGGCACCAGAACCTCCAGGGGATGTGAGCGCAGATGGGAGTTCCTCCCCACATCACCGTTCGTGGCCGGGTCGGTCACTCGAGGTGGACGTGGGTCGGGGGCTTCCCTCGGCCGGGCACCGCGTCCGTTGCTCCTTGGCATCGCTGCGGATTCCGGCCTCGGGGGACCACCACTTTGCTAGCAGGCCACCATCGCCACAACGCGGATGCCATGGCTCCGAGCCCCGCGGATCCACGGGGTCTCCCGCTCCGGACGGTGCCCACCACCGCGTGGTCGCCGAGCTCACCGACCGATCAGCAGCGCTCTGAGATCCTCTTCGGATTCGGGGGTCACGAGCGCCAGCACCTCGTCGCCGACCTCGAAGGAGGTGTCTCCGTGGGGCACGATCACCCGGCCGTCCCGGACGACCGCCACGATCGTGGCGTCGCGGGGCAGCGCCATCTGGGACAGCGGAACCGAGCCCGCAGGGTGGTCCGGAGCGAGACGGACCTCCACGAGCCGGGCCTGGGATCCTCGCAGCGGCAGGAGCCGAACAAGAGTCCCCACCGACACCGCCTCCTCGACCAGTGCGGTCAGGAGCTGCGGGGCCGAAACCGACACGTCGACACCCCAGGACTCGTTGAAGAGCCACTCGTTCCGGGGATGATTCACGCGGGCCACCACGCGGGGTATTGCGAATTCCTGTTTCGCCAACAGCGAGACCACCAGGTTGACCTGATCCTCGCCGGTGGCGGCCACGAGCACGTCCGCATCGGTCAACCCTGCCGCGTGGAGCTCGTCGAGTTCACAGGCATCCGCCTCACGCACCGTCGCGACCGTTCCGGTGGCGAGCGCCGCCGCACGGGCGGGGTTCCGCTCGAGCAGCACCACCTCGTGGTCACGGCTGGCCAGGTCCTCGGCGATGTAGGAGCCGACCTTGCCGCCTCCGACGATGGCGACCTTCACGGCGCCTCCTCGGGACCGTCGAGCAGATCGGCCCACGCCGAGCGGTCGCCGTCGCGGACCGCCACGTACAGCACGTCCCCGTCCTGGAGGACGAGATCGTCGCTCACCAACGTGGTCTCGGCGTCACGGGACACCGCAACGGCACGGAAGCGTCCCGGTCCCGCGACGGTACCCACCGGCCGACCCGCCCAGAGCGACGGCACCGGAACCTGGATCAGGTCGACCCCGCCGAAGGGGTCACTCCACAGCGGTGCCGCCTCCCCGGGAAGCAACCGTCGCAGCACCTGATCGGTGGTCCACGCGACCGTGGCCACGGTGGGGATTCCGAGTGTCTGGTACAGCGCCGCCCGGCGGGGGTCGTAGATCCGGGCGACCACCTCGCGGACTTCGAAGGTCTCCCGAGCGATCCGGGCGGCGACGATGTTGGTGTTGTCGCCGCTGGTCACCGCGACGAATCCGGTGGCCTGTGCAGTTCCCGCCGCCTCGAGCACGCCACGATCGAACCCCGAACCGGCGACGAACCGACCCGAGAACCGACCCTCCAGGCGCCTGCGGTAGGCCTCCCGGTCGCGGTCGACGATCGCGACCGAATGGCCGGCGCCGTCGAGCAGTCGCGCCACCTCCGACCCGACCCGACCGCACCCCACGATGACGACGTGCACGGCCCCAATCGAACACCCTCGTCATCGGCGAGAGCAAGACCGAATCAGGGGGTGCGGGCCGGCGGTGGGAGCGGTAGTCTTTCGCGCTCTTTCGGCCACACCACCCCCGCGTTCATCCTCGGGGCGTGATGCGACCGTCGACCCGTCGACGACGAGGCGAACGATGCCAGCGCAGCCGACCACGACCGTCCGCTCCGACGATGGATGTCCGGTGCCATGAGCGACGGAGCTTCCGACGTTGAAGCGGTCCTGACCACGCCGGTGCCCGATCCGGGTCCGTTTCCGGATCTTCCCGAGCCGCTGAACGAGCGCGTCAAGCGCCGGCTGCTCGGTGAACCCCTCGAAGGCGATGCCGCCGACGAACCCGAGCTCGACAACCCCACGGCGCTGGCGGTCTACTCCTCGGACTGCATCTCCTCCTCCGCCTATGCCACCGAGGAGATCCTGCACGTTCTCGTGCCGGTGGTCGGGGTCTTCGCCTTCAGCCTCGTGGTGCCGATCACCGTGGCGATCCTGGTGATGCTCACGTTGTTGATCCTGTCGTACCGACAGACGATCCGGACCTATCCCTACGCGGGCGGCGCGTACCTGGTGTCCAGAGAGAACTTCGGATACCGGGCGGCGCTCGTCGCCGGGTTGTCGCTTCTGATCGGCTACATCCTCACGGTTGCGGTCTCGGCCTCGGCCGGGGTGGCCGCGCTCACCTCGGTGGTGCCCGCACTCCGGCCCTGGTCGGTGCCCGTGACCCTCGCCGTGGTGGTGCTGGTGGCCGGTCTCAACCTGCGCGGCGCAAAGGAGTCCGGGCGGATCTTCATGGTTCCCACGTACCTGTTCATCGGCGTGATGGGGCTGATGATCGTCGTCGGGATGGCGCGTCTGGTGGCTGGAGGCGGACTGGAGCACGTGGGCGTCGAGCCGGGAATGGTGGGAGATCTCATGGCGATGCCCCAGGGCACCGACGGCATCGCCGAAGCCCTCGGCTATGGGGCGGGATTGTGGGTCGTCATGGGTGCGTTCGCGACCGGCTCGTCCGCGCTGACCGGGGTCGAGGCGATCTCCAACGGGGTCGAGACGTTCCGTCGACCGCGGTGGCTCAACGCTCAGAGGACCCTGGTGGCCATGGGGGTGATCCTCGCCGCGCTGTTCCTGGGGCTGAGCCTTCTGGCGGGCCGGGTGCACGCAACCCCCTTCGAGAGCGGGTCCCCCACCGTGATCTCCCAGGTCGGCCGGGTCGTGTTCGGTGACGACGCGATCGGGCACGTGCTGTACCTGATCTTCCAGGTCGCGACGCTCCTGGTGCTGTTCCTGGGCGCGAACACGTCCTTTGCGGGTTTCCCCCGGCTCGCCGGATTCGCCGCGTCCGACGCGTACCTTCCCCGCCAGCTCATGAAGCGCGGCCACCGACTGGTGTATTCCAACGGCATCCTCCTGCTCGCGGGCACCGCCATGGTCCTGATCGTCGTCTCGGGCGCCCGCGTCAACGCGTTGATCCCCTTCTACGGAATCGGGGTGTTCACGAGCTTCACGATGAGCCAGGCCGGGATGGCCCGCCACCACCTGCGGACCAGGGAGAAGCGCTGGAAGCGAGGGTTGGCGATCAACGGGGCCGGCGCGGTGGCGACCTTCGTCGTGGCCGCCGTGTTCCTGGTGAAGTTCTTCTCCGACGGGGTCTGGGTGCTGCTGGGCGTGGTGCCGCTGGTGATGATCGTCCTGATGCGGATGAACCGGCAGTACACCGAGGAGCGGACCGAACTCTCCGAGGAGGTCGCCGAGCTCGCCGGACGCCGGATTCTGCCCGGGCTCGTCGTCCTGGTGATGGTCGGAGACCTGAACCGGGCCACCGCCGCGGCGCTGCGCTACGGCCGCAGCCTGCAGCCGAGCGAGATCAGGGCGGTGCACCTGGCGGCCGATGCCATCCGGGCCGAGGAGTTGACGGCCGAATGGACCGCGCTCGGGCTCGGTGGGATTCCCCTGCAGATCGTCGACTGCCCGGATCGCAGGATCGCAAACGGCGCGATGAAGGTGGCGGCTGCCGAAGTTCGAAAGGGTGATCGCGAGGTGACGGTCCTGCTGCCCCAGATCGGCTACCGGCGCCTGTGGCACCGGATCCTGCACGACCGCACCGCAGCCGCGATCGCCCAGGCGGTCCAGGGTGTGCCTCGGGTCAACGTCACCTTCGTGCCCTATCTCCTGCGGGCCGGGCGTTCCCGGAGCCGCGCCAGCGTCGCAGACGTGATCGAGCACGACACGACCGAGCGGAAGGTGCAGGCTCGCCCGGATCGCGCCGGCCGGACCGGATCGGCCCACCAGCAGGAGGCGCCGACGGTCACCGGGCACGACTCGGAGTCCGCCGCCCCGCCGTCGGAGGGCGGACACGACATCGGATCGGTCACCTTCCGGGACCGCGTCGTGCTCGAGGGTCGGATCCAGTCGATCAGGGTCCAACCCTGGTCGGGCGTCGCGACCCTGGAGGTCGACCTCGTCGACGCCACCGGCTCCATCGCCGTGGTGTTCCTCGGACGCCGTCGCATCGCCGGGCTCGCCCCCGGTGTCCGCCTTCAGGTCCGGGGGGTGGTGGGGTCCCACGCGGGACGGCTCGCGATGCTCAATCCGCGCTACCGGATCCTCGTCTGAATCCGACGGTCCGGGGCACCCCCCAGCATGGGGACCCGAGGGGATCCACCACCGGTCTGATTCGACCGGCTTGACTTGGACAGCACATGCGTTGCACGAACTGGAGTCCAGTCGGTGCGCAGGGGGCACCGCTCGGTCCGCGTCGGATACCGGACCGGGATCGATCCGCACCGCAGACGTCGTCGACGACGAGGGGAACATCATGACCGACCTGTTGGATGCCGCGCGCCCCAGCGAGAGTGAGGAGGGTCCCGGAGGTGACTCCGTTCCCGGCACCACGCGGATGGTGCTGGACACCTCGGTTCTCATCGCCGATCCCGAGTCGGTGTTCACCTATCCGGGCGCGGCCGCGGTGATCCCGTTGGTGGTGATCGAGGAACTCGACCACCACAAGACCCGGGGCGACGACGTGGGCCGCGCCGCGCGTGAGGTGATCCGGACCATCGAGGCACTTCGTCGAGGCAACGGCGGCGACATCGGCTCGCCGGTGCCCCTTCCCGACGGTGGCACCCTGCACATCGAGACCCGGGGACTGGAGCGGGCCGCGATCGCGGAGCTCGGCCTGGATCCGGACCGTCCCGACAACCGCATCCTCGCGGTGGCCCTGGGCCAGAACCGTGACGGGGACGGCGTGGTCGTGTCCAACGACGCCGCGTTGCGGATCAAGGCGGCCCAGATCGGCCTGGAGGCCCGCGAGCACCACCGCGACCGGGGCGGCCGGCGGCCGGCCGACACCGGTGTCACCGCCACCGAGGTCGCCCCCGAGGTGATCGACCGGCTCTATGACGAGCGCGCGGGGATCCCGGTGGCGGACCTGGACCGGGAGGCGGCCCGCTCGTGTGTGCCCAACTCCTTCGCGGTGCTCAAGAGCGGCAGCCAGTCCGCGCTGTGCCGTTGCGACGGCACCACGCTCCGCCCGTTGCGCCGCCCACCGGCGGCCTGGGGACTCAACCCCAGGTCCAAGGAGCAGCAGTTCGCCCTCGACCTGCTGTGCGACCCGGAGGTGACCGTGGTCGCCCTGGACGGCACCGCGGGCACCGGCAAGACGATCCTGGCTCTGGCGGCGGGCCTGGAACAGGTCGTGGAGCAGCCGCGGTACGACCGGCTCTGCGTGTACCGACCCGTGGTGCCCGTGGGCAAGGCCGAGGTCGGCTTCCTGCCCGGGTCACTGGAGGACAAGTTGTCGCCCTGGATGGGCGCGATCACCGACGCGCTGGTGGCTCTGACCGAACGGGGCAGCCATTCGGACGCCCGGGTCGTGATGGAGGAGTTGATCGCCCGCGACAAGTTGCTGCTGGACTCGGTCACCCACCTGCGGGGCCGGTCCCTGCACGGCAGCTTCATCGTCGTCGACGAGGCCCAGAACCTGGAGGCCACCACCCTCAAGACGATCCTCACCCGCGTCGCGGAGGGCTCCAAGGTCGTGTTCACCGGCGACACCTCCCAGATCGACGCGCCCTACCTGTCCGAACGCAACAACGCGGTGTCGGTGCTGATCGAGGCCTTCTCGGGCGAGCCGTGCTTCGGGCATGTCACCTTGCGGTCCTGTGAGCGCTCCGCGGTCGCGTCGATCGCGGCACTGCGCCTCTGAGCTCGCGAGGGTCCACCACCGGTCCGTGGGACGTCTCTAGGATTTGACACGACGACACGAGCGTGACAGGGGGTCGGATGCGGCACCTGCCGGTGTACGGGCTGGACATCGAAACGGCGTTTCCCAGCGGTCCCGACCGCTCGCAGCGCCCCGAACCGATCACCGGAGAACACCCCGCGGTCGACCCGCGCCACACGATCGTGGTGCGCGCGGTGGTGTCGACTGCGGCGATCGATCACGTGTTCGAGGGCGACGAGGTCGATCTGCTCGGCGCCCTGGACGCGACCCTGGCGGACCTGGAACCCGGGGTGGTCGCCACCTGGAACGGCTCGGGGTTCGACCTTCCCTATCTGGCGGACCGCGCCGGCGCCTGCGGGGTGCAGCTGGGACTGCGGCTGGCAGCGGATCCGCGTCGACGACCCCGTGGCGGGACCCTGCCCGGGCACCGGCACGTCTACCGGGCGGCATGGTACGACCACCGCCACCTCGACGCCACGCGGCTGTTCCGCTCCGCTCGTGAGCGGCCCGGCGCCGATCGGTTCGACGTCATCGTGTGGCGACCCCGCCGTGCCGAGACCTTCGGTCCCGCCGACGTTCCCGGCGCCGAGATCACCCACGACGCCGTCCACGCGTTCGCCAGCAACGACGCCCGCCTCGTCCGCAGTCTGGTCGAGTCCCGTATGGGTCGGATCTCCCGCCATGTCGATCGGATCCAGAGCCCCGCGCCGTCCCGGCGCACCGAACCACAGGTGGTATCCACGGGGCTCCGACCCCTGCTGGGCCGGGTCCCGTGGTCCCCTGCGCACCCCGCGGTGCGCGCCGCGATGAGTGCCGAGATCTCCTGAGCGACCGGCCGGCGGCACCGCCGCGGCCCCGCCCATCCGGCGTGTCACACCCGTGGGGCACCATGGTTGCCAAGCGCTGCGGTGCACCCAGCACCGGCACCGGGTTGCGACCTCCCGGCCAAGGGCCGCTCACCGACGATGCCGATCGTTCTGGAGTGATGTTCCCATGGTTCTGCACCTGCCCGACCCCGCACGGGTCGCCCTGGCCGTCGACGCACTGTGCGTCGGCGCGTCCCATCCCGTCCTCGTCCACACCGAAGTCGACGTCGTCTCGGACCGGGAGGCGCCCCCACCGTTCGCATTGTGCTGCACACCGCTGACCGAGCTTTCCGGACTCGCCGACACCGTGGCCGTGCTCTCGGCGGTGGCGGTCCCCGAAGGCTGGTGGCTCGCCGGTCTGTGCGCGCCCACCTCGATCGATCGCCGGGGCGCCGGTGAGCCCCGCACGGGTCGCCACGCCGCCTGGATGATCCACGTCGTGGACCGGTCCGGGGCGGCCGCGACCCGCCTGTGTGTCCCCGACGCACTGGAGCTCTCGGGTGCCGCCGACCCGGTGGATCCCGACCATCCGCTGCACCGGTGCCTGCGACGGCTGACCGGTCCGGTCGGCCCGCCGGCGTGAAGACCTCGCCGGTAGGCTCGGGTTCGTGCCCGAGGATTCTGGGACAACGGGCCCCGGGAAGGACCGGCAGGGTCCTGCATCGCCGCAGCGTCGCAAGCTCCTGGTCACCGGAGCCTTCATGGCGGCCAGCGCGGTCACCCTCCGCAAGCTGCCCCGTGCGAACGCCGACCGGACCGACCGCGGTCCACACCCACCCGAGGTGAGCCTCGGGACCGGGTTGGAAGAGCCCCCCGCGCTCGACGGCGCCGAACCCCAGCCCGGACCCGACCACACCTATGACGTGATCATCACCGGCGGCCGCGTCATCGATCCCGATTCGGGGTTCGACGGCACCCTCGCCGTCGGTCTGGACGAGGGTCGCATCACCGGCTTCGGCCCCGAGGTCACCAAGGGTCGCCACCGCATCGACGCGCGAGGACTGGTGGTCAGCCCGGGCTTCATCGACGTGCTCTCCTATGAGCCCACGCCCCGGGGATCGTGGTACAAGATCGCCGACGGGGTGACCACCAACCTGGGGATGCACGGTATGCAGGAGGGCTGGTCGGCACCCGAGTTCTTCACGACCCACCAGGGGGCGACACCCGTCAACTTCGGAGGGGCCTTCAGCGACCACTGGGCGCGCTACCACCACCTGGGGTTGAACGTCGGCGACACCGCATCGGCGGACCAACGCACCCGACTCGCGTCGTTCTTCGAAGAACAGCTCCACCAGGGATGGTTGGGCCTGGCGCTGGAGCCCGAATACACCCCCGGCGTGGATTTCGCCGAGATGCTCGAGTTGGCCCGGGTCGCGGCCCGCCACGAGGTGCCCTGTTTCGTCCACGGCCGCTACTCCTCCTATGCCGAGGAGTCCGCCACGGTGCCCGAGATCCTGCGTCTGGGTGCCGAGTCGGGCGCGGCGGTGCACGTGACCCACCTCCCCAGTACCGGGGGCACCTGGAACATCGAGCGCGCTCTGGAACAGATCGACGCGGCCGTGGACGCCGGCCAGGACGTGACCTTCTGTCTGTACCCCTACGACTACTGGGGGACCTACGCGGCCTCGACGCGCTACGCGCCGGGCTGGCAGGAACGCTTCCGCATCGGCTTCGACGACCTCCAGGTCGCCGGCACGCCGGACCGTCTCACCGCGAGAACCTTCGCCAAGGCCAAGGCCGACAACGCGCTCACGATCGCCTATGCCATTCCGACCGAGTCGGTGCGGGCCGCGCTGGTCCATCCGCGCAGCATGATCGGCTCGGACGCCATCGTGGACACGGGCAACAACCACCCCCGGGCCTGCGGCGCGTTCTGCCGGGTGCTGGGCCACTGGGTCCGCGACGAACAGGCCCTGGACCTCGTCGATGCGCTCGCCAAGATGACGATCGCTCCCGCCCGTCGGCTGCAGCACCGCTGCCCGTCACTGGCACGCAAGGGCCGCCTCCAGCGGGGCGCCGACGCCGACATCTGTGTCTTCGACCCGGACACGGTGACCGACCGGGCAACCGTGGAGGATCCGGTGGCCGCCTCCACCGGCATCGACTGGGTGCTCATCGGGGGCACCCCGGTCAAGACCCCCGGCGGTCTGGACCGTGACCAGCTCGTCGGCGAGCCGGTCCGCTCGGCGTTGACCTGAACGGTTCGCGCCACCCTTTAGTCACCGACCAGGTTGGCGATCTGTTCCAGGTGGGCGGGCGGCCCGGACACCAACAGCGTGGTGATGCAGGTCTCCTTCCAGGCTTCCAGTTCACCCAGGACCTTGTCCCGGGGGCCGACCAGGGCCACGTCCTCGACCAGCGAGGTGGGCACCGCGGCGATCGCCTCGTCCCGGTGCCCGTCGGCGAACAGGTCCTGGATGCGGTTCACCTCGGCTTCGTAACCCATCCGGGAGAACACGTCGGCGTGGAAGTTGACCTCCCGGGCACCCATGCCGCCGATGTAGAAGCCCAGGTGCATCCGGACCACGTCGGCGGCGGCTTCGACGTCGTCGTCGATCACGATCGTGACCAGGTTGGGAATCTCGAAGTCGTCCCAGCCCCGACGGGCACCGGGTCGCGAAAAGCCCTCCTCCAGGTGAGAGCGGTAGGTCGCGTCGGTGGAGGGCGACAGGAAGATCGGCAGCCAACCGTCCGCGATCTCCGCGGTCTGGGCGACGTTCTTCGGACCCTCGGCTCCCAGCAGGATCGGCAGGTCCCTCCGCACCGGGTGGGTGATGGACTTGAGTGGTTTGCCCAGTCCGGTGGCCCCCTCACCGGTGTAGGGGTGCTGGAAGAACTCACCCTCGAACTCCAGGGGTTCGGAACGGTCCAGGACCCGACGGATGATCTCGACGTACTCCCGGGTGCGGGCCAGTGGCCGCCGGTAGGGCTGTCCGTACCAACCCTCGACCACCTGGGGACCCGAGGCGCCCAGGCCCAGCATCATGCGACCGTCGGACAGGTGATCCAGGGTGAGCGCGGTCATCGCGGTGGCGGTGGGCGTGCGCGCGGAGAGCTGGCACACCGCGGTGCCCAGACGCAACGAGGTGGTCGTCGCCCCCAGCCAGGCCAGCGGGGTGAAGCAGTCCGAGCCGTAGGCCTCGGCGGTCCACACCGAATCGAATCCCAGGTCCTCGGCGGCCCGGACCATCTCGAGATGATCGGCGGGTTTGTCGGCGAACCAGTATCCGAGTGCAAGTCCGAGTTTCATGGTCCGCACACGTTACCTCCCGGCCCTTCCCGAGCGGTCGCCCACCGAAGGCGGCTCTGGTAGCGTCTCGCGGCGATCCTGCCCCGACTTGTCCGGCGGATCGGAACCCGCCATGTCAACGCCCCGGCCATCGACTCGACGCCCGCCCCGGTTGGTCGCACTGCTCATCGCCGGGACGGCGCTGTTCGGTACCGCCTCGTGTGGATCGGTCGAGGAGCGGGTCGGCGACTCCATCGGCGACGAGATCGCCGAGCAGGCCGTCGACGGCGCCACTGGCGGCGACGTGCGCCTCACCGAGGACGGACTGACCCTGCGGACCGACGACGAACCGGGTGGGTCCTCAGCAGGTGAGATTCCCGACCGGTGGCCGAGCGAGATCATCCCGGTCCCCGACACTTTCACCGTGGGCGACGTGACCGAATCGACCACGCCACTGGGCGACCGGATGACCGTGGCGTCTCGCGGCGAGGGCGACGTCGCCGACCTGGTCGACTCCTACGTGGACCGCTTCGAGTCCCACGGCGTCGACGTCACGCACCGGACCGTTTCGGGTACCGGAGGCGCCGTCGTCGGCCAGCGCGACGCAACCCGGTATGAGGTCACCCTCGGCCGGGGCGCGGACGACGCCGGGGTGGAGCTGGTGTTGCAGGTGACGACCCCGGCCGGCTGAGCCGGGCCCAAGGGCCCTGGTCGCGCGGGCCTCCACCGCTAGAGTGAAACGTGTTCTCGTTTTTCGTCTCTCGGAGCGCGTGATGTCGCGGTATCCCTTCCCGGTCCCCTACGGCTGGTTCCAGGTGAGCTGGTCCAGCGAGCTCGCCGTGGGTGAGGCACGGGCCGCCTACCACTTCGGCCGGCACCTGGTCCTGTGGCGCGACGAGGAGGGGACCCCGCACCTGCAGGACGCGTTCTGCCCGCACCTGGGCGCCCACATCGGCCACGGCGGCACCGTGCACGGCTGTGAGATCCGCTGCCCCTTCCACGGCTGGATGTTCGACGCCGAGGGAAACAACACCGACATTCCCTATGCGGACCGGGTCAACCGCAAGGGCCGGCTCCGCACCCATCCCACCGTGGAGCGCAACGGGCTCATCATGGCGTGGTACCACCCCGACGGCGTCGAACCGCTCTGGGAGGTGCCCGTCTTCGAACAGTTCTCCGGCGGGGAGACCTCGATCATCACCCGGCGGTTCACGATCGCCGCGGCCTGGCAGGAACTCGCCGAGAACGGCGTGGACTCCGCGCATTTCCGCTACGTCCACCACACCGCCGAGGTGCCGGTGTTGGAGGTGTACGAGACCGATGGTCCGCTCGCCAAGATGCGATCGGCACAGAAGTTCGTCACGCCCCAGGGGGTGGTCGAGGGCCGCATCGACGTGGACACCTTCGGCCCCGGACTGACCTTCACGCACTTCAGCGGTTTCGTCGACCTGTACCTGCTGGGCTGCAACACCCCGATCGACGCCGAGAACTGCGAACTGCAGTTCACCTTCGTGGTCGGCGACCTGGGTGATGCGGCGACCAACTCGTCGGTCGGCAAGGCCTTCGCCGCGGAGATCTCCCAGCAGGTCGAGGAGGACCGGATGATCTGGGAACACAAGGCCCACATCGTCCGACCCGCGCTGGCCACCACCGACGGTCCCTTCACCAAGTTCCGCAAGTGGGCGTCTCAGTTCTACGTCGACGACCCTGCCGATGCGGCCCCGCCGTCGGAGACGGGCGTCTACCCGCCCCCCATCTGGTTCGACCGCATGGACGACGCGCCGGCGAAGGCGACCGTGTCGGCACGGCTCGACGACGAGTACTGACGTCGGCGTCGCTTCTCAGCCGGTCATCAGGTTGTGGATACCGGCCAGTCCCCCGCCGTCGATCACGAACTCCGAGCCGGTGCAGTAACTGGATTCGTCCGAGGCCAGGAACAGCACCAGCGACGCGATCTCGTCGACGGTCGCGTGGCGTTTGATCGGCAGCGTCCGGTTGTAGGCGGAGTCGTCGGTGGAGGTCCCGTCGGGATTGCGGGTCATGGGCGTGTCGACCCCGCCCGGGTGCACCGAGTTGACCCGGATGTTGGCACGGCCGAAATCGATCGCGGCCGTTCTGGTCAGACCCCGCACCGCGAACTTGGACGCCACGTAGGCGCCCAGCATGGGCAGCCCCGTCAGCCCGCCGAAGCTCGAGATGTTCACGATGGATCCGCCGCCGGCGGCCTTCATCGGAGCGTAGACGGCCTGCATGCCGTGGAACGCGCCCATCAGGTTGACCTCCAGACTGGTGCGCATCTGGTCGGCGGTGAGCGTCTGGAGCGGACCGAAGATCAACACGCCGGCGTTGTTGACGAGCACGTCGAGCCCCCCGAAGGCCTCCTCGGCAACGGCCACCGCGGCAGCCCAGTCGTCGGGTTCGGTCACGTCCAGGTCGACGAAGCGGGCCGACTCGCCCAGGGACGCCGCCACCTCGGCGCCCCGGTCGCGGGCGATGTCGCCGATGACGACGCGGGCCCCCTCGGCCACGAACCGGCGCGCCTCGGCTTCGCCCTGGCCCTGAGCCGCTCCCGAGACCAGCGCCACCTTCCCCTCCAGGCGACCGGTCACCGGGCCGTGACCGCCGAGATCGGGGATCCGGGCCCTCCGGGGCCGAGACGACGAGCAGAACGGAATCGGACGCGCATGACGGAAAACTAGAACACGATGCAGAAATCGCAAAGTGTCACGGCCACGGTGGGGAGACCGCCCGACGTGCGATTCGATGGCATTTATCCTGGTCCCACTAGATTCTCGACGTTCCCGTCCCCGCCGACCCCAGGGCCCGGCGCGCACCGGAAAGATCTCATCTCGTCGAGTCCTGACCTTGGAGGGTCGTGTCGGAGCAGTCGCAGGACACCACGAAGCGCACCGCCGGGTCCGCAAACGGCCCGACGAGTGATCGGCGTCGACGTCGCCGGCCGGAGACCCCCTGGGGGTTCATCGTCGCGATCGCCGCGGTCGCGGCGGTCGCTGCGGCCACGTCGTCGGCATCGCCCACCGGGATCGGCGTCTTCGACGTCGTCCAACGCGCCGCGTTCGGCTTCGGCGTCACCCTGTTCGCCGCGTGCAGCCGCCGATGGGCCTGGTTGCTGCTCGCCGGGATGGCCACCGTGCTCGCCGCGTCGCTGTGGGTCGCAGTGCTCGGGGGCGTGGCGCTCGGGTTCGCGGTCCACGCCGCGTGGCGTACCGACACCCGCGACCGGACCACCGGCGCGCTGATCGGCGCGCTGAGTGCCCAGGCGCTGCTGCGCACCGCGGACGTGGGATTCTTCGGTCTGACCGCGGTGCTGGTCGCCGTCACCGTCATTCCGGTGGCGGTGTCGGGCTACCGCACCATGCGACGTCGCAACCGCCGCCGGATCGACACCGGCCTGATCACGGTGGTTCTGTTCGTGATCGTCGCCACCGCCGGGTTCGCCTATTCGGCGTTCCGGGCGGCCGAGCCGATCGACTACGGGATCACCTCGGCAAAACGGGGTCTCGACGTGGCCACCACCTCCGACCAGGTGGGTGCGGCCGGACACTGGACCAACGCCCACAACTCCTTCGCCGAGGCCGACTCGTACCTGTCCAGTCCCCTCGCCAAGCTCGCCTACGCGGTTCCGGTGCTGTCCCAGCACGCGCAGCTCGCGGCCACCGCGGCCACGTCGGGGGCCTCGATCACCGAGACCGCCGCGCGGGCCGCCACCGTCGCGCCCTACCAACGCCTGCGTGCCGCCGACGGCACCTTCGACCTGGCCCGAATCAGCGCCATGGAGGACCCGGTCCGCCAGACCGCGGTGGCGATGCGCAACGCCCGGGACGACGTCGACACCAGGACCAACTCCTGGATACTCGAACTGTTCCGTGACCGGGTCGGCGACTACCGATCCGAGCTGGTCCGGGCGATCCCCCAGGCCGAGTCCGCTCTGGAGGCCATCGAGATCGCCCCCGAGGTTCTGGGCGGCAACGGTCCCCGCAGCTACCTGGTCTTGTTCGGCAACCCTGCTGAGACCCGGGGGCTGGGGGGCTTCATCGGCGCCTGGGCCCAGCTCGACGCCTCCGAGGGCAAGCTCGAACTGGTCCGTCACGGCAAGATGGGCGAGCTCAACGACGCCACCGATCCCGCGTCGCGGCAGATCACCGGCGAAGAGGAGTACCTGCGTCGCTACGGCTACCTGCAACCCGCGCGGTTCATCCAGAACATCTCGGCGTCACCGGACTTTCCCACCGTGGCCAGGGTCGCCCAGCAGCTCTACCCCCAGGCGGGGGGCACCGAGGTCGACGGGGTGATGTACGTGGACCCCACCGCGCTGGCCGCGCTGTTGGAGCTCACCGGACCGGTGCTGTCCGAAAACATTCCGATGCCCCTCACCTCCGAGAACGCCGCGGATTTCCTGATGCACGACCAGTACGTCGACATTCCTGGCATCGACGACCGCACCGACGTGCTCTCCGACGCGGCCGAGGCGACCTTCGACGCGCTCACCTCGCGGGAGCTGCCCTCGATCGCCACGATCACCAGCACGATGTCTCCGATGATGCACAACCGCAACATCATGGCTGTGTTGAACGACGCGGACGCGGGGCGCTACGTCGACCGCATCGGGCTCACCGGAGCGTTCCCGCCCCCGGAGGGTTCGGACTTCGCGGCGGTCACGATCTCCAACGGCAGCCAGAACAAGGTCGACTACTTCGTCACCCCGATCTTCGCCTACGCCGTGGCCCACGACCCCGAGACCGGAGGAGTCTCCGGGAGCGTGAGCGGCCAGATCAACAACGGTGCGCCGGTGACCGGCGGACCGACCTACGTGTTCGGGAACCAGGACACCCGGGCGGGCAGCACCGACGGACGACCCTTCGCGTCGACGACCCTGCGGGTGAGCGTGTACAGCGCGCTGCGACCCACGGCCATGCGCATCGACGGTGAGGAGGTTCCCATGCAGGTCCAACGCGAGTTGGGAACGTGGGTGGCCACCCAGACGGTGACGATCCCTGCCCAGTCCCAGGTGATCGTCCAGGTCGACGTGGAGGGCGATTTCGACCCGGCCGAGCCCTACCGCGTCACGCTACTTCGCCAACCGACCGCTCAGGAGGGGGGGCTGGGGGCCCGCATCGAGACCACCGGGGCGAGGGGGACACCACGCTCAGACGATCCGACGGAGTTCCTGGCCCGGGAGTCGGCGAGACGGACGGTGACGGTCAGTCGTCCGGTCCGTTCCGGGGACTGAGCTTCTGGTCGATCCGGGGTGCGGCGCCACCCGTGTGCGGCGCGGGGTGAAAATCCCCATCGCCGGAGCCGGGTCGTGTATAGTGCGTTCGCACATCGCATCCACGTTCACCACCAGCGAGGTGAGGGGAACTTTCATGACCAGCCAAATTCGACGGAACCCGATTCTTCGTGCGATCGCCTTGGTGGCGCTCGCGTTCGGGCTGATCGCAGCCGTCCCCGCAACCGCCGGTGCCCAGGAAGCCTGCGTCCTCGGTGACGACTACGGCGCCACGATGCAGCTCACGGCCAATCCCTCCGAGGTCAACCCCGGTGACACCGTGGTGATCAGCGGTTCCGGGTTCCCTGGCGACTGCATCCTCGGGATCAGCGTGGGCTCCTGTGCCGCCTCCGACGCCATCGGCGAGGTCGTCACCGACGTCGACGGCAACTTCTCGATCGACTGGACCGTCCCGGCCGACCAGGATCCCGGTGAGGTGCTGATCTGCACCACCGTGGGTTCGGTCGAGGTCACCGCAGAGGTGACGGTCGCCTCGCTCATGCCGCAGCCGCCGACCGACGGCGGTGCCGGTGCCGGTGGTGCCGGTGGAGTCTCCTCCCACCCGGACACGGGTGCCGAGGTGATGCCCTTCATCGCCGGTGGTGTCGCGCTGCTGGTCATCGGCAGCCTGCTGGTGCTGTCCAGCCGCAAGCGCAACGCCACGCACTGATCGAAGCAGGTCCCACCCGGACCGTCACCAGATCTTTCAGAAGCCACCCTGTCCGCTGGGCAGGGTGGCTTCGGTTTTGGACGCTGGTGGACCGGGCCGGAACCCGGCCGGGTCGCCTATCCATCGTCGGGCAGGACCGGCCCGGAATCAGTCGGGTGCGTCGGTGTCCAGATGGTCCAACATCAGATGGCCGGCGATCTCGACCTCGTCGCTGACCTTGTCGATGTTGGACCATCCCAGCACCCAGCCCACCAGCGCCGAGAACCACACGTGGCCCAGGATGCGGGCCAGGTCCTGGCGGATCTGCGGGTCCAGGTCCGCGCCCAGACCCCGGGCGATGGTCGAGGTCATGATGGCCGTCAACTGGCGCTGACATTCGGCAGCGCCCGGGTCCGGAGACACCAGCGCGGTGACCAGAGCCTCGGACAGGTTCTGTTCACGCTCCATGGCCCGCTGGGCCCGCTTGATCACGCTCAGGACCCGTTCGGTCGTGGTCGATCCCGTCGGCGGGCGGAGCGCGACCTGGTGCTCGAGCTCGGTCACCCACAGCACCAGCGCCGCGGCCAGCAGGTGGTCCTTGGACGAGAAGTACCGGTAGATCGTGCCCAGGGCGACCCCCGCCTCGGCGGCGACGTCCCGCATCTGGACCGCGTCGTAGCCTCCGGCCCGCCCCAGGTCCAACGCGGTGCGCAGGACCCGCTCGCGGCGTTCGGCCTGGCCCGGGGTCAGCTTGGCCACGTCGACGCCTTCACGGGTGGCGCCGACGGCACGGGGCGGGGTCACGGCCTCACCATCTGTCCGAAGGGTACCTTCCGGTCGGGCGCGTCGTCGCGGGGCAGCCCGAGGACGCGCTCACCCACCACGTTGTGCTGGATCTCGTTGGTGCCCCCGGCGATCGAGATCGCGAGCGCGGCCAGCATGCGGGACTGCCACAATCCGTCGGCCGGGGCGTCGGCCCCCCACAGGGCCCCGGCGGCGCCTTCGGCGGTCACCGCCAGATCGGCGAGCCGGCGCAGGTGTTCGGCATAGAACAGCTTCATCACCGATGCCTCCGCGCCCAGCGGCGTACCGCGGCTCAGCGCGGTCTGGAGCCGGTACGACAAGAAGGCGAGGATCCGATCGCGGGTGTGGGCATCGGCGACGCGTTGGCGGATCACCGGGTCGTCGGCGAGCCCGGCAGCCCGCACCAGGTCCAGGACCAGGCCCAGTTCCTTGCCGCGTTCGGAACCCGAGATCGCCACCCGTTCGTTCGACAGGGTCGTTACCGCGGCCTTCCACCCGTCACCGACCTCTCCCAGGACCATCGCCGCCGGGATGCGGACCTCGTCGAGGAAGACCTCGGAGAAGTGGCTCTGGCCGGTGAGCTGGCGCAGGGGACGGATCTCGATCCCGGGCGAGGCCATGTCGACCAGAAAGTAGGTGATGCCCTGGTGCTTGGGCACGTCCCAGTCGGTTCGGGCCAGCAGGATCCCCATCGCGGACACCGTCGCCTGCGAGGTCCAGACCTTCTGGCCGGTCACGACCCACTCGTCGCGGGTCGGGTCGTGGACCGCGCGGGTGCGCAGCCCCGCCAGGTCCGAGCCGGCTTCGGGTTCGCTGAACAACTGGCACCAGATCTCGGACCCCTGGAGCATCGCCGGAAGGAACCGCCGTTGCTGATCGGGGGAACCGTGGCGCATCAGGGTCGGGCCCACCATGCCGTGAGCCACCGCGAAGATCCCCGAGGAGACGCCGAAGCGGCCCTGTTCCTGGGCGAAGATCGCCGCCTCGACGGGTCTGCCCCCCCGCCCGCCGAAGGCTCGGGGCCACGCGACCCCGGCCCAGCCGCCTTCCCAGAGGGTGCGTTGCCAGTCCGCGCAGCGCTTCGCGTAGTGCTCGTCGGACATCGCGTCGCTCTGGTGGCCGTGCGAGAAGTCGTCGGGGTGGCCCTTGGGAACGGCGTTGGCCTCGAGCCAGGCTCTCGCCTCGGCACGGAACTCGGCTTCCTCCGGGGTGTCGTCGAAGTCCACGGTTCGCGACACTAGAACAGATTCTCGTTTTGGCTCCGGATCGGTGCAATCCGCTTCGCCAGAGCAACGGCGGCGCGGACCTGACAGACTCTCCACCTGGCCGGTGCGAACCCACCGCCCGCAGCCGCCGAGAGGAAGGAGGAAGACCCCATGGAACGACTCTCGGGATTGGACGCCGCATTCCTGTACCTGGAGACGCCGACGCACCACATGCACGTCGCGATGACGATGGTGCTCGATCCCGCCACGATGCCCGATGGCTACTCCTTCGACACGATCAAGAAGTTCGTGCGCTCGAGGCTGCACGTGGTCCCGCTGCTGCACCGCCGCCTGGCCGAGGTGCCCTTCCGGTTGAACCATCCGGTGTGGGTGGAGGACCCCGACTTCGATCTGGACTACCACGTGCGGCGCATCGGGGCACCCGCGCCGGGCGGCCGCCGGGAACTGGCCGAACTGGCGGGGCAGATCGCCAGCACCCCACTCGACCGCACCCGCCCCCTGTGGGAGATGTGGGTGGTCGAGGGGCTCAAGCACGACCGGGTGGGGGTCATCACCAAGGTGCACCACGCCGCGGTCGACGGTGCGTCGGGAGCGGACTTCCTGGTGCACCTGTTCGATCTGGAACCGATCGGGATCGACGCCTTCGGTGCGCCCCAGGACCTGCCCGTCGAACACGTCCCCAACGACATGGAGCTGTTGGGGCACGCGGCAGCCTCGCTGGGACGTCAGGTCGTCAACATGCCGGCGTTGCTGGGACGAACGGCGCGGTCGGTGTCCCGGGTGGTCCAAGGGCGCCGCAGTCCCGAGAAACTCGTCGGCGCGGTGCCCCTGTCCGCACCGCCCACCCCCTGGACCGGCGCGGTGACCGCCCACCGGGCCACCGCGTTCGCGCGCCTGGACCTGGAGGACTGCAAACGCATCAAGAACGTGTTCGGGTGCACGGTCAACGACGTGGTGCTCGCGCTCGTCTCGGGGACCCTGCGCAACTATCTGGACCGTCACGACGCGCTTCCCGCCGAGTCGTTGATCGGCATCTGTCCGATCTCGGTGGCCAACAGCCCCGACGCTCCCCCGGGTCCCTCGTCGAACAAGGTTTCGGGCATGTTCGTGTCGCTCGGTAGCGACATCGACGACGTAGCCGACCGGATCGCCCACATCAGACGCTCCACCAAGGGCGCCAAGGAGGAACACAACGCGATCGGTGCCTCGATGCTGATGCAGTGGGCCGAGTACGCCAGCCCCAACGTGTTCAACCTGGCCTCGCGTCTGTACTCCAGCACCGGGCTGGCCAACCGGCACCGGGCGATCCACAACGTGATCATCTCCAACGTGCCCGGTCCGAACTTTCCGTTGTACTTCGCCGGCGCCGAGCTGGTGGCCGCCTATCCGTTGGGTCCGGTCATGGAGGGGTGCGGGTTGAACATCACGGTGTTCTCCTACCGGGACGCGGTCGACATCGGATTCATGGCCTGCCGGGAACAGATCCCCGACACCTGGGAGCTCGCGTCGGCCGCCGAGGAGGCCTTCGCAGAACTGTGGAAAGCCGCAGACGAAGAACAGCGCAACCGCGACCGTGCCGCAGGCCGCGGGCCTGGCACCCGCCGGCGCCAGAGCTCGGCCAAGCGCGCCCGATCGACCCGCGCTGCGTCCTAGAGCACCGACCCGGCACCGACGATCCCGGGGCTCTGCTAGAACCTGTTCCATGTCGTTCAACATCGCCGATCTGTTCGAGCACGCCGTCGACGCGGTTCCCGAACGCACCGCGCTGATCATCGGCGAGACCGCCCGCTCCTACGCCGAACTCGACGAGCGGGCAAACCGTTTGGCGAACCGCTTCATCGCCGACGGCATCACCAAGGGCGATCACATCGGCATCCACGGCATCAACAGCGAGGCGTGGATGGTCTCGATGCTCGCGGCGTTCAAGATCTCGGCGGTGCCCATCAACATCAACTACCGCTACGTGGCCGACGAACTGGCGTACCTGTTCGACAACGCCGACCTCGTGGCCCTGGTTCACGACGCCTCCTACGCGCCCGTCATCGCCGAGGTCGCTCCGAAGCTGCCGGATCTGGAGCGCTTCTATGCCATCGACGACGGTTCGGGAACGGACACCTCGGCACTGGGTTCGGTGCCCTTCGAAGAGGCGCTCGCCTCCGGAAGTCCCCTGCGCCCCCGGGTCGATCGCTCTCCCGACGACCTCTACGTGCTCTACACCGGCGGCACCACCGGCATGCCCAAGGGTGTGATGTGGCGCCACGAGGACGTCTTCTACGCGCTGGGAGGTGGGATCGACGCCTACAGCGGCGAACCGGTGGCGACCGAGTTCACCCTGGCCGAGAAGGCGGCCGCGTCGCCGGCGCCGTTGGTGACCCTGTGCATCCCCCCGCTCATGCACGGCGCCGCCCAATGGGGCACCTTGCGCTTCCTGTTCGAGGGCAACACGGTGGTGCTGGTGCCCCGGTTCGACCCCGAGGGGATCTGGTCCGAGGTCGAGCGCACCGGGGTGCAGACGCTCACGATCACCGGCGACGCGATGGGCCGCCCGCTCATCGAGACCTTCGAGGCCCACCCCGACCGGTGGGACATCTCGTCGTTGTTCGTGATCGCTTCGAGCGCGGCGGTGTTCTCGCCCACGGTCAAGGACCGCTTCCGGGCCCGGTTCCCCGACGCCCTCATCGTCGATGCGATCGGTTCGTCGGAGACCGGCCACAACGGGCTGGCCACCTCGTCGACCACCGACCGGCCCCGTGAAGGGCTCGGGGTCACCGTGAACGCCTACGCGGGTTCGGTCGTGCTCGACGACGACCTGCGCCCGGTGGAACCCGGGTCCGGGGAGGTGGGCCGCCTCGCCCGCGGCGGGCACATCCCGCTGGGCTACTACAAGGACGAGGCCAAGACCGCGTCGACCTTCGTCACCGCGGCCGACGGTCGCCGTTACGCCATGCCCGGCGACTTCGCCACGGTCGAGGCCGATGGCACCATCACCCTGCTCGGCCGGGGTTCGGTGTGCATCAACTCCGGCGGCGAAAAGGTGTATCCCGAAGAGGTGGAGGGCGCGCTCAAGTCCCACCCGGCCGTCTACGACGCGGTCGTCGTGGGCGTCCCCGACGAACGCTGGGGCGAACGCGTCGCCGCCATCGTCCAGCTTCGCCCCGGAGTCGCCGACCCCGGCGACGACCTGCTGATCGACCACTGCCGCACGCAGGTGGCCGGCTACAAGGTGCCCCGCACGGTGGTCCGGGTGGACGAGGTGGTCCGCTCCCCCAGCGGAAAACCCGACTATCCCTGGGCCCGCCAGGTCGCCGCCGAACAGGCGACCAGCGCCTGAGCCCGACGGGCGTTCAGGTTCCGGTGAACCGGGGCGCCCGCTTCTCCGCGAAGGCGCGGGGGCCCTCCTTGGCGTCGTTCGTGGCGAACACGCCGAAGCCCAACTCCTGTTCGGTGGCCAATCCGTCTTCTTCGGACAGGTCCCGGGTGGCCCGCATCGAGGCGAGCACGGTCTGGACCGCGATGGGGCCGTTTTCGGCGATGAGGCTGGCCAGTTCCAGTGCCCGGTCCAGGGCGGTCCCGTCGGGAACGACATGGCCGATCAGACCGATCTGGCGCGCTTCGGCGGCGCTGATCATTCGGCCGGTGAGCAGCAGGTCGGCCGCCATCGTGTAGGGGATCTGGCGTTGCAGGCGCACCGTGGAACCGCCGAGGGGAAACAGGCCACGGCGGACCTCGGCGATCGCGAACTGCGCCGATTCGCCCGCCACCCGGATCTCGGTGGCCTGCAGGATCTCGGTACCACCGGCGACGCAGTAACCCTCCACGGCGGTCACGATCGGCTTGGAGGGGCGGAAATGGCGCAGCAACGCGTGCCAGGCGACCTCGAGGGGATCCGAGGCGTGTCCTTCCGGGGTGGAACCCGCCTCGGGCGGGGCGACCTCCATGTCGCCCAGGGCCTTGAGGTCCATGCCCGAACAGAAGTGGCCACCGGCGCCGGTCAGGACCCCGACGCGGAGGTCGGGGTCCTCGTCGAGCCGGTGCCAGGCGTCGTGTGCACCCTGGAGCATCGAGGCGCTGAACGCGTTGCGGGCCTCGGGTCGGTTCAGCGTGACGATCAGGACGTGACCACGCTGTTCGACGAGCAGGTCTTCATCGGTCATCGGGCGTCCTCCTCGGCGGATCCGGCCGATCCCAGTGCGTCGATCAGCCGGTCGGTCTGGGCGCGATGCTCGGCCACCAGCAGCGCGAGCCAGTACCGCAGCAGCCGTGCCATCGAATAGCGGCCCACGAGCACCGAACCGACGATCACCAGGGCCAGGCCCAGGCCCCCTCCCGAGAGCAGGTAGGGCATCTGTTCGGCCACGCTGGCGGTGCCCGACGCGCCCCAGTAGCCGGCGAAGACCACCACGATCCCAACCACGACCGCCGCCACCCCCGCCCACAGCAGCCAGGACTCCCGTCGGGTGGTCGCGGTGGGGACCTCCAGGGCGGCCACGTCGTGGCGGAAGGCCTGCACCCGCGGCGCCTGCCGGCCTTCCGGAGAGGGATCGTCGGGTCGGGTCGTGTGCGGGTCGTTCACGTGAGTGCTCCCAGGTAGGCCGAGGCGAGTTCCGCCTCGATGGCTTCGGGTGGTCCTGCGGCGACGATGCGTCCGCCGACCATGATGGCTGCGGTGTCGGCGACGCCGAGCACGGTGCGGGCGAACTGCTCCACGACCAGGATCGACACCCCGGTCGCCGCCGCCTGGGCCACCAGCTCGTACAGGCCCGACACGATCATCGGCGCCAGGCCCATCGACAGCTCGTCGAGGATCAGCACCGCCGGTTCGGTGGCCAGACCCCGGGCGAGCGCGAGCATCTGCTGTTCGCCGCCCGACATGGTGCCGGCGACCTGGTTCCGGCGTTCGCCCAGACGCGGAAAGCGTTCGTAGGCCCGTTCCTCGATCAGGGCGGTGTCCACCCCGGTGTAGCTGGCCATCCGAAGGTTCTCGCCGACGGTGAGGCGAGGGAAGACACCGCGACCCTCGGGGATCATGGCCAGTCCGGCACGGGCAAGCGCGTGGGGTTCGACGCCGTTGACGTGCCGCCCGGCCAGATGGACACAACCGTGGGTGGCACCCAGAAGCCCGCCCAGCACCTTGAGGGTGGTCGACTTGCCGGCCCCGTTTGGCCCGAGCAGCGCCAGCACCGTGCCGGCGGGAAGGCTCAGGTCCACACCGTGGAGAACCTCGATACGCCCGTAGCCGGCTCGCACGCCGCGCAGCTCCAACATGGGTGGGGGCCCGGAGTTCACGACGCGGCTCCGACGGTTCCCAGGTACGCCTCCTGCACCCGGGGATCGGCCTGGATCTGGGTGGCGGTTCCCGAGGCGAGCACGGTGCCGAAGTCCAGCACGAAGATCGTCGAACACACCCGCATCACCAGGGGGACGTCGTGCTCCACCAGCAGGATGCCCAGCCCGCCCTCGGCGAGTTCGACGAGCAGCGCGGCCAACGCGTCGCTTTCGGTGTCGCTGAGCCCCGAGGCGGGCTCGTCGAGGAGCAGCACCTTGGGGGCGGTGGCCAGCGCCCGGGCGATCTCCACCAGCCGGGCCCGTCCCGTGGGCAGCTCGTCGGCCCGTTCGGCGGCGGCGTCGGTCAATCCGAGGCGTTCGAGCAGGGCGTCGGTGAGCTGGGCGGGGCGCGGGCCGTCGCGCCGGCTGCGGACCTCGGCGGCGACCAGCACGTTCTCGCGCACGGTCATCGAGCCGAAACTCTCGAGGCGTTGGAACGTGCGGGCGATCCCGGCCCGGGCCCGGCGGAACGGGCGCTCCCGGGTCAGGTCGACCCCGTCGAGGCGCACCCGTCCGGCGTCGACGGGCTGCAGCCCGGTGATCGCGTTGAACGCGGTGGTCTTGCCCGCCCCGTTGGGACCGATCAGGCCGGTCACCGACCCCGCCTCCACGTGCAGGTTCGCGGCGTCCAGCGCGCGGTTGCCGCCGAAGCGCACCGTGACGTCGACGACCTCAAGCACAGACACCGCAGTCTTCTCTCCCGAACCCGAGCCCGGCGTCCAGTGCGACGAGCTCGCCGTGATCCGCTGATCGCCCGGCGATCACGAAGGCCTCGGGGGTCACCTCGCGCGGGGTCTCCAGGGTGACGGATTGGACCGGTGCGTCGGGTCCGTGGGTGACCCGGGGCTTCCAGAAGCGGTCCCGGACCCGGTCCACCGCCTGCATGACCGCACCGTCGGGGTTGCGGGCCAGGGTCACCCCGACCAGCCCCGGTGCGATGAGCATCAGGTTCTCCAGCGACGGGAACACCTCTCCCAGCCGCGGCATGGCCACCAGGAACAGCGCGCCGACGAAGGCCCCGGCGATCACGGCGATGCCACCCACCACCGCCAACAGCAGCACCGCAAGGCCCGGAAGCGCACCGTTGATCAGCGAGAAGTCCGACGCCCCCACCTGGCCCTTCCAACATCCGAGCAGGTACCCGCCCACCCCGGCGATCCCCGCCGACAGGGCGAACACCGCCAGTTTCGCGACCGTCTGGTTCAGCCCGATCGTGGCGGCCGCGGCCGGCGAGTCCTTGAGCGCCTGCAGCCTGCGCCCATAGGTGCTGCGACGCAGCGCGAGCACCCCGAGGCCCAGCACGGCGAAGACCGCGGCCATGAACACCACATAGGCGCGGTCCCCGGCCAGCCAGTCGGGTCGCCCGAAGGCCCGGGTGCCCGACGAGAAGTTCTGGTCCCCGGCGAACACGACGTTCTCGACGACCAGCGCGAACGCCATCGTGCCCAGGGCCAGGTACAACCCCTGGAGCCGCAACGCGGGCAGCGCGACGAGCGCCCCGATGACCGCGGCGGCCACGAAGGCGACGACGAGACCGACCAGGGAGCCCTCGGGGCCCACCACGACCACGGCCACGAACGCCCCGAGGCCCGCGAGGGTGAGCTGGGCCAGGGAGATCTGACCGGCGTAGCCGGTGAGGGGCACGTACGACAGCATCACGATCGCGAGGGCCACGACGACCCCGAGGCTCCGCAGGTTGGCCCCGTCGACGGCCTGGGCGACCAGGCCCACGCCGACCACGAGCGCCCCGGCGGCGACGAGCCCGGCGCGCATCGTCGGGCGCGGGATGCGCCCCAGCTTCTCGGTGGCCGCGGACACCCGGATCCGGTCCTGGGGGATCACCAGGAGCACGACGAACAACAGGATCACCGGGAGCGAACCGCGGACGTCCTCGTACCAGCCCGGAGACGAGGCCATGTGCGCTGCGCCCAGGTCCATGTAGGAGCTCGCAAGACCCAGGATGATCGCGCCCACGAAGGTCCAGGGCAGGCTGCGCAACCGACCGACCATCGCCGCGGCGAACGCGTTGATCACCAGCAGGGTGAGGGTGGCCTGGTCCAGGTTGCCCGGAAGGGTGGGGGCGATCAGGATGCCTGCCAAACCGGCGAGGAACGATCCGAGCATCCAGGAGGTCATCGACGTGCGGGCCGGGTTGCAGCCGTTGAGGCCGGTGAGGGCCCGGTCGTCGACCACGGCCCGCATCGCGACTCCCAGGCGGGTGCCCTTGAGGATGATCCGCAACCCGATCGCGACCAGGACCGCGCAGATCAGCACGATGACCTGATGCCAGGGCACGTTCACGCCACCGAAGCGGACCACGTTGTCGCCGAAGAACCGCGGCAGATTGGGCGGCGGCGAGATGTCACCGGACCACACCACCCGGGCCACACCCAACAACCCCACCAACAGACCGATGGTCACCACGATCCGGGTGATCACCGACGCGCCCGACAGGTGCCGCATCAGCAGTCGCTCGATGAGCGCGCCCAACAGCGGCGCGAACACGAACAGCGCGAGCACGATCGCGACCGGCGCGGGCAGTTGCTGGCGTACCCGAAGTTCCCAGTAGACGTAGGCGACGATCATGCCCACCGCCCCGTGGGCGAAGTTGAAGATGCCCGAGGTCTGGTAGGTCACGACCAGCCCGCTGGCGGCGACCGCGTAGACGCCCGCGGTGGCCAGCCCCAGGATCGTGAACTGGATGATCTCGGAGAATTCCACCGGCTCAGGCTCGCCGTGTCAGGACCGCGGTGGGATCAGAGCTCGTGGTCCGCACCTGGATCGACTCAATCGAGCGTCGGGGCCTCGCCCCAGTCGCCCTCGACCTCGACGAAGGCCTCCGGGTCGCAGTCGAAGCTCTCGGCCGGATCGGTGGCGTCGCCTTCTGGGTAGATCGTCACGAACTCGTCGTTCTCGATCCGCATGATCATCGTGCAGGTGTTGGTCACGTCACCGCCGGGATCCTGGGGCGGGTGCAGGCCACCGCCGCTCCAGTCCTGCAGCGCGCGGGCCCCTTCGAGCACGGCGTCCCGGGTCAGATCCGATCCCAGGTCGGCGGCCACGGTGGCGAACATCAGCGCCGCGGAGAAGGCCTGCACTCCCAACGAGGTGACCGGGGCGTCCGGGTCGTGGGCCTCGAGGATCTCCACGTACCGGGAGATCGCCGGGCTCGGGTTCTCGAAGGGCTGGGTGTTGGTCTGCACGAACACCCCCTCGGCCACCCCGGAGGCCGCCAGGGTCGAGTCGTAGTACTGCTGGCCGAGGTCGATGACCTCGGGGTGGTAGTCGGCGTCGCGCATCGCCTCGAGCATGCCGATCGCGGCGTTGACCGTGTCGACCATCGTCACGTACTCGACCCCCTTGTTCTTGAGCGTCTGGACCTGGGTGGCCCAGTCGTTCTGGATCAACGGGTAGGAGTTGGTGTAGATGAACTCATAGCCGAGGGCTTCACGGGCCTGGATGGCACGCTCGCCCTGGTCGGCGGCCGCCGACTGGGTCGGAAAGAAGATCGCGGACTTCTCGATGGCGTCGGGGTGGTGCTCGGCGAAGTACTCCGCGGTGCCCGTGGCGTAGACGTCACCCAGGTTCGGGACCGGCTCGACGTTCAGTGGGCTGGAGGTCATCGGGTACGTGGCCGTGTAGCCCGAGATCGAGATCAGCCCACAATCCACCAGAGGCTGGGCCATGGGTGCGTCCTGGACCACGCCGTTGCCCACGAGCGCGAAGGGCTGGTCGTCGCAGGCCTGCTTGGCGGCGTCGAGGGAGTTGAGCAGCTTGGCGTCGTAGGTCTTCAGCTCCAGCGTGCGTCCCGCGACGCCCCCCAACCCGTTGCACCACTCCACGAAGGCCTTCATCGAGGGTTCGATGCCCGCGGTCGGCACGCGGATCGCGCCCGCGTTCTTGTCGGTGATCACCCCGATGACGATCTTGTCGTCGCTCACGCCTTCGTCGGTCGCACCCGAAGCGTCACCGGGCCCACAGGGCACCTCCAGGGTGCCGAAGGTGTCGTCGCCGGCCGCGGCAACGGTCGTCTGGGAGGTGCCGGTTCCGTTCAGACCGTCGTCGTCGGCGGCGTCGTCGGTTCGGCTCCCACAGGCTGCGGTCACCAGAAGCACACAGATGCCCAGTGCCATCATGCGTCGACCGGCACCTCGCCTGGCCCTCGAGATCACGTTCATCGCAGGCTCACTGCTCCTCGTGGATTGGGACGGCTCCACCGTCGGGTTCGATGTCTGACGGATCGTCAGATGAGGCTACCGGATCGCCGGAGGCCGAAGTGGCGAAAGACACACCGGCCCCCTCGTCGCTGGATCCTTCAGGTCCAGCGGTGGCCCCCTGGGCGTGCCCGGCAAGGGACCGACCCAGCATGGCGAGGTGTTCGGCGCCGCCGCCCAGACGCTGTTCGTGTTCCTTGGCCCAGCGGAAGAACCGATGGACCGGGTAGTCCAGGTCCATGCCGATCCCGCCGTGCAGGTGCTGCGCGGCCTCGACGACCCGTTGGCCGGCCTCCGCGACGAAGTGTTTGGCGACAGCGAGCTCGGCGGCGGCATCCAGGCCCTCGGCCAGGCGCCACAGCGCCCGCCACGCGGTCAGGCGGATCACCTCGGTGTCGATCCAGGCGTCCGCGGCACGGTGCGCGACCGCCTGGAACGTGGCCAGGGGGACCCCGAACTGTTCTCTGGTCGACACGTGGTGCGCGGTCAGTGCGAGTGCGCCGTCACAGGTGCCGACCTGGGCGACACAGGTCGCGGCGATCGCCCGGTGCCGCAGCCAGCGGTGTGACGCCGCGCTGGCGGCGCGGGAACCGGCCAGGATCGCGTCGTCGGGCACCGGGGTCTCGGCGAAACGGACGACGCCGGAGGGTTCACCGCTCATGGGCGCCAGCGCCTCGATGGTGACGCCGGGCGCATCCGCGGGCACGACCGCCAGGTAGGCCTCGTCGTCGGTCCCGGCGACGGGCACCACGAAGGCATCCGCCTGGGCGGCGAAGGGCACGTACCAACCGGCGCCGGAGATCCGGCGGGGACCGTCGCCGCGCCATGCACACGCGGGCGGACCGGTGTGGTCGTCCTCGCCCACGAGGACGCCGGTGAGGATCACCGATCCGTCCGCGACACCGGGCAACCAGCGCTCCCGCTGGGCGGGGGACCCGAACTCGGCGACGGGCGCCGCGCCGGTGATCATCGTGGCGTACGCGGGCAGCGGCGCCGCCGAGCGCGCCACCGCCTCGAGCACCAGCGCGGCCTCGACCAACCCGAGGCCGCCACCGCCGACGTCGGCGGGCAGACCGATACCGACCAGGCCGGCCCCGGCCAGGGCCTTCCACGCCTCGACGGGCCACGTGACGGCCGGGTCCCGCTCGATCTGCCGCAACGTCTCGGGGGCGCAGCATTCGCCCAGGATCCGGTCTGCCAGCTCGGTGACGGTGGTCTGGGCGTCGTCGAAGGTCAGGTCCATGGCGTCACATCCTCGGCACGCGGGGTAGATCCAGGCCGAACATGGCGATCAGGTCGCGCTGGATCTCGTTGACCCCGCCTCCGAAGGTCAAGATCAACGAGCCCTGCATGGCCCGGGCCAGTCCGCCGTCGAGCACGGCGAGGGGCGAGGTGCGGTCCTGCGCGGCGCGGGGGCCGAGCACTTCGGCGAGCAGGCGGTACGCGGTCAGGAAGAACTCGGTGCCGTACACCTTGATCGCGCTCGACAACGCCGGATCCATCGTCTCCGCGGACGCCGCCTTCCAGTTCATCAGCTCCAGCGCATCGATGCCGGCGCGGACCCGGGCCAGGTTCGCCTGCACCCAGGGCTCGTCGATCCTGCGTCGTTCGGTTCCGTCAGCTCGGCGGACCAGGTCCAGGGTGCCCTCGAAGGCCCGTTCGACCGAGCCGGTCGGCGCGAGTGAGATCCGTTCGTGGTTGAGCTGATTGACGATGAGGTCCCAGCCCCGGTTCACCTCGCCGATCACCGCGTCGGCCCCCACCCGCACCGAGTCGTAGTAGGTCTGGTAGGTGCTGGCGTTCACCATCGTGGGGATCTTGGTGAAGCTGAACCCCGGCGTGTCGGTGGGCACCGCGAAGATCGTGATGCCGGCGTGCTTGGGAGCGTCCGGATCGGTCCGGGCGGCCAACCACACGTAGTCGGCGTAGCTGGCGAGGCTCGTGAACACCTTGGCACCGTCGATGACCCACTCGTCTCCGTCGCGTACCGCCCGGGTGGTCAGCGACGCCAGGTCCGTACCCGCGGAGGGTTCGGTGTAGCCGATCGCGAAGTGCAACTCGCCGGCCAGGATCCGGGGGAGGAAGTACGCCTTCTGGGCCTCGGTGCCGAATTCCTGGATGGTGCGGCCCACCGCGTTGATGGTGAGAAACGGCGTGGGGGCGTTCGCCCGCCACGACTCGTTGGTGAAGATGTACTGCTCGATCGGGGTACGACCCTGCCCGCCGAACTCGCTGGGCCAGCCGATCCCCAACCAGCCGTCCGCGCCCATCTGGCGGACCGCCGCCAGCGAGGCCGGCCCGCCGGTGAAACCGAGCGCGCACTCCTCGGTGACCGCCGGGGTCATGAGCTCGGTGAAGTACGCGCGCACCCTGGTACGCAACGACTCCTGGTCTTCGGTGTAGGCGATGTGCACCGGAGCGGCGGTCCCCTCGTTTGGCGTCGAAGCCGACGACCCGAGACTCTAGACCTGACGGTGTGTCAGAATCGCCACGTATGACCCTGCGACGTGGCGACGGACCCTTCAACCCCGACATCGATCTGGTCAGCGGCGAGTTCTGGGGCCGCAACCCTCATGCCGAGCTCGCCTGGATGCGAGCCGAGGCGCCGGTCTACTTCGACCCCAACTCCGGGGTGTGGGGCTGTGCCACCCATGCGGCGGTGATGGAGGCCGAACGCATGCCCGGGGTGTTCTCCAACGCCCAGGGCATCCGCGCGGATGCCCCACCCCAGGCGATGATGATCGACATGGACGATCCCGAGCACCGGGACCGCCGCAAGCTGGTGTTCAAGGGCTTCACCCCTGCACGGGTGAACGCCCAGGAGCAGCACCTGCGCGACGTGTGCAACGAGCTCGTCGACGCGGTGTGCACCCGCGGCGAGATCGACTTCGTCTGGGACATCGCCGCCTGGCTGCCCCTGATCGTGATCGCCGAC
>CAYVAS010000001.1:28272-121436 GCA_964449375.1 uncultured Iamiaceae bacterium | reverse complement strand
CATCGCGGGCCGATCCTCTCCGAGTCGCTGGGCCGCGAGATCACCTCGTCTCCGAACCCATCAGGGTTCGGCCACATTGCGGGGACGACTCGAAATGGTCTCCTCCGTCGATGAGGGTGGGGTCTCCGAACCCATCAGGGTTCGGCCACATTGCGGGATCCCCTCGGTGCTGGAGCGGATCGTCGTCGTGCCCGTCTCCGAACCCATCAGGGTTCGGCCACATTGCGGGGACGCTCCCTGTAACGGGCTAGGAGGCCAGATGGCAAGTCTCCGAACCCATCAGGGTTCGGCCACATTGCGGGGGGGTCAGTATCGAGTGCAGCAACTCGCCGGAGTATCGTCTCCGAACCCATCAGGGTTCGGCCACATTGCGGGGGTGGCGCCGCGGGGAACGTGAAGGCAACGTGGGCGGTCTCCGAACCCATCAGGGTTCGGCCACATTGCGGGACGAGGCCAGATGCGAGGCCGGTCATGCTCATTGAAGTCTCCGAACCCATCAGGGTTCGGCCACATTGCGGGAGTTCTTCGGCGACGACGGGATCGACGCCGAGGTGATGTCTCCGAACCCATCAGGGTTCGGCCACATTGCGGGACTTCCCACTTGGGATTCGCTGCCCGAGCAGCGCGTGGTCTCCGAACCCATCAGGGTTCGGCCACATTGCGGGGCTGAGGCGTGGATGCGGGCCGGTGCGGACGGAGAGAGTCTCCGAACCCATCAGGGTTCGGCCACATTGCGGGTCGGATGCGCAGGTGGACGCGCTGATTCGGGTGTGGTCTCCGAACCCATCAGGGTTCGGCCACATTGCGGGCACCACTACGACGACATGGCGGCGCCCTACGAGGGGTCTCCGAACCCATCAGGGTTCGGCCACATTGCGGGGGTGACGGTCCCCGCCCCAGGATGGCCGTGCCGCATGGTCTCCGAACCCATCAGGGTTCGGCCACATTGCGGGGGATTTGCCGTGCCGCACGCTGGCGGAGATCGTCACGTCTCCGAACCCATCAGGGTTCGGCCACATTGCGGGGCCCGCCGGCATCGGGTCGACGCCCACGCGGGCCGCGGGTCTCCGAACCCATCAGGGTTCGGCCACATTGCGGGAACGCGGTCGAGTCCGACATCCGTGCGCTGGCTGCGGTCTCCGAACCCATCAGGGTTCGGCCACATTGCGGGCCGCGCCTCGGCCGCTGGCCCAGTTCTCGCGGCTGGGTGGTCTCCGAACCCATCAGGGTTCGGCCACATTGCGGGGCGTCCTGGGGGTCGGACCAGTGGGTCCCGACAGCCACGTCTCCGAACCCATCAGGGTTCGGCCACATTGCGGGAGGAGGTGTGGCGCGATCCCGATGAGCCGATGTGGTGGTCTCCGAACCCATCAGGGTTCGGCCACATTGCGGGTTCCCGACGGTGTCCGACGCTCTCCAGGCCGGGGGGGTCTCCGAACCCATCAGGGTTCGGCCACATTGCGGGTCTCTAGTGGTCCTACCGGGCGGTAGGTAGGGGAGGTCTCCGAACCCATCAGGGTTCGGCCACATTGCGGGAGCAGCGAACAGCTCCGTGGTGGTCTGGTGCAGCCACGTCTCTGAACCCATCAGGGTTCGGCCACATTGCGGGCCGAGCCGAAGTGGACAGGGTGGGGGAATGCTCAGGTCTCCGAACCCATCAGGGTTCGGCCACATTGCGGGGACTCCGGCGTGTGCACCCCGAACACAGTGCGATCCAAGTCTCCGAACCCATCAGGGTTCGGCCACATTGCGGGTGTAGCTCGGTATCGGTCATGGACTCCGCCCCGATGGGTCTCCGAACCCATCAGGGTTCGGCCACATTGCGGGTTGTGGGCCCCTGGGGGGTTCGCCTGTTGGGGGTGGTCTCCGAACCCATCAGGGTTCGGCCACATTGCGGGGGTCATCGACACCGCCAGTGTCGGCACTCGGCGTGCTGTCTCCGAACCCATCAGGGTTCGGCCACATTGCGGGTTCCCCGCCGACACCGACCGGGAAACCACTCGCCGAGTCTCCGAACCCATCAGGGTTCGGCCACATTGCGGGCGACTATGTGCGGGCCCTGATGTGTAAGGCTCTGGTGCGTCTCCGAACCCATCAGGGTTCGGCCACATTGCGGGCCGATGCACAGTGAGAGGGGTGTTCGGGAGCTCGGCTGCGAGGTCTCCGAACCCATCAGGGTTCGGCCACATTGCGGGCGCATCGACGCCACCGTGAACTCGGGCCCCACGGGAAGTCTCCGAACCCATCAGGGTTCGGCCACATTGCGGGGAGCGGCGGTGCGCGAAGTCAGCGGACGCGTCGCAGAGTCTCCGAACCCATCAGGGTTCGGCCACATTGCGGGAGCGCGGCCAGGCAGTCGTAGATCTACTGAAAGAGAGGGACGTCTCCGAACCCATCAGGGTTCGGCCACATTGCGGGGATCTCGACGCCGTGCGACACGCGCTCAAGTCGGGGGTCTCCGAACCCATCAGGGTTCGGCCACATTGCGGGTGGTCCGCGCGGTACACCCGCCCGTCCGTGCCGGTGTCTCCGAACCCATCAGGGTTCGGCCACATTGCGGGGCTGGGGCGTCGGCCGGTGATCCGGGCTTCTGAACCGTCTCCGAACCCATCAGGGTTCGGCCACATTGCGGGGGCAGCATGTTCGGCACATACCCGACAAGCAGCGTGGTGTCTCCGAACCCATCAGGGTTCGGCCACATTGCGGCGGTGAGACGGCGTAGTTCGTCGGGGGTCATGCGAGTTGTCTCCGAACCCATCAGGGTTCGGCCACATTGCGGGGCGTCCTCGGACGGTGACGTGTTCTCGGGTCTGTTCGGTCTCCGAACCCATCAGGGTTCGGCCACATTGCGGGAACGGCAGTTACAAGCGGGACTCGACGGCGCTGGTCGTCTCCGAACCCATCAGGGTTCGGCCACATTGCGGGGCGTCCTCGGACGGTGACGTGTTCTCGGGTCTGTTCGGTCTCCGAACCCATCAGGGTTCGGCCACATTGCGGGAACGGCAGTTACAAGCGGGACTCGACGGCGCTGGTCGTCTCCGAACCCATCAGGGTTCGGCCACATTGCGGGAGATGTGGACGTCGTCCCCGCCACAGCGGGGCTCAGGAGTCTCCGAACCCATCAGGGTTTGGCCAAATTGCGGGCGGATGTACCGCACGGCCAGCCGCACGCCGATACCGGCGGACTCCGAACCCGTCAGGGTTCGGCCACATTGCGGCCGGCTCACTGCCAGTGACGAGCAGGTGATCCGAGCCGGTCGGCGTGCCCGCGGGCACGCCGCTCCTGCACCCGAGCGGACCGGTCAGGCCCGCAGCCAGGCGGGGGTGGTGTCGGGGCCGGGGGAGAATGGGTGGGACGCCTCGAAGGCGGCCGGGTCCGCCTCGGCGAACTCGCCCAGGAACTGGGGCTCGGGCTGCAGCTCGACGCCGGTCTCGGCCGCCACCCGGCCCCGGATCAGCCACGACAACTGCCAGATGTCATCGGCGGTCGCGCCCTCACAGGCCACGATCGCCAACACGTGCCGGTCCGACAACTGCACCGTGCCCCACGAATCGCCCGGGCGGAACCCCGCCGCCCGCAACAACAACGCGGCCGGGATCCGACGCACCGTGGCATCGGGGTGCGCGGCCCGGCGGCCCTCCAGGTACTGCACGTCCAACCCGTCACGGGCGAAACGCTCGATCAGCGCATCGGCGGTGCCCGCGGGCACCTCCGGGTTCACGAAGAACGACCCCGCACTGCGGCTCATCGGGTCCGCCGGGTCGATCACCATCGACTTGGCGCCCCGCACTGCCAAGGTCGCCGCCCGCCGGGTTGCCACATCGGTCGGGTCCCCACCATTGGCGTCGAACCAGCGCACCAGATCGCCATAGGTCGACGCCGCCGGCGGCGCGGCCACCGCCAGGGGCAGACGGAACCGCACATGGGTGATCGCCGCCCGGCCCGCCCAGTCGCCGTGCTTGAACCGGCTCGTGCGAAACCCGAACCCGCACTCGTCGGGAGGCACCTCACCGGTCTGGCCCGAGGTGCGATCGAACACCCCCACCGCGGTGATCACGTCGCACACCTGCTGGCCGTAGGCCGCCACGTTCTGCACCGGCGCCGCGCCCACCGTGCCCGGGATGCCACTCAACAGCTCCACACCCACCGCGCCGGCCTCCACCGTGGCCAGCACGAACGCATCCCAGTCAACCCCGGCGTCCACGGTCCACTCGATGGCCTCCTCACCGATCCGGCGGCGCCCCATCGACCCGCCCTCGATCTGCACCACCGTGCCCGCCAGGCCCGCATCGGCGATCACCACATTCGACCCGCCGCCCAGCACCGTCAGATGCTCACCCCGCAGGTCGGCCACCGCGAACGACGACACGATCTCTTCGCGGCGACGGATCCGGAAGAACCGCTCCGCAGGCCCACCCACCCCCAACGTGGTGAGCGGCGCCAGCTCGGTCACGACCCCTCGGCCACGCCGGCCCCGGCCCGGGTCGGCGGGTCCCCCTCACCCACCCAGTGGCAGCGCAGCTCGTGGCCCTTGGAGGTCAGGCACCGGCCCGTGGTCAGATCCCACTGCCAGCCGTGCATCCGGCACGTCAACGTCGTGCCCTCCACCACCCCGAAGTGCGCCAGCTCGGCCTTCAGGTGCGGACAGCGCGCCTGCATCGCCCACCCATCCAGCACGGTCTCCGAATCATCGTGGGACCGCTCGGCGAACCAGCCCTCCGCGTACTCCAGCCGCTCATCCACCAGGCACTTGAAGAACGTGTACAGGTACTCGTTGTAGGGGCCGGCCCGGTGCGCCTCGAAACGCATCGACAGAAACAGCGTGTTCACCCAGTCGATCTCGTGATCCGCGATCAGCCGCTCGACCAGCGCGCGACCCACCCGGAACCGGTAGCGGCACTTCTCACCCTCCACGCCGCGGCGCACCACCTTGGCGGGAAAGTCGATCACCACCGACTCGTCGACCCCCCGGGGGTCACCCTCGGGAGCCGCCGGGTCGCCCAGCACCCGCAGCTCCACCGGGTAGCCGATGCCCTCGGCGAACTGCAGCGACAACTCCAACAGCGGTTCGAACCAGGCCTGCAACTCGGCGAACACGTCGACCTCGGGCGCGGGCCACGACGCCTTCTCCTCGGCGATCCGGTCCGCCTGGCGGGCCTGGTAGGCCTTCAGATAGGTGGCCTTGTCCGAGAAGATCGCCGCCACCTCCTCATCGGGCACCGGGTGGGTCACCGCGCACGTGGTCCGCGCCGCGCCGGTCGCCCCGGGCACCCGGGTCACCTCCGCGGTGCTGCCCGGAATCAGCAGCCGGCCGTTGTGGTGACCGTGGGCGGCCAGGTGCTCGATGAACACCGGCGCATCGGGAAACACGTTCGCCGGGTCGTCGCCCACGTCGTTGTGCTCGAAGAGCTCGTCGTCAAGAAAACACGGCGGCCCCGCCGAAGGAAACACCCACGACGCGTCCAGATCCACCGCGTAACGCATTGCCCGATCCAGACCGTTGGACCGCTTCTCGGTGCCCGCCTTGGCCTTGGTCTTGGCAGGCAGGTCATAGACCATCGGATACCAGATCGCCCCGGAGAACTGCAGGAAATGCGCGTCATAGCCCGCATCACCGGCAAAGGCGTGCAACGCGTCGTAGCCCAGCGGTCGGGCGTCGTTCTGGTTCAACACGATCGCCGTGCCGTCGTCCACCGCCAGCGCCGAATCACCCAACGGGCCGTCATTGGGCGACACCAACGCCGAGATCTGCACCCGCATCCCGTCCAGCTCCACCGGCGTGTTGTCCGGAACCGTCACGAACCGGGTGAAGCCCAGCGCCCGCAACGCGTCCTGCAGGTCGTCCACCGGAAAGTCCGGCAGGAGCACCGTGGCCGACTTGTCGACGTGCTTGGCCAGGTTCTCGGCGTCGAAGTGGTCCCGGTGCAGATGCGACACGTACAGGTAGTCACACGACCCCAACGCGTCCCAGTCGAGCCCGGAGTTGTCCGGAAACACGAACCACGACGCGAAATAGGCGGGGTAGCGCCACGGGTCGCACAGGATCGTGCCCCCGGCGGTGTCCAGCAGCAGACCGGCATGCCCGGTCGACGTGATCTTCATGGTCGTGCGCTCGGCCTCCCGACGCTTCCAGCGGATCGATCCAGTTTGGCGCACCCAACCCCGAGCGCCACCACAGCTCAGGTCGGCCACTACCGTGAACCGTCATGCTCGCCCTGTTCGACACCGCCGCCGGGAAGGTCGTCCCCTTCACCGCCCGCAACCCCGGGCAGGTGTCGATGTACGTGTGCGGACCCACGGTTTACGGGCCCCCGCACCTGGGCCACGGCCGTTTCGCGCTGGTCTTCGACGTGCTGCGCCGCTACCTGCGCTTCGCCGGCAACGAGGTCACCTATGTGTCGAACATCACCGACATCGACGACCGGATCATCGCCCGCGCCGCCGAGCTGGGGGTGAGCTCCGACGAGGTCGCCCGCCACAACGAGAAGATCTGGTGGGACGCCATGGACGCCATCGGCGTGCTGCGACCCGACCACGACCCCCACGCCACCGCCTACGTCGAACAGATGGTGGAACTGGTCGAACGCCTCCTCGACGCGGGCCACGCCTACCAGGCCGGAGACGGCGTGTACTTCCGGGCCGCCTCGGTGGACGACTACGGGCTGCTCGCCCGTCAGTCCATCGACTCGCTGCGCGCCGGCGCCCGGGTGGAAGGCCCCGACGACAAGGAATCGCCGGTGGACTTCGTGCTCTGGAAGTTCGCCAAACCCGGAGAACCCTCCTGGCCCTCCCCCTGGGGAGAGGGCCGGCCCGGCTGGCACACCGAATGTGTGGTCATGTCGCTGGGTCTGCTCGGAGAAGGCTTCGACATCCACGGCGGTGGGCTGGACCTGGCCTTCCCCCACCACGAGAACGAACGCGCCCAGGCCGTCGCCGACGGCTGTGAGTTCGCCAACCACTGGGTCCACAACGGCTTCGTCGAGGTGGACGGCACCAAGATGTCCAAGTCGCTTGGCAACTTCACCAACCTGGTCGAGCTCATCGACACCCACGACCCGCGGGCCTTCCGGCTGCTGGTGCTGCGCTCGCACTACCGCTCACCCATCGACGTGAACGCCGCCTCGATCGCCGACGCCGAAGCCGCGCTGGACCGCCTGGACGCCTTCGCCCGCCGCGTCCGCGACGCCCAGGTGGACCTGGCGGTGCCCGACCCGCAGGTCATGGGTCGCTTCGTGGCCGCCATGGACGACGACCTGGACACCCCCGCCGCCACCGCGGTGCTCTTCGACACGGTCCGTCGCGCCAACACCGCCCTGGACGCCGGTGAGGCCGAGGCGGCCGCGCCGCTGGTGGCCGCGGTCACCGAGATCGCCGCCGCGGTCGGCCTGGTGCTCGACGCGGATGAGGCCACCGAGGTACCCGAACAGATCCGGGCCCTGGCCGAGGCCCGCGACGCCGCCCGGGCCGCCAAGGACTTTGCCCGGGCCGACGAACTGCGCGACCAGATCGCCGCGGCCGGCTGGCAGGTCACCGACACCGCCCAGGGCCCCCACCTTTCACCTGCCTGACCCCCGAGCCGCCGCCGCGTCGACCGGACCTCATCAGCCGGGCCGACCCCCAAATTCCCGAATCGCCACCCCGATGTGGTTAGGGTGGACCGCAGCGGGGAGTACGCAATTCTTTCTGGCGCGCCCCCAGTTCTGCCTTCGACCGAGAGGGAAGCCGCTGTCGGGCCGGGATCGACGATCCGGGCACGCAACGACATCCAGCCTATGCCCATCGTCGCCAACGGGATCTACAAGATCTTCGGCCCGGATCCACGCAAAGCCATGGCGTGGATCGAGGAGCAAAAGGCGGCTGGCGCATCGGCATCGGTACGAGACACCCTGCGGGAACGGGGCTACACGGTGGCCGTCGACGACGCCACGTTCCGCATCGAGCACGGCGAATTCTTCGTGATCATGGGCCTGTCGGGTTCGGGCAAGTCCACCCTGGTGCGCACCCTCAACCGGCTGCACGACGCCACCGCGGGCACCATCGACATCAACGGCATCGACGTTGGCTCGCTGAACGCGAAGGAGCTGCGCAAGCTGCGCGCCGAGCAGATGTCGATGGTGTTCCAGCACTTCGCGCTGCTGCCGCACCGGACCGTGCGCGACAACGCCGCCTTCGGGCTCACCATGCACGACCTGTCCCGCACCGAGCGCCTCGAACGCGCCGACCGGGCCCTGGCCCAGGTGGGCCTGGAAGGCTGGGGCGACTCCTACCCCGACGAGCTCTCCGGTGGGATGCGCCAGCGGGTGGGCCTGGCCCGCGCCCTGGCCACCGAAGCCGACATCCTGTTGATGGACGAGGCCTTCAGTGCGCTGGACCCGCTCATCAAGCGGGAGATGCAGGACCAGATGATCGAGCTGCAGTCCGAGCTGCGGCGCACCATCGTGTTCATCACCCACGACCTGAACGAGGCGATGCGCCTGGGCGACCGCATCGCGGTCATGCGAGACGGGGCGATCGTGCAGATCGGCACCACCGAGGACATCCTCACCAACCCCGCGGACGAGTACGTCGCCTCCTTCGTCCAGGGCGTGGACCGCTCCCGGGTGCTGACCGCCGACGGGATCATGCGCCGTCCGGTGGCCACCGTGGGCGTCTGGGAAGGCCCCACCGCCGCGCTCCACAAGATGGAGGAACTGCAGGTGTCGGGGCTGTTCGTGCTCGCCCGCGACGGCCGACTGCTCGGCACCGTGAACGACACCGGACTGGCCAAGGGCATCACCCGGGGCACCCACACCCTCGAAGAGCTCCTCGCCGAACCCGACCAGATCGTCCAGGTCGCGCCCGACACGCTGCTCGCCGAACTGTTGATCCCGGCGGCCTCCAATCCGCTGCCCATCGCGGTGGTCGACGACACCGGCGAGCTGCTCGGCGTGGTACCCCGCGCCGCGCTGCTCGAAGGACTCTCCGACGAAACCACCGGTGAGCTGCCCCCGGTGCCCACCGACAACGCCGCGGGCCGGCCGGCGGGCACCGCCACCGACGACGGCTCCACCGGAGGCGGGACCCAGGTCCCGGTCGAGGGCGGTGCGGCGTGAACCTGCTGCTCATCGCGATCGAGGAGATCCAGATCGGCGACTGGGTCGAAGACACCCTCGTTCCCTGGCTGAACGAGAACCTGGGGTGGCTCTTCGACTGGATCAAAGAGACCCTCACCTGGTTCAACGACGAACTGATCGACCTGTTGACCTGGCCCTCGGCGATGGTCTTCGCCATCGTGCTGGCCCTGGTCGCCTGGTGGATCCGCGGCTGGATGATGGCCGTGTTCACCTTCCTTGGCCTGATGCTCATCGAGAACCTGGGCTACTGGGACAACGCGATGATGACCCTGGCCCTGGTGCTGATCTCGGCGTTCATCGCCGTGGCCCTGGGCATCCCCACCGGCATCCTGGGCGCGCGGTCCCGGCTGTTCTCCGCCGCGGTCCGCCCCATGCTCGACTTCATGCAGACGATGCCCGCGTTCGTCTACCTCATTCCCGCGGTGACGTTCTTTCGCATCGGCGTGGTACCCGGCATGGTCGCCACGGTGATCTTCTCGATGCCCCCTGCGGTGCGCCTGACCGAACTGGGTATTCGCCAGGTCGACCCCGAGGTCGTCGAGGCCGGCCAGGCCTTCGGCGCCTCCCCGGCCCGCATCCTGTTCAAGATCCAGCTTCCCCTGGCCCGACCCACGATCATGGCCGGGGTCAACCAGGTGATCATGCTCGCCCTGTCGATGGTCGTGATCGCCGGGATGATCGGTGCGCCCGGGCTGGGCACCGACGTCTACCGGGCGGTCACCCGGGTCCAGATCGGCGACGGATTCGAAGCCGGCCTGGCGGTGGTGATCCTGGCGGTGATCCTCGACCGGTTCACCTCGTCGTTCGGCACCGACGGCCAGACCGCCAAGCGGCCCTCGTCGCTCGGCCAGCGCATCCGCTCACTGTTCGGACGCCCCCGCGCCGACGAAGCGAACGACCAGCCCGCGCCCACCACCACCGAGGAGCCCGTGGGCGTGTGAGGCCACCACAGCGGCCTCGCAACGACCAGTTCTCAGTCATGTCCAACCAAGCAAAGCAAACCATCGAAGAAGGAGCTGATGCCTCATGAAACGAACAACACCATTCACCAGGCGACCCGTCCGAGCCGTCGCGGCCATCCTCACCGTGGCCGTCCTGGCGCTTTCCGCCTGCGGAAGCGACGACGACGAGGCCTCCGACACCACGGTCGCCGGCACCGACACCACGACCCAGACCGCCGAAGGTCCCCTCGGTGCGGACTGTGACGCCATCGACGCGACCGGCGAAGCCGGCAGTGGAAGCTGGGAGCTGCAGACCTCCAGCACCCCCACGATGCTGACCGAGCTGGAGACCGCGCTGGAGAACTGCGAACCCATCGTGGTGACCCTGTGGCACCCGCACTGGGCCTACGCCGCCTACTCGATCAAGGACCTCGAGGACCCTGAAGGCGCCATGGGCGAAGGTGAGGAGATCTGGTCGGCGGGCAACGCCGAGTGGGCCGCCGCCAACCCCGAGCTGGTCGCCGCGATCGAATCGTTCGAGATGAGCGATGACCAGCTCGCCGAGCTCGAGGTCTACACCGCGAACGAGTACGCGGACGACCCCGAAGCCGGTGCCGAGGCCTGGCTGGAAGACGGTGACAACCGCGAAACCGCCGAAGGCTGGGTCGAAGGCCTGGAAGGCAACGGTGACACGGTCAACATCGGGCTGATCGCCTGGGACGAGGCCATCGCCGTCACCAACCTGTGGAAGATCCTCCTCGAGGAGGTCGGCTACGAGGTGAACATCACCGAAATCGACGCCGGTCCGCTCTTCGAGGGCATGGCCGCTGGCGACATCGACCTGTTCTTCGACACCTGGCTGCCGGTGACCCACGAGGACTACTGGGAGTCGCACGGTGACGACCTGGTCCAGATCGGTCAGTGGTACGGCGGCAGCGCCACGCTGAACATCGCGGTGCCGACCTACATGAACATCGACTCGCTGGCCGACCTCGACCAGTGGGGCGCCGACGTGGGCAACACGATCGTGGGTATCGAGCCGGGTGCGGGTCTGTCCCGGATCACCCAGTGCGAGATGCTGCCCACCTACGAGCTGGGCGACGCGCCCGACTCGTCGGTGTGTGACGCCGGCTGATCCACCCAAGGATCAACAACTGAAACGTGACACCCGGTGGGGCGCTCGCAAGGGCGCCCCACCGGCGCGTTCGGGCACCGGCCCGCCGGGCGCTCGGGGCGAGCCGGTGATCCCGATCCCGGTTCGCCGCTCAGGTTACTGACTGGTAACTTGGGGAAGTCCGTGTTCGGCACCCCCCGACCAGTAGAGGTACCCGCCACCATGTCCGAGTTCTCCCTGTCGCTCAACGACGAACAGCTCCAGATTCAGGAGTGGGTCCACGAGTTCGCCGAGAACGTCGTGCGACCCGCGGGGGAGGAGTGGGACGAGAAAGAAGAGTTCCCGTACCCCATCGTCGAGGAGGCCGCCAAGATCGGCCTGTACTCGATGGACTTCATGGCCAACGCCATGATGGGCGACCAGACCGGGCTCACCCTGCCCGTGGCCCTGGAGGAGCTGTTCTGGGGCGACGCCGGCATCGCGCTGGCCATCTTCGGTTCCGGGCTGGCCGCCGCCGGGATCGCCGGCAACGGCACGCCCGAGCAGATCTTCGAGTGGGTGCCCCAGTGCTACGGCACCCCCGACAAGATCCAGCTCGGCGCGTTCTGTGTGTCCGAACCCGACGCCGGATCGGACGTGTCCAGCCTGCGCACCCGGGCGGTCTACGACGAGGCCTCCGACGAGTGGGTCCTCAACGGCACCAAGGCCTGGATCACCAACGGTGGCATCGCGGACGTGCACGTGGTGGTCGCCTCGGTCGACCCCGAACTCAAGAGCCGGGGCCAGGCCAGCTTCATCGTGCCCCCGGGCACCCCGGGGCTGTCCCAGGGCCAGAAGTACGCCAAGATGGGGATCCGGGCCTCCCACACCGCCGAGGTCGTCCTCGACGACGTGCGCGTGCCCGGTTCGTGCCTGCTGGGCGGCAAGGAGAAGCTGGACGAGAAGCTCGCCCGTGCCCGTGAGGCCGCCAAGAACCCGAGCGCCGGCACCAGCGGCAAGCAGCCCGCCATGGCCACCTTCGAAGCCACCCGGCCCGCGGTGGCCGCCATGGCCGTGGGCATCGCTCGCGCCGCGTGGGAGTACGCCCTGGACTACGCCAAGGAGCGCAAGGCCTTCGGTCGGGCGATCATCGAGAACCAGGCGATCTCGTTCATGCTCGCCGACATGAAGACCGAGATCGACGCGTCGCGCCTGTTGGTGTGGCGGGCCGCGTGGCTGGCCCGCAACGGCGGCGGCTACGTGCACGCCGAGGGCTCCCAGTCCAAGCTCAAGGCCGCTCGCACCGCGGTGTGGGTCACCGAGCGGGCCATCCAGATCCTGGGCGGCTACGGCTACGTGCGCGAGTACCCCGTGGAGCGCTGGCACCGTGACTCCAAGATCATGGACATCTTCGAGGGCACCGAGCAGATCCAGCAGCTCGTCATCGCCCGGGCGATCTCGGGCATGCGCATCGAGTAGCCGGCCCGGTGTCGGCCTGCCCCGTCGGACCGGTGGGATTCAGCTCACCTCGACGGTGATGAAGTCCACGATCGGCCCGTAGTTGCCTGCCCAACCTCGTTCGTCGGCGCCCTGGACCTCGACCGTCACCGACGCGATGTCGTCGAACTCGGCGAAGTCGGATCGACTGATCGAGAGCGGGAACGTCGTGGGCGATTGTGGCGAGGACCGCGGGATGCTGCGCGACGCGATCTGCGTGTCGGTGCCGTCGAAAAAGCGGATCCGGAACTCGAACCAGCCACGGTCCTCGCCCGCCCAGGTGCTGACGCGGATGCTCGCCACGATCTGGTCATAGGAGTCGAGCGGGGGCACCGATGCCGACTGGCTGACCACGGTCGAGTACCGGAACGAAAAGTACAGGGCACCGTTGGCGATCGCCGGCAGGATCCCGCTCGAGCCAGAATACTCCTGAAACCCGTCGGAGGAGGACCAGCCGGTCTCACCGTCGTCGAAACTGGGGTTGATCAGCAGTTGAAGCGGATCAGGCGGTGGCGGGTCCACGGTCCCACCGCCCGGGCTCGATGCCGCCGCGGCCACGCTGGGCAGCGCGATCGTGGCCACTCCGGCGGCGGCGAGGGCGCCACCGGCGAGCAGTACCCGGCGGCGGTCCCAGCCGTCGGCTTCGACCAGCCCCAGGTGCACCAGCGCGGCCATGGCCCTGGTCAGGTGAGCCGGGACCTCGGTGCCGCCCGAGCGCACCAGGCGCATGACCTCGGCTTCGGCTCCGACCAGTTCATAGACCTCGGGTGCGGCGGGGTGGAACACCAACACGGCGCCCTCGACCTCTTCGACCCGGACGTCGGCGACGACTCGAAAGCCGCTCATCGGTTCGCTCACTCTCTCAGGGGACAGGTTGGCCCGGACCCTAGTCAAGCCCCGTCGACCTCCGAGACCGCCCACGTTGCACCCGAGGGCGGGCCGGTCAGGACCGGCGATGCCGACGACCCGGCCCATCGGAACCGGCGCGGTCAGGGAGCTTCGATACCTCGCAACCCCGACCAGGCCAGGGTCGCCACCTGCGCGGCGAGCGCCTCGGGGGAGGGGTCCAGCGGTTCGGTGGCCGGACGCAGCCAGTGCCGGGAGGTGACCTCGGCGATGCCCACGATGCCCTGGCCCAGGAGCAGACGCTGTTCGGCGGTGAGGCCCTCGATCACGATCAGCGCCGCGATCGTCTGGGCCATGTTGGCTTCGAAGCGGCGCACGGTCGCCCGGAACTCGGGGTCCCGGGAGGTCGCGGCGCCGAAGAGCACGAAGAACGCGTCGCGGTTGCGGGCCACGAACCGGAAATAGGCCTGGAAGCCGTCGGCGACCTGGCCGCGTGGTGATGACGCGTGCGTGGTCGCCTCCAGGATCTCGGCGGCGAGCTGCTCGCCGACGTCCACCAGGAGCTCGCCGAACAGCGCCCGTTTCGAGGCGAAGTGCTGGTACAGCACCGGCTTGGTCACTCCGGCGGCCTCCGCGATCCGGTTCATCGACGTGCCCTGGAACCCGTCCCGCGCGAACTCGACCAGCGCAACGTCGAGGAGTTGCCGGCGACGTTCCAATGCAGGCAGGCGAGTCGACACACCGCTCCGGTTCGGTTGAGGATGCCCGACACCCGGGGGGCGTCGCGGCTCGGATCACCGGCAGGTTACCGGCCGGTAACCTATGAGGACCAGCCGATCGGCGAGTCCGACCGCGCAGCGCGGTGTCGGGACGCGCGCGACGCTTCCACGGTTTTCGATGGCGGGCGCCCTACTTGTAGCGGAGCACACCCCGGATGTTCTTGCCGGCCCGCATGTCCTCGTAGCCCTGGTTGACGTCCTCGAGCGCGTACTCCTTGGTGACCATGCCCGCCAGGTCCAACTGGCCGAGGCTGAACAGCTCGAGCAGCTTGGGGATGTCGGCCTTGGGGTTCGCCGACCCGAAGATCGTGCCGATCAGCTTCTTCTCCATCAGGGTCAGGTCCGTCATCCCGATCTGGATGTGGTCCTCGCTCATCGGGTGCACGTTGGTCACCACGACCCGGCCGCGCTTGGCGGTCAGGGCCATGATCGACCCGATCTGCTCGCCGTCGCCCACGCCCATCGCGCACACGATCACGTCGCAGTTGCGGCCCCAGGTGGCCTCGGCGATCACACCGGTGGCCTCCGCCAGGCTCGCCGCGGTGTGGGTGGCGCCGAACTTCTTGGCCAGCTCGCGCTTGGACTCCACCGGGTCGACCGCGATGATGTTGCGCGCCCCGGCCGCCTTGGCGCCCTGGAGTGCGGCGGCTCCGATCCCACCGATGCCGATCACGGCCACGTTCTCACCCGGGCGAATGTCACCGGCGTACACCGACGACCCCCAACCGGTGGTCACCCCACAGCCCACCAGACAGGCCAGCTCCAAGGGGATCTGCGGGTCGATCTTCACGCAGCTGTACGCGTTGACCACGGTGTGTTCGGCAAAGGTGCCCAGACACACCATCGTGTAGATGTCCTCACCGTCGGCGCTGTGGTGCCGGGTGGTGCCATCGAGCTGGATCCCCAGCAGCAACGCGGCACCGTTGTCGCAAAGGTTCGAGTGCCCGCTCGCACACGACGGACACTGGCCACAGGCGGGTACGAAGCTGAACACCACGTGGTCGCCGGGCGCCACGTTGGTGACGCCCTCGCCGACCTCGAGCACAACGCCGGCGCCCTCGTGCCCACCGATCATCGGCAGCGCCGCGGCCAGGTCGCCGGTCACGAGATGCTCATCGGAATGACACATGCCCGAAGCGTGCATCTCGACGAGCACCTCGCCGGCCTTGGGCGGATCGAGCGTGATCGTCTCGACGCTCCAGGGTGCGTGCAGTTCACGCAGAACGGCGGCTTTGGTCTCCATGATGGTCGTCCCCTTGTCGGTGCTTCGGATGGATCCGGCTCGTGGTCGCCTCACCCTACATCGGTGTCCGGAGCCGGTCATCCCGATCCTCGAAGGCCCTTTCGATCCCACCGGTCGGACATGCCGGTGCATGTGAATCCGCCCGTCGTCCCCCGGTAGGGTCGGGTGCCACACATCAGGCTCGTCATCGAGCCCACCGGCAGCAGCAAGGGGAACGTCATGTCGACCACGGAAGCCACCACCCGAACCTCCCAGGGGCGATCCACCGAACCCGACGAGGCCGCCCACCCCGGACCGGCCCCCGACACCGCCGAGGTCGAAGTGCTCGTCGAGGAGATCTCCATCGACGGCATGTGCGGCGTCTACTGAACCAGCCCCCCGGTCCGCCACGCCCATGCCCGTCACCCTCGACCGGCCCTACCGGTTGAACCCCAGCGTCGCTCTGCGGCCCGAACCCTTCGGCGCGCTGGCCTACAACTACGACAACCGCCGGCTGGTGTTTCTGCGCTCACCCGACATCGTGCGGGTCGTCGAAGCCCTGGACGAGGCCCCCGACGCGGCCGGCGCGCTCGCCGCCGCCGGGATCGCCGAGGCCCGGCACCCGTCGTTTCTGGCGGCATTGACCAACCTCGCCGAAGCCGGCGTGATCGAAGGGAACGACACCGATGCTGGTCGATGACCTCGAACGGGGCCTGGACGCCCCGATCTGTCTGACCTGGGAACTCACCTACGCCTGCAACCTGGCCTGCGTGCACTGCCTGTCCTCGTCGGGCCGCCGCGACCCGCGTGAACTGACCACCGACGAATGCAAGGCGCTCATCGACGAATGGGCCGCCATGGGCGTGTTCTACGTGAACATCGGCGGCGGCGAACCCACCATCCGCCGCGACTTCTTCGAGTTGATCGACTACGCCATCGACAACCGGGTCGGGGTCAAGTTCTCGACCAACGGTTCACGCATCGACGCCGCGGTCGCCCGCCGCCTGGCCGTCATGGACTACCTGGACCTGCAGATCTCCATCGACGGCGCCTCCGCCGAGGTCAACGACGCGGTGCGCGGTGAAGGCAGCTTCGCCACCGCGGTGCGCGCCATGGAACACCTGGCCGACGCGGACTTCGGGCCCTTCAAGATCTCGATCGTCATGACCCGCCACAACGTCGCCGAACTCGACGACTTCGCCGCGCTCGCCGACCGCTTCGGCGCCCAGCTCCGGGTCACCCGGCTGCGACCCTCGGGGCGGGGCGCTGAATCCTGGCACGACCTGCACCCCACCAACGCCCAGCAACGCACCATCTACCACTGGCTCCAGGACCACCCCGACACCCTCACCGGCGACTCGTTCTTCCACCTGAACGCGCTCGGCGAGTCCCTGCCCGGACTGTCGATGTGTGGAGCAGGCCGGGTCGTGTGCCTGGTCGACCCCATCGGTGACGTGTACGCCTGCCCCTTCGTGATGCACGACGCCTTCAAGGGCGGTTCGGTCCGCGACCCGGGCGGCTTCACCGCCGTGTGGCGCACCTCACCCACCTTCGCCGCCTACCGGGACCCCGCGGATCCGGCCGGGGCGTGCAGCACCTGCCAGATGTACGACTCGTGCCGCGGCGGGTGCATGGCCACCAAGTTCTTCACCGGACTGCCCCTGGACGGGCCCGACCCCGAATGTGTGAACGGCCACGGCGAGGTCGCGCTCATCCAGGCCGCCAAGGCCGGGGTGCGCCGACCCGAAGTGGGCCCGGGCCACTCCAAGCCGGTCCCCGTCGCGCTCGGCGCGAAGTCGACCGTCCTCAGCGCCGAACGGTGAGCGGGACCACGGCGATGCGGCCACGGTGAAGCTGACCGACCCGGTCGCGCTCGGCGACCTGGAGGCCCCGAACCGGCTGCTTTTCGGTCCCCACGAGACCAACCTGGCCCGAGGTCGGGCCGTCTCGGACCGGCACGCCGCCTACTACGCGCGGCGCGCCGCGGGCGGCGCCGGGGTGATCGTCACCGAGGAGGCCTCGGTCCACGACTCGGACTGGCCCTACGAGCGTGCCCCCCTGGCCACCGAGGCCGGACCCGGCTGGCAGGCGGTCGTCGACGCGGTGCGGGCCACGGGCACCGGCACGTTGGTGCTCGCCGCGCTCGGCCACGCCGGTGGCCAGGGTTCCTCCGCCTACCACCAGCAGCCCATGCTCGCCCCCTCCCGGGTGCCCGAGGTCAACAGCCGCGAGGTGCCCAAGTGGATGGAACCCGACGACATCGACGCGGTACTCGCCGGATTCGAGCAGGCCGCGCAGCTCGCCGCGACCAGCGGCCTGGACGGCGTCGAGGTCAACGCCGGCCAGTACTCGCTGATCCGCCAGTTCCTCTCCGGGCTCACCAACCAGCGCGACGACACCTGGGGCACCGACCGGCTGGCCTTCGCCCGCGGCGCGCTCGAAGCAGCCCGCCGCGGCCTCGACACCCACGCCGGGGAACCGACGAAGCTGCTGGGGTTGCGGCTGAGCTGTGACGAGCTGGCCCCCTGGGCCGGGCTCACCCCCGAGGCGGCCGCCGAGGTGGCCGTCGCGCTCGCCCCGATGGTCGACTACCTGGTGGTGGTGCGCGGCTCGATCTTCACCACCAACGCCACCCGGCCCGACTTCCACGAGGCCCCCGGATTCAACCGCGACCTGTGCGCCGCGATCCGCCAGGCCCTGCGCGCTGCCGGATCCACGGTCCCGGTCGTGCTGCAGGGCTCGGTGACCGACCCGGCCATGGCCGACGCGGCGCTCGCCGACGGGGTCGCCGACCTGGTCGAGATGACCCGAGCCCAGATCGCGGATGCCGCCCTGGGCGCCAAGGTCGCCCAGGGACGCCTCGCCGAGATCCGCCCCTGTGTGCGTTGCAACCAGCTCTGCCAGGTGCGCGACGCCCGCAACCCCATCGTGTCGTGCATCACCGACCCCTCCGCCGGCCATGAACTCGACGACCCGGCGCCCGTCGGCGACGACCAGCGCACGCCGTCTCCCTCCGGGGGTCGTGACGTGCTCGTGGTGGGAGCCGGGCCCGGCGGGCTCGAAGCCGCCCGGGTCGCGGCGTTGCTGGGCCACCGGGTGCGGGTCGTGGAAGCCACCGATCGTCCGGCCCACCGGCTGCGCTTCGAGGTGCCCGCCTCTGGCAACCCGGTCCTGGGCGACCTCGCCGACTGGCTGCTGCGCGAATGCGACCGCCTCGGCGTGGAGCTCACCACCGGCCACCGCGTCGGCGCCGACGACGTCCGCGCCGCGCTGGACGCGGGCGACGCGGTGATCGTGGCCACCGGATCGGTCGACGGGGACGCGCCCTACAAGGTCACCAAAGGCGGCGACGCGCGCATCGTCTCGGCCGCGGACCTCACCGCCCACTGGGCCACCGGCGTCACCGACGGCGCCCCACTGCTGCCCGGCGAAGTCGTCCTGCCAGGAGCCGAAACCGAAGTCGGTGCCGGTGACGATGCCGCCGGCGACGCCGAAGGAGACCCCACCGTGCTGGTGGTGCTCGACCCGATCGGTGGGCCCATCGGCGTCGCCGTGGCCGAAGCCCTGGCCCGCCGCCCGGGCGCCCGGGTGCACCTGGTCACCCAGGACCACCTCGCCGGCAACGAACTGGCCCGCACCGGTGACCTCGCGCCGGCCAACGGACGCCTGCAACAGGCCGGGGTGGTCATCGAACGCCGCACCCTGGTGCGCCGCGTGGGCAAACCCGGCAAACACGGCCGGGTGACCGTCACCCTCGAGGACCGCTTCACCGGCGAAACGCGCACCCTGCGTGCCGACTGGGTGATCGACGCCGGGTTCCGGCTTCCCGACGACGACCTGTGGCACACCGCCGGACAGCCCGGTCCCCGCATCGGCGACGCCGTGGCGCCCCGCACCGTGCACGAAGCGATCCTGGAGGCCCGCCGGGCCGTGGTCGACCTGCAGGCGGTGTCCCTCCGATGACCACCAAGCTGCTCTACACCCCGCTGCAGATCGGCCCGGTCACCGTGGCCAACCGGATCGTGTTCGCCGCGCACCTCACCAACTACGCCGAAGACGGCCGACCCAGCGAACGGCACGCCGCGTACTACGCCGAACGCGCCCGGGGCGGCACCGGGCTGATCATCACCGAAGAACACTCCACCCACCCCACCGACTGGCCCTACGAGAAGCTCATCCACGGTTTCGACCCCGAGGTGCTGGAGGGCTACCGACGCATCACCGAAGCCGTGCACGCCCACGGCACCCCGATCTTCGCCCAGATCAACCACAACGGCGGCCAGGCCTCCTCGATGTACTCCCGGCGGCCCGTGTGGGCGCCCTCGGCGGTGGCCGACCCGCTTTTCCGCGAGGTGCCAAAAGCCATCGACGCCACCGAGATCGCCGAGGTCGTCGCCGGCTACGCCCAGGTCGCCGAACGCTGCGCCGAAGGCGGCTTCGACGGCATCGAACTGCAGTGCTCCCACTCGTCGATCGTGCGCGGGTTCCTGTCGCCGGTCACCAACCGGCGCACCGACGACTACGGCGGATCCCTCACCAACCGGGCCCGGCTGCTGCTGGAACTCGTCGACGCGGTGCGCGCCGCGATCGGCCCCACCCTGGCCCTGGGCGTGCGGATCTGCGGCGACGAACTCATCGAGGGGGGCACCACCATCGACGACGCGATCCGCATCGCCCAGATGGTCGAGGCCACCGGCAAGGTCGACTACCTCAACACCTCCATCGGAGTGGCCACCGCGTCGCTGTTCATGATCGAGGCGTCCATGCACGTGCCCCCCGGCTACGCGTCGTTCATCCCCTCGGCGCTGCGCAAGGTCACCGACCTGCCCGTGGTCGGCGTGGGGCGCATCAAGGACCCCCTGCAGGCCGAACGGGCCCTCGCCGAAGGCCACTGCGACCTGGTCGGAGTCGTGCGCGGCCAGATCGCCGACGCGGCCTTCGGCGCCAAGTCCCGCAGCGAGAACGTCGAAGACGTGCGCCTGTGCCTGTCGTGCAACCAGGAATGCGTGGGCCGAATGGGACTGAACCGGTGGCTGGGCTGCATCGAGAATCCCCGCACCGGCCGGGAAGCCACCCGCATCGGCCTGCGCCGCAAACCGACCAAGCGCCTGCGGGTGCTGGTCGCCGGCGCGGGCCCCGCCGGACTGCAGGCCGCGCTCGCCGCGGCCCGCAACGGCCACACCGTCACCGTGTTCGAAGCCGGCGACCACCCGGGGGGCACGGTGCGTCTGGCCGCGTCGGTACCCAACCGCGCCGAGCTGGGCGACCTGGTCCGCAACCAGCTCAGCGAGGCCACCCGCAACGGTGTGGACATTCGCTACGGTGCCCGCGTGACCCCCCTGGAAGTCGAACGGTACGCGGCCGACCGGGTCGTGGTCGCCACCGGCGCCCGGCCCGCCCGACCCTGGTGGGCCCCCGCCGACGCCGAGCGCATCGTGGACGCGACCGACGTGCTCGCCGGGTCGGTCGCCCCCACCGGGACGGTGGTGGTGCTCGACGAGATCGGCTTCCACAACGCCACCTCGGTGGCCGAGCTGCTCGCCGACCGGGGCTGCGAGGTCGAGGTGATCACCCCGGGCATGGTCGTGGGCCAGGACCTGGGCATCACCCTGGACCTGGAACAGTGGTGGATCCGCGCCTCGGCCAAGGGCATCACCCAGTCGATCGAACTGGTCGCCCAGGGATTCGAGCTGCCCGGCCACGGTGACACCGCCGGCGACACCGGCGCCGGCACCCTGCAACTGCTGCACCACCCCACCGGGGTCATGAAGACCCGCACCCCCGACTGGATCGTGTTGGCCGTGCCCGGCGAACCCGCCGACGAGCTGTACCACGAGCTGCGTGGCGCCGGGGTGCCGGTGCGCCGCGCCGGTGACTGTGTGGCGCCCCGCCGGGCCCACGCCGCGGTCGTCGAAGGCGAACGGGTCGGCGCCGCGATCGGCGGTGACGACCAGTGGTGAGCCACGGTTCACCGACGGTGACCGTGGTGGTGCCCGTGCGCGCCGGCGAGCCCGCCGCGGGAGCGACCGACGCGTTGGGCCTGGCCCTGGACCTGACCGGTGACCCGGGCGCGCTCACCGCGGTGCTGGTGGGTTCCGGGACCGACGACGCCGCTGCCGCGCTGGCCGACGCGGACTTCGCCGACGTTGCGATGCGGCTCGCCGAAGCCGGCGACTTCGCTCCCGGCGCCTGGGCGGCGGCGCTGGCCGCCACCCCGACCCTCACCGACGCCGACGTGGTATTGGCCGCCGCGTCCGCCGACGGTCGCGACCTCGCGCCCCGCCTGGCCGCCGAGCTGGCCCGGCCTCTGGTGGCCGGCGTGGTGACACTCGACTCTCGCCGGGCCCTGGTGCCCCGCGCCGCAGGGCGCGCCCAGGCCGAGGTGCGCATCACCCTGCCGCTGGTCGCGACCTGTCAGACCGGTGTGGGCGCCGCACCCCGCACGACCATCGGCGAACCCGTGGCCCCTTCGGCGCTTGAGGGTTTCGCCGTGGCCGGGCCCCCTGCCGTGGACGCGACCGTGCTGGAGGTCGCCGCCGCGGACGCCGCGACGATGGATCTGTCCGAAGCGCCCTTCATCATCGGGGTCGGCGCCGGCGTGGGCACCGCCGCCGCGGTCGACACGCTGCGCGACATCACCGAACACCTCGACGCCTCCCTGGGCGCCACCCGGGTGGTCACCGACGAAGGCTGGGTGCACCACGACCGCCAGATCGGCACCACCGGTGTGGTCGTCGACCCCCGCACCTACGTGGCCTTCGGAATCTCCGGAGCGGTCCAGCACACCGCCGGACTGGGCAACCCCGACCAGGTGATCTCGGTCAACACCGACCCGCACTGTCCGATGATGCAGCTCTCGGACCTGGCCATCGTCGCCGACGCGCCCGCCGTGATCACCGAGTTGCAGCACCGACTCGCCACCACCGACGAGGCGACCCGATGAGCGACCGCGACTTCGACGTCATCGTGGTCGGCGCCGGCCCGGCCGGATCGGCCGCCGCGCTCACCGCCGCGCGCGCCGGCGCCCGGGTCGCGCTGATCGAACGTGGCCCGTTCCCCGGGTCCAAGAACATGTTCGGCGGAGTCGTCTACGGCCGCATCCTCGACTCGCTGGTGCCCGACTGGTACGACGAGATGCCGGTGCAGCGCTGGATCACCCGCCGGGGCACCATGATGCTCGACGGCGACCGGTCCTTCACCGTGGACTTCCGCACCGAGGACTGGGGCCGCGCCCCCTACAACGGGGCCACCGTCTACCGCGCCGAGTTCGACGCCTGGCTCGCCGGCCACGCCACCGCGGCGGGCGCCACCCTGGTGTGCGACACCGTGGTCACCGGGCTGCTCACCGACGGGCCACGCATCGTCGGGGTGCGCACCGACCGGGCCGACGGCGACCTGCACGCCCCGATGGTGATCGCCTGCGACGGGGTGAACACCTTTCTGGCCAAGGAGGCCGGCATCGCCGGGGACACCTCCGCGGGCAACTACACCCTCGGAGTCAAAGAGACCCTGCGCCTGCCCCGCGACCTGCTCGAGGCGCGCTTCGGGATCCGGGGCACCGACGGGGTCGACATCGAGGTCGTGGGCTCCACCGGTGACATCCCCGGCGGGGCGTTCATCTACACCAACCTCGACACCGTCGCGGTGGGGGTGGTGCTGCGCCTGCCCGAACTCGCCGCGGCGCGGCGGCGTCCCGAGGACATCATCGCCGAGTTCAAGGCCCACCCCTCGGTCGCCCCTCTGGTCGAGGGCGGCGAGATCGTGGAGTACTCCGCACACCTGATCCCCGAAGGCGGCCGCGACGCCATGGGCGAGCTGGGCCGCGACGGGATGCTCGTGGCCGGCGACGCCGCCGCGATGTGTCTGGCCGCGGGAATCTGGTTGGAGGGCGTGAACTTCGCGATCGGGTCGGGCGCGGTCGCCGGTCGGGTCGCCGCCCGTGCCGCCCGGTCGAACCTGCCCCATGCGGCGCTCGCCGAGTACCGCAGCGAGATCGAAGCCAACTTCGTGCTCGCCGACCACACCAAACTGCGCAACGTGCCGCACCTCATCCTGGGCGAACGGGTCCAACAGCGGTATCCCGCGGTCATGTGCGACATCGCCCAGGGCATGTTCACCGTGGAGAACCCCACGCCCAAGCCCGGCCTGGGCCGGATCGCCCGCGCCGCGCTGCGCCGCCACGGCGTGCGGCTGCGCGACCTGGCCCGGGACGGACGCGAGATCTGGAGGTCGTTCGGATGACCGACGATGCCCACACCGAGTACCCGCCGGTGAGCTTCACCGACCGGATGGAGACCGTGGAGTTCCGGGTAGGTGAACGCCCCCACATCGTCGTCGACGGTGACCAGTGCCAGGGTTGCACCACCCAGGCGTGTGTGACCGCGTGTCCCGCGGACCTGTTCGTACCCCGGGCCGACGGCGGCATCGTGTTCAACTACGAGCAGTGCTTCGAATGCGGCACCTGTTACATGGTGTGCAACACCGAAGGGGCGATCTCCTGGACCTACCCCGACGGCGGTCACGGGGTGGTGTTCCGCAAGGCATGAGCACCGCCGCGTCACCGCTGGTCGTCGCCGTGCTCGCCCCGGCGGTCGGCCGGATCACCGTCGAGCCCCTCACCGGGGTGGTCGAGGTGGACGACCGCGGCGCGGTGATCTCCACCGCGGACGCCGCCGCGCTCGAGGTCGCCCTGCAACTCGGCGAAACCTGGCGGTGTCCGGTCGTCGCGCTGAGCGCGGGCGGCGCCCTCGCCGAGGTGGTCCTTTTCGAGGCACGGTCGGTGGGAGCGGACCGGGCGGTCCGCATCGACGCGCCCGACGACGGCCCACCCGAGCAGGTCGCCGCGGCGCTGGCCGACACCGTCGGCGGCCTCGCCGGCACCGCCGGGGGAGTGCCCTTCGTGGTCGCGGGCGTGCACGGGTCCGACGTGGCGACCGCATCGGTACCCGCATACCTGGCTCACCACCTGCGCGCCGAACAGGCCCTCGGGCTGATCGGCGTGGACCCCGCCGAGCCGGGTCGAGCCGAGGTGGTGCGGCGCTTGGACCGCGGCGCGCGAGAACGACTGGCCGTGCACGCCCCGGCGGTGCTGTCGGTGGAAGGCTCGGTCGCCACCCTGCGTCGGGCCGGACTGCGGGCGGTCCTGGCCACCGACGCGGCCGAGATCGAGGTTCGCCGACCCGAGACCGCGATCGACGCCGGCCCCGAGATGCTGCCACGGCCGTGGCGCCCGCCCACCCAGGTCGTCCCCGGCCCGGAAGGCGCCACCGCGCTGGAACGCATCCGCGACCTCACCGGCGTCGCCGGCCCCACCCGGGTCGCCGCAACGATCGAAGCCGAACCCGCCGAGGCCGCCGACGCGATCCTGGATCAGCTCGGCGAATGGGGACTCGGGCCGCGGGCGCCCCGGGAGTGAACGACGTGCCCGGGCTGGGCGCGGCCACCTGGTCCGAGGTCGCCGCCACCGCCGCAGACCGGGTGCTGGCGGTGCCGGTGGGATCCACCGAACAGCACGGCCCGCACCTTCCGCTGGACACCGACACCCGCATCGCCACGGCTCTGGCCCGCGGCGCGGCCGACGAGCTGGACGGCCGCGTGGACGTCGCCCCGCCAGTTGCCTTCGGCGCGAGCGGCGAACACGCGGACTTCCCCGGCACCCTGTCGATCGGCACCGACGCGCTGACCACGGTGCTCATCGAACTGGGACGCTCGGCGGACGCGTACCGCCGGGTCGTGTTCGTCAACGGCCACGGCGGCAACGCCGAAGCCCTCGACGCAGCGGTGACCAAACTGGGCGCCGAGGGACGTGCGGTGACGGCGTGGTCGTGGTCGTTGCCCGGCGCCGACGCGCACGCGGGGCGGACCGAGACCTCCCTGCTGCTGGCGATCGCCCCGGAGGTGGTCCGCCTGGAGTTGGCTGAACCGGGACGGACCGAACCGATCGACGAGCTGTTCGACGCGTTGCGCGCCCACGGTGTGCTCCAGGTGAGTCCCAACGGGGTGCTGGGCGACCCCACCGGCGCCTCGGCCACCGAGGGCCACGAGCTAGTGGCCCGCCTGGTCGCCGACCTGGTCACCGCCCTCGCCTGACCCCCGATGCGGCCCTCGCCTGACTCCCGGTGCGGCCGTCGCCTGCCGCCCTCGGACGAAATTCGGAGGGAAAAGGTGGATATGCCGCCTTTTCCCTCCGAATTTCGGATTGGGGAGAGTCCGCTGGGGTTCGGTGGCGGGTTCTTGGGTCGGTCCGCTGGGGTTTGGTGGCGGGTTCTTGGGTCGGTTCGCTGGGTTCGGTGGCGGGTTCTTGGGTCGGTCTACTCGAGGGGCAATGCTCTGAGGATGGTGCTCACATGACCGACGAGGCGACGCCCGCGCAAGGACCGGAGGATCGGTCCGTGCCCGGCCCCGCGCCGGCCGGGCGGATGGGCCGCGCGCTGGTCACGGTGTTCGCGGTCAGCACCGGTCTGGTCGTCGCCAACAACTACTACGCCCAGCCTCTGCTCGCCGCGATCGCCGAGACCTTCGACGCCTCGACCACCAGCGTGGGGCTGATGGTCACCGCCTCCCAGATCGGCTATGCCCTGGGCCTCGCCTTCGTGGTGCCCCTCGGCGACCAGGTCGATCGCCGCAAGCTGATCACCGTCCTGCTCGGACTGGCCGTGACCGGGCTGCTCATCATGACCGTGGCCCCGGGCTGGCAGGTGCTGGGCGCCGCCGCGCTGGTCGTGGGGGTGGCCACGGTCGTGGGCCAGGTGCTGATCCCGCTGGCAGCAAGCCTCGCCGGTCCCCACGAACGCGGCGCGGTGCTGGGCAACATCATGACCGGTCTGTTGCTGGGGATCCTCGGGTCCCGGGTGGTCGCCGGCCTGCTGGGCGAGGTGCTGGGGTGGCGGGGGATGTTCCTGGTGGCCGCCGCCGCGATGCTCGTCGTGCTGGTGTGGCTGCGGCGCCGCCTGCCCGAGGTGCCCCCGGTCGCCGCCATGCCCTACGGGCGCCTGTTGGGCTCGGTGGTGGACCTGGTCCGCACCGAAGCGGTGCTGCGGGAACGGATGGTCTACGGCGCGGTGACCTTCGCCAGCTTCGGGGTGTTCTGGACCTCGATCGCATTTCTGCTCGCCGAAGAACCCTTCGGCTGGAGTGACGCCCAGATCGGCCTGTTCACCCTGTTCGGGGTGGCCGGCGCGGTGGCGGCTCAACTCGCCGGGCGGGGAGCCGACCGGGGCCACGGCCGGCTCCAGACCGGGCTGTTTCTGGCCGCGACCGTGGTCGGGTTCGCGCTCGCCGCGACCGGCGCCGCCTCCGTCGCGGTGCTCGCCGTGGCCGTGGCGCTGCTCGAGCTGGGCATCCAGGGCACCCACATCACCAACCAGCACGAGATCTACACCCTGCGGCCCGACGCGGGAAGCCGGGTGAACACCGCCTACATGACCGCCTACTTCGCCGCCGGGGCGGCGGGCAGCGCACTGTCCGCATGGCTCTACGGGGCCCACGGCTGGACCGCGATCTGTGTGGCCGGCGCGGTGTTTCCTGCGATCGGGGTGATCGTGTGGTTCCTGAGCCCCGACCGCACCCCCCGAGGCGAGCCCGCCGCCACCCGATGATCACGATGTGGGCCGTGACCGTGGGTACCGGCGACACCGCCGCCGATTCGGGCTAGGTTGCGCGCCAGGACAGACCGGTGAGGACGGCCATGGGGACGACACGACGAGCGGTGGCGGCGGTGCTGGCCCTGGTCGTCGTGGCGGGGGCGTGCGGGTCCAAGCTGGGAGCCGACGGCCTGCCCGCCCACTGTGACCGCATGGATGCCTTCGTCGTCGCGGCGACCGAACCCGGCGACGATGCCCCACCGGTGGCCTTCGACCAGGCGATCCAGGCGGCCATCGCCCAGGAACTGCCCAGGCTCCGGGTGGCGTTTTCGTGGTCCCGGGCCCAGGACCGCTCCGACGGTTCCGACCAGGTCCACGTGCTGCACGTGACCGACACGCCGACCACGGCCAACGCCAGACTCACCAACGACAACGGCGTGGAGCTGCTGACCGTGGACGCGTCCGCAACAGACGGGTCATGGGCGGTGGACCGCCTCGAGATCTGCGCATCGATGAAGGACGAGTTCGGACCGAACCACTGACCGTCCCCACTCAACGGGAAGCACCCGGAGCGGCGACCCGCCCTGCGGTCCAGTCGGGGACCAGCGGCGCCACGGTGCCCTCGGCCAGGGCCCCCGCCCAGACGCCCGCGCCGTAGGCGACGTCGTCGGCGGTCCACAACACCAGCCAGGTCACCGGGTCGATCCCCGTCGCGGCACGCCACGCCAGCAGCGGAGGGAGCACGAACGCGGCGACCACCGCCCGACGCACCGCGGGTGGCCCGACCATCGCCAGGGGGATCGCCACGGGCCACCAGGCTCGCCGCAGCGCGTTGGCCAGCAACCCACCGGCGGCGAGGTTGCCCACACCGGCGAGGCGGAGCGCCAGGCCGAGCGGGTCGTCCAGGCTCGACAGTTTGCGGGCAAGAAGCGCTGTGGAGGTGGCAGCGATCGCTGCACCGGCCCCCGGACGCCCGACCGCCACCGCCGCCCAGGACGCGGCGCTCCAGCCCGACACCCGCACCGGCACCGGCCCGCCGGGATGCCGCCGGGCGAGAGGCGCCGCCGAGGTGCCGTAGGCGAATCGGCGGGCCAGCCACCGCCGGGGCGAGGTTCGCACGTCGTGGGTGACGACGCCCGCGGGCACGTAGCGCAGCCGCCGGTCCCGGGCCAACCTCCAGACCAGATCCACGTCCTCTCCCACCCGCAGGGTCTCGTCGAAGCCGCCGACCCGGCGGAGCTCGTCGGTACGGACCACGACCGCGGCAGCCGGCACGTAGGCCACCCGGGTCCGCGGCGCGATCCGGCCGGGCTCGTCGCCCAGATCCAGTGACGACCGGCGGGTCTCGTAGCGGCTGATGGCGCGTCGGAGGAACCGGGAGCCCCACGCGGCTGGCCGGCCGGCCACCGGCGTGTCGCTCCAGCGGGTCGGGTCCGCCCGCACCCGGGGCGCCACCAGCGCCACCTGCGGGTCGGCGAACTGGGCCAGCACCGGCGCCAGCCAGTCCGGTTCGGGCACGCACCCGGCATCCACGAAACCCACCAGGGCCGAGGTGACCTCCTCGGCGCCGGTGTTGCGTGCCGCGGCCGGACCGCCGTTGCGGGACCGGCGCACCAGCCGCACGCTGGACCGACCCGCCAGCGCGACCGTCGCCGCCACCGCGTCGGGATCCGAGGAACCGTCGTCGACCACGACGATCCGGCCCACCGGTTGGCGCATCCGAAAAAGGCCCGCCAGGGTCTGGGCCAGCGCGGCCACCTCGCCGTACACCGGGACCACCACGGTCACGTCCGCGGCGGTGAAGGGACCGGCTTCGGGCTCGGGATGGGCCAGGCCGGTGTCGACCAGGCGGTCGACCAGCCGGGCCGAACGCTCCCGGTCCAGGTCCACCGGGCGGGCCAGGCGCAGCACCGTCAGCGGTGAGCCGCCCACCAGGACCCGTCCCCCGGCGAAGGTCCGAAGCGACGCATCCGCGCGCAGCCGGCCCGGCCACCCGGTCGGGACCCAACCGGAGACGCCGGGGTCAGCCCCCACGGCTGGTCATGCCCGCGTCCACCGGGACGACCGCGCCGGTGAGGGCCGCGGCGGCCTCGGAACACAGGTACGTGATCGCCGAGGCGACCTCGGCGGGTTCGATCAGCCGCCCCAGGGGCTGCTGGTCGGCGAAGGCCTCGGCGCCGTCCAGGCCGTACACCGCGGCGGAGGCATCCAGGATCGCCGTGCGGGTCGAACCCGGACTCACCACGTTGGCGGTGACCCCGTGCGGGGCGAGTTCGGCCGCCAGCGAACGCACCAGGCCCACGACCCCGTGCTTGGAGGCGGCGTACGCGCTCAGCCCTGCCAGGCCCATCGTGCCCGCCGCCGAGGAGACCGCCACGAACCGACCCCCACCAGAGGCCGGGTCGTCCGCGCGGGTCGTGCTGGTCACGATCGCGTCGAGCGTCGCGGCGGCCAAGCGCCACATGCCCGTCAGGTTCACCTCGAGTTGCACGTCCCACACCGCCGGGTCGGTCCGCCAGCCCGGCGCACCACCGGCGAGGACCCCCGCGCAGCCCACGGCCGCGTCCAGGCGACCGAAGTCCTCCAGGGCAACGGCGACCGCGGCGGCCAGCGCGTCGGGGTCGCGTACGTCGGCGACCACCGCCCGGGTGTGGTCGGGTGCCGCCGCGGCCACCGCGTCGAGTTCGGCACGGGTGCCCAGCGGGTAGTCCAGGCGCGGATCGTCGGTGCAGGCGTCGGTGGCCACCACCTGCCACCCGTCGGCGACGAGCGCCGCGACGGTCGCCGCGCCGATGCCCCGGGCCGCCCCGGTGACCAGCGCGACCCGGGAGGTCATCAGTAGCCGCCCCGGCGGGTCTCGCCGCGTTCTTCGCGTTCCGCGGCCCGGATCCCGTAGCCGAACACGATCGCCGGGGCCAGCAGCAACGACCCGATCGCCATGGCCGCCACGATCGTGTTGATCAGCCAGCCCGCGAACCCGAAGATCGCACCGGCCACGAAGGCCAGCACCGCGTACGCGAACAGGCCGTAGCCGACCCGTTTTGCGAGCTTCACGTACCGGGCCAGGCGCGCCCGGTGGGCGAGCACCTCGTCGTCGGTGGGGTCCGGGGGGGTCGGGGTCACGGCAAGTGGTGGATCCGGTTCAGCTTGGCGTGGATCGGCTTGTCGGCCTTGTACAGGGCGGTGAACTGTTCGAAGAGCGCGTCGTAGATGCGTCGGTTGGCCGGGTTGGGGTGGAACGTGCGTTCCACCGGCACCTCGGCATCGAGCTGATCGACCCGCTTGTGGCCCAGGGCGACCGCGGCGATCATCGCCGCGCCGCGTACGTTGGCGTGGCGGGGTTCGGCCATCTGGTCGATGTCGCGGTCCAGCACGTCGGCGTGGATCTGGCACCACAGCGTCGACAGGGCCCCACCGCCGATGAAGTTCAGTTTGTCCATCCGGTGCTTGGTGAACTTCTCGACCGCGTCGAGCAACCACCGGCTGTTGAAGGCCACCCCCTCGTACACCGCCCGGACCAGATCGGCCCGGGTGTTGGCCAGCCCCACGTGGTGCCACCCCGCACGGATCGTGTGGTCGTCCACCGGTGAACGTTCCCCGTTCAGCCACGGCGTGTAGAGCACTCCGTTGGCACCCGCGGGCACCTCGGCGGCCAGCGCCTCGAGCCGGGCGTAGGCGTCGTCGGGTCGGGGAGTGTCCAGCGCGTCGACCGCGAAGATCACGTTGTCGATCAGATGGTCCAGACACGCCCCGGCGGTCTCGTGCTCGTTCGCGATGAAGTACCGGCCGGGCAGCGCGGAGGGCAGGGCCGCCTGGTTGCGCAGCAGGTCGGTCTTCTTCCAGGGCACATGGCAGCTCAGCCACGACGAGGTGCCGATGTAGAGATGCCCGGCGTACTCGGCGACGGCTCCGGATCCCACCGCGGCCGAGTGGATGTCGCCGGTGGCGGTCACCACCTTGGTCGACAGCGACAGGCCCCAGCGGGCGGCCACCTCGGCGGTGATCGTGCCGATCACCGTCGCCGAGGGCACCAGCTCGGGCAGCCGGGCCCGGTCCAACCCGAAGACGTCGATCAGTTCGTCGTCGTAGACGACGTTGTTGCGGTCACGGTTGTCGGTGATCCAGTGCAGGGTGATCGCGTCGTGGCTCGACACGGCCCGCCCCGACAGACGCAGATTCAGGTAGTCGCAGGGCTCCAGAAACGTGCGGGTGGCGTCGTAGACGTCGGGCAGGTTGGCCTGGATCCACAGGATGTGGGCCACCGGGTCCTTGCCCGAATGACTGGGAAGGCCGCCGGTGCGTTGGATCCAGGACTTGACCCGCCGCACGTCGTAGCCCTGCACGTTGAACGCGCCGCTGGTGACCTTGCGGATCTCCTCGGATCCCCGCGAGTCCATCCAGATGACCGCGTTCATCAGATGCCGGCCCTGCGCGTCGACCGCGACGGTGCCCGACCACTGGGAGGTCACCGCCACCGCGTCGATCTCGCCCACCGACACCAGGTCCTGGCTCAGCAGGCGCAGCACCGCGGCGTCGATCGCCCGCCACCAGTCGTCCGGGTCCTGCTCGGCCCGACCCCCCGGCCCCAGCAGCAGCTCGGTGGTCTCGACCTCGGATCCCACGATCGCCCCCTCCAGGTCGACCAGCGCCACCTTGGGGCCACCGGTGCCCAGATCGATTGCGAGTACGTGGCTCATGACGCTCCTGTGCAGCCGCGGGTCGACGGAGGTCTCCTCCGACGTGGCGACCTTAGTTTGCACACCGAAAATCCGGTCCGTCGCGCCCGGCCCGTTCCGACCGCGACGGCGACGCCGCGCCCCACGCGGCACCGCCGGGGCGCCCGCGTCGACGTCGTGTACGGTCGCCGCTCATGCCCGTGCACACCGAGATCCTCGACGACCCGGCCGGCGTGGCCGTGGTGACCCTGGACCGCCAGGACCGTCGCAACGCCCTCGACCACGCCCACTTGACCGCGTTGCGCGACGCGATCTCCACGGTGCGCGACGCGGCCGCACGGGTGCTGGTGCTCACCGGCGCGGGCCGCAACTTCTGCGCGGGCGCGGACCTGTCCACGGTGGAGGACGACGCCTTCGTCGAGGAGCTGCGCGGCACCCTCGAGGACCTGAGAAGCGCGCCCTTCCCGGTGCTGGGCGCGATCCACGGCCCCGCCCTGGGAGCGGGTACCCAGCTCGCCATGGCCTGTGATCTGCGCCTGGCCACCGCTGGGTCGACCTTCGGGATCCCCGCGGCCAAGTTGGGCCTGACCGTCGACTACTACACCGTGCACCACCTGGCCGACGCGGTGGGCCACGCCACCGCCCGGGCGATGTTGGTGGGCACCGAGACCTTCACCGGTGAAACGCTGGCCGCCTCGGGCTTCGTGCACCGCCTGGTCGACGAGGGCACCGAGGTCCGCGAGGCCGGGCTGGCCTGGGCCGCCGAGGTCGCCCGTCTGGCACCGCTGACGATCACCGCGCACAAGCTGATGCTGGCCGACGCCGAGGTGCCCGTGGAGCCGTCCGCCGCGTCGCTCGCTGCCCGGACCGCCGCCTGGCGGAGCGAGGACCTGGCTGCGGGCCTGGTCGCCTTCGCCGAGAAGCGCCGTCCGGAGTTCCACGGCCGCTGACCGGACGCGACGGTCCGGCACCGGCGGCCTCAGAGACCCGCGGGCACCACGTTCGACAGGTTCTCGAACGCGAAGAACAACGTGACGCTGAACACGGGAAGAGCCAACACGTAGGGCACCAGGGCCCGGACCCAACGGGGTGGCTGGCGATGCGTCCCGTCCCGCCAGCGCCGCGACACCCACCAGGCGCCGATCCAGATCGCCGCGCAAACCGCGGCCCAGCCGACCAGGTGCGGCCAGGCGTCGGGGTTGGAGGGCCGGGTTCTGCCGTCGGCGAGCTCGTCGGAGGTCGGGGCGGCCACGGCGTCCTGGCCCGGCAGCTCGGGGGCGGGTTCACCCACGAGCTCGGCGCGCACGATGTAGCGCTTGGCCAGGCTCATGCGCGGATGACAGGCGGTCAGGGTCAGGGTGTTCGGGTGATCCGGGTCCTGATCGAGCACCCACACCTCGTCGGGTTTGACGATCTTGGACCACTGCATCTCGTAGGTGAACTCGCCCTGCAGGGTCGTGATGTGGATCTTGTCGCCGGGCCGGAGCTTGTCGATGTTGTAGAAGGGCGCGCCGTAGGTGGACCGGTGCCCGGCGATCGCCGAGTTACCCGCCTGACCGGGGAAGGGGGTCTGGGGGTAATGACCCGGCGCGCGGTCCAGCTCCACCAGCGGGATGCCCTCCACCACGACCTTCTCGAGGTGGAGTTTGGGGATCGACAACCGCCCGATCGGATCACCCACGTTCACCGCGAGCTGCTGGCTGGGGGCGGCCTCGGCAGGCAGGGTGGCCGGTGAGCCGGGCTCGGTCGTCGGCGGGGGATGCTCGGCGAGAAGCTGGTCGAACTCGTCGTTGAGCTCACGTTGGGCCTCGGCCTCGTGCAGACCCGTGCCCCAGAGTTGATAGGCGACGAACGCGAGCATCAGCACCCCGGTGGTCAACAGCACCCGGCCGATGATCCCCACCACACGCATCGGACTGATCGCGGACATCGCGAGGCAGGTTATCGGGCGCCACCCGCGATCCGACGCGCCCGGTCGACCCGGTCGGCGGCCGGACCGGGCCACCGGAGCGTCCGATCCCTTGGCCGGATTCTGGCGGCACAGGTAGCCTGTGGTCCGGTCCCATGCGACACGTCGTCCACCTCCGAGATGCGGTCTGTGTGCTGGGACGGTTCCCGGCACTGGCCGGGGTGGACCTCGACATCGAAGCCGGCCAGATCGTGCTGGCCCGAGGGCCCAACGGGGCCGGAAAGTCCACCCTGCTGCGCCTGTGCGCGGGGTTGGTGCCCCTGCAGTCGGGTCGCGGTGAGGTGCTGGGCTGCGACCTTGCAACCGACGCCGCCGCGGTGCGTCGCCGGGTGGCGCTGCTCGGCCACGGCGTGGGGCTGTACGAGGAGCTCACCGTCGCGGACAACGTGGCCTTCTGGGCGACGGCCGCCGGCCAGGGCACCGGCGAGGTCGACGCCGCGCTCGGCCGGGTGGGACTGGCCGGGCGGCTCGCCGGGGTCGAGGTCGCCCGTCTGTCCGCCGGCCAGCGGCGCCGCGCCGCGCTGGCGGTGCTGTTGACCCGCCGCGCCGAGCTGTGGCTGCTGGACGAACCCCACGCGGGGCTCGACACCGACGGACGCGACCTGGTGGACCACCTGATCCGGTTCGCCGCCGAGGCCGGAGTCACCGTGCTGGTGGCCTCCCACGACCTGGACCGGGCCACCGCGCTGGCCGACCGGGTCGCGACCATCGACGGGGGAGTGGTCACCGCGTGGGACCGGGGTGACCGGACGCGGCACACCGAGATGGCCCGGGTGGCCGCAGGACCCGACGACCCACCCCGCGGTGAGGCGGACCGTGTTCGCTGACGCCTGGGTCGTGGCCGCCAAGGACCTGCGGATCGAATGGCGCAGCCGGGTCGCGCTCAGCCAGGTCGTGCCCTTCGCGCTGGTGGTGCTGGTGCTGTTCGCGTTCGCGCTGGACTCCCAACAGACCGTCCTGGCCGAGGCCACCCCGGGCCTGCTGTGGATCACGATGCTGCTGTCGCTGCTGCTGTGCGTGCAGCGGGTGTTCGTCACCGAAGGGCCCGCCGGCGTCACCGACCAGTTGCGACTGTCGGGCCTGGACCCGGCCGGGATCTTTCTGGGCAAGGCGCTGAGCGTGTTCGTCCAGCTCGTCGCCCTGGGTGTGCTCACCGTGGCCGGCGCGGCGATCCTGTACTCGACCCGCCTCGACGGGATCGGCCTGATGATCGGAGCCGGGCTGACCGCGGCCGTCGGGCTGGCCGCGTCGGGCACCTTGTATGGCGCCCTGCTCATGGGGGTGCGCGGCCGGGAGACGTTGCTGCCCCTGCTGCTGCTCCCGGTGGTGGCGCCCGTGCTCATCGGGGCCACTTCCGCCTACCAGGCCGCGCTCGCCACCGGAGATGTGACCTACGACCAGGGATGGCGCTGGGTGGGATTACTCGCCGCCTTCGCCGTAGCCTATCTGCTGGCCGGAATCTTCGCGTTCGGCCCACTCCTGGAGGACTCATGACGTCCATCGACACCGGACTGTCCAGCGTCGCCACCGAGGCTGTGCCCCCGCGCGACGCGCCCGTGGGCACCGGGTCGAGCGGCAGCAGGATCGTGGGTGCCGTTGCGCTCGTGCTCACCGCCACCGGGTTGCTCTACGGCCTGGTGATCTCCCCACCCGACGGGCAGCAGTCCAACGCGGCCCGGCTGCTCTACATCCACGTGCCCTCCGCGGTGCTGGCCTATCTGGCCTTCGGGATCACCGCCTTTGCCAGCATCATGGTGCTCTGGCGCAAGACCGAAGCCTGGGACCTGCTCGCGGGAGCCGCCGCGGAGATCGGCGTGATCTTCACCGGGATCTGTCTGGCCACCGGCATGCTCTGGGGTCGACCGATCTGGGGCGTCTACTGGACCTGGGACGCCCGGCTGACCACCACCGCGTTGTTGTTCGTGCTCTACGTGGGCTACCTGGCGCTGCGGCGGGCCCTGGCGGGATCGCCCAAAGCGGCCCGGTGGAGCGCGATCGCCGGCATCGTGGCCGCGATCGACATTCCCATCGTGCACAAGTCCGCCGACTGGTGGGTGACCCTGCACCAGGGCCAGACGGTGCGTCTGCTGGGAGAATCCGAGATCGGCGGCACCATGCTGTTCAGCCTGATGGTCATGCTGCTGGCCGGCCTCGTCGGCTTCGTGTGGCTGCTGATCGTGCGGTTCCGGGTGGCCTTCCTGGCCGCCAGGGTCGACGAGCACGGCCTCGACGAGGCCATCGCCGCGCGCCGGGCCGAGGCAGCACCCGGGGCGGGTCGGGCGCCGGTTCCCACGGAGGTGTCCTGACATGGAGACGTCGGTGCTCCTGGCCGTCCAACGCGAACTGCCCAGCTACTGGGGTTACACCCTGGCCGGCTACGGCATCGCCGCCGCGGCCATCGGGTCCTATGTGATCCACATCGTGCGCCGGGGACGGAAACTGTCCCGGCAGGTGCCCGCGGACCGGAGGCGGTGGCTGTGACCGAAGCCGACTCGGACCACCGCCCCTCGGTCGGGATCGACCAGGTCGACGTCGACGGCGAACCGCCCGAGTTCGACCTCACCCCACGCCCGGCCTCCTCGTCGGCCGGTCGGGGCACCCCCCGGCGTCGGTGGATCGCCGCAGCCGCGCTGGTGGTGATCGCGGGCACCGCCGGTTTTCTGGTCACCAAGGCCCTGGGCAGCGCCACCGACTACTTCTACCGGGTCGACGAAGCCGTCGCGAACCGTGCCGAGTTGGGCACCAGCCGGTTCCGGATCCAGGGCACCGTCGCCGACGAACCCACTTCGGTCACGGTCACCGACAACACCCAGCGCATCGACTTCACCCTGACCGCCAACGGGGTGACCGTGCCGGTGGTCTACACCGGGTCGGATCCTCCCGCGCTGTTCGACGCGTGTGAACCGGTGGTGATCGTGGGCAACTGGGACTCGGTCGGTCCCGACGCCACCTTCGAGGGCACCCAGATCATCATCAAGCACTCCGAGACCTACGAAGCCGACCACGCCGAACGGCTGCGCTCGGACCCCGACTGCCAGGGCACCCCGTGACCAGGCGGTCGCTCCGGAGCTCGACGTGAACAACGCGATCGGTTCGACCGCGGTGCTCGTGGGCGGCTTCACCGCCGCGGTGGCCATCGTGGTGCTCTTCATCGGTCTGACGAGGGACCGGCGCGACCTGGTGCGCACGACCCCGGTGTTCGCCGGGCTGTCGTTGCTGAGCGCGCTGGTGGCCTTCGCCGCGATGGAACGGGCCTTGATCACCCGGGACTTCACCGTGCGCTTCGTCGCCGAGAACGGCTCGACCCAGACCCCCGCCCTGTACAACTTCGCCACGCTCTGGGGTGCCCTGGAGGGATCGATCCTGCTGTGGACGTTGATCCTGGTGGGCTACCTGTGCGCGGTGGTCTGGCGGTTCCGCAAACGCCTGGGCGACAAGCTGCTGGGCTGGGCGATGCTGGTGATGTTCGCGGTGACGCTGTTCTTCTTCGGGATCATGGCGACCTCGGCGAACCCGTTCCAGACCTTCTCGCCGCCGATCGGGTTCGACGGGCCGGGCCCGAATCCGCTGCTGCAGAACAACCTGCTGATGGCGTACCACCCCCCGTTCCTGTACCTGGGGTTCGTGGGTTTCACCGTGCCCTTCGCCTTCGCGATCGCCGCGCTGATCACCGGCCGCCTCGGCGAGGGCTGGCTGGTGGAGACCCGACGCTGGACCCTGTTCGCGTTCGCGTTCCTGACCATGGGCATCATGCTGGGCGCCTGGTGGAGCTACGAGGTGCTCGGCTGGGGCGGCTACTGGGCCTGGGACCCGGTGGAGAACGCGTCGTTGCTGCCCTGGCTGACCGGTACCGCCTATCTGCACTCGGTGATGGTCCAGGAACGCCGCGGGATGCTGCGGGTGTGGAACCTGTCGCTGCTGTGCGCCACGTTTTCGCTGACGATCCTGGGCACGTTCCTGACCCGGTCCGGGGTGCTCAACTCGGTCCACAACTTCACCGAATCGGGCATCGGCCCGGCGTTCCTGGGGTTCTTCGGTGTGGTGGTGGCCGTCAGCGTGGGCCTGATCTTCTGGCGGGGTGACCGGCTGCGATCCCCGGGCCGGATCGACTCGCCGGTGTCCCGTGAGGGCGCGTTCCTCGTCAACAACCTGCTGTTCGCCTGCTTCGCCCTGGTCGTGCTGCTGGGCACGGTCTTCCCGCTGATCGTGGAGGCGCTGAACGACACCCAGATCACCGTGGGCGCGCCCTACTTCAACCGCATGATCGGCCCCATCGTGATCGCCCTGCTGTTCCTGATGGGGGTGGCGCCGGCCCTGCCCTGGCGCAAGGCCTCCACCGAGACCCTGCGGCACCGTCTGCTGATTCCCGCCTGGGTCGGCGCGGCCACCGTGGTCTTCGCGGTCGCCGTGGGCGCCCGGGGTCTCGTGCCCCTGGTCGTGTTCGGTCTGGGTGGGTTCGTGGTGGGCGCCTCGCTCCGCCAGATCGTGCTGGCCACCCGACGTCAGGGTTGGCGTGGCCTGGTGGGCCGCACCAACGGCGGCATGATCGTGCACATCGGCGTGGTCGTGGTGGTCGTGGGCGTGGTGGCTTCCAGCGCCTATGTCAGCCAGGGCGACTTCACCCTCGAGGAGAACGAGACGGCTCGGCTGGCCGGACACACGGTGACCTACCTGGGCGCGGGGTCGCACCGTGACGGCAACGCGATGGTGCACGAGGCCCGTATCCGGATCGACGGCGGGCCGGTGCACGCTCCCAAACTCAAACAGTTCGCGAACGCCTCCCAGGTCGTTGGCACCCCCTCGGTGCGCTCCACCCCGATCGACGACGTGTACCTGTCGCTGCTCTCGATGCCCAGTGAACCGGGCGGGCCCATCACGGTGCGGGTGTATGTGGAACCGCTGGTGTCCTGGATCTGGGTCGGCAGCGGCCTGATCTTCGTGGGTTCGGTGCTGGCGGCGTTCCCGGGTCGACGGCGGATCCCCACCGACCCGGTGTCGGCGCCGATCGGCGACGGTGAACAACCGGGCCGGTCGGGACCGGGTCGTGACTCCGAGACAGGAGCCGAGGCCGAGGCCGACGGGGCCGACGGGGCCGACGGCGCCGCCGGCAAGGACCGGTCGGCTCCGGTGGGGGCGTCATGAGCACCGACGACACCGCCACCCGCGAGACCGGGACCGGCGATTCGGCCGGCGACCCGGGTACCGGCTCGCCGCGGCGCCGGCGACGTTCCCCGGTGCGCCTCGCCGCGTTGGGGGTCGGGGTGGTGCTCGTCGCGTTGGTCGGGCTGCTCGCGGTGTCCAAGACCCAGACCGAATCCGCCGAGTCGCCGCTGCTGGGCAAGGTCGCCCCACCGCTGTCGGGCACCACCATCGACGGCGACCACTTCGATCTGACCGACGAGCGGGGTCGGTTCGTGGTGGTCAACTTCTTCGCCTCGTGGTGCCAGCCCTGCCGCGACGAAGCCCCCGAGCTGCGCCGTTGGGCCGAACGCCACCAGGCCGCCGGCGACGCGGAGCTGGTGAACGTGCTGTTCCAGGACACGCCCGAGTCGGCCCGACGGTTCTTCGAGGAGTTCGGCGGTTCGTCCTGGCCGGTGCTCGCGGTGGACACCGAGACCATCGGCCTGGACTGGGGCGTGGCCAAGGTGCCCGAGACCTTCGTGGTGAACCCCGACGGGGTCATCGTCGCCAAGACGATCTCCACGGTCACCGAAGGCGAACTCGACGAGATGATCGCCCGGGGCGCCGCGCTGTCGGGCCCGGCTCCCACGCCGGTGGCCGAGCCGTGAGCACCCGACGGTCCTTCGCGTCGCGCGCGTTGCCCTGGGCGCTGCTGATCGCGGTGCTGGTCGTGGCGTTGGTGGTGGGCAGCACCACCACGGCACAACCGTCGCTGACCGACCGGACCCGCTCGGTGGCCGAGACCGTGCGCTGTCCCCAGTGCACCGACAAGTCGATGGCCGACTCGGACGCGCCCACCGCGGTGGCCGGCCGTGAAGAGATCCGCCGACAGCTCACCCAGGGCAGGACCCCCGACGAGATCCGGGCCTGGTTCACCGACCGGTACGGCTCCGAAGTGCTCCTGACCCCGTCGCGCCAAGGTCTGGAGGGGCTGATCTGGGCGATTCCGGTGGTCGCCTTCGTGGTGGCCGCCGCGGTGCTGGGGGCGGCGTTCCTGCGCTGGCGGCGCCGCGGGGACGACGAGGTCACCCCCGACGACGCCGCCCGGGTCGCCGAAGCGCTGGAGCAACGCCATGGCGCGGACGGGGGAGCACCGGCACGGTGAACACCGAGACCCGTCCGGGTCGGGTGGACCTCGACGAGCTGGCCGCACTCGAGGAACAGCGGGACTTCCTGCTGACCTCGTTGGAGGACCTCGACCGGGAACACGCCGCCGGCGACCTGGACGACGACGATTACGCCACCCTGCGTGACGACTACACCGTGCGCGCCGCCCGCGTCATCGAAGCGATCGAACACCGCCAGGAGCTCATCGACGCCACCGAACCGACCCACCGCGGCTGGCGCCGGGTCCTGGCCGTGGCCGCGGTGGCCGTGGTCGCGGTGGTCGCCGGACTCGTGGTGACCTCGACCTCGGGCAGCACCCGGTCGACGGCCGCGGAGGACGGGACCCTCGAGGCGGCCGACCAGACCCAGCGGTGCATCGAGCAGATGGGCCGGACCTTCGGCGATGCCGAGGACGGCTCGGACTTCGCAACGAGCGCGGTGGCCACCCTGGAGTGCTTCACCGAACGACTCGACGCCGAACCCGACGACGCCGTGGCCCTGACCTACCGGGGCCGTACCGAAGCGCTGCTGGCCCAGCAGCTCGAGGGGGTGGCCGCCGAAGCCGACGTGGAACGATTCGCCCAGCGGGCCCGGACGGACCTGGAGCGCGCGCTGGAGCTGGAACCCGAGTATGCCGACGCGCTGGCGTTCTCGGCGCTGTTCGCGCTGCAGCAGGGAGACCGCGCCGCGGCCGAGGACTACGTGGCGCGCATCGACGCGATGCAGCTCCCCGGGAACCACCCGGTGCTGCCCATGGTCAACAACGCGATCCGCCCCGCCCTGCGGGCCCCCACCACCACGACGCCGGCGACGGAACCCGCCGCGCCGGGGTCGACCCCGCCGTCGGCGTCCACGGCCCCGCCGGGACCCGACAACCCGCCCGCCCCCGGAAGCTGACCGCCCCCGGGAGCCGATCGCCCCGGAGGCCAACCACTCAGTGAAATTCGGAGCGAAAAGGCGGCATAGCCGCCTTTTCGCTCCGAATTTCGCAACCGGCATCGGGGTGGGGCGGCTGGACTAGGTTTGCGGGGACGAGCATGGAGGAAGGTGGATTCGATGGCGGCGACGTTGACGGTGATGTTCACCGACCTGGTCGGGTCGACGGCACTGATGTCGCGGGTCGGTGAGGAAACCGCCGAGACCCTCCGCCTCGAACACTTCGAGCTGTTGCGCGCCGGGTTCGTCGACCGGAACGGCCGCGAGGTCAAGAACCTGGGAGACGGGTTGCTGGTGGTGTTCGACTCGGCGGTCGACGCGGTCGCCGCCGGTGCCGCCATCCAACAGGGCTTCGACAAGCGCAACCGCCACGCGGACGAGCCCTTGGAGATCCGGGTGGCGATCGCGGTGGGAGACGTGGACGTCGACGAGTCCGGCGACGTGTTCGGCGCGCCGGTGGTACAGGCCGCCCGGCTGTGTGGGGTGGCCGAGGGCGGCGAGGTGCTGTGCACCGACCTGACCAGACTGCTCACCGGGTCCCGCCTCGAGATCGACTTCGAAGCGGTGGGCGACCTGGAGCTGAAGGGACTGGAAGGCCCGGTGCCCACCAGCCGGGTGTGCTGGGAGCCTCTCGACGCCGGTGCCGGGGCGGCGCTGCCGCCCCGTCTGGTCTCGTCGCTGGCCCCCACCTTCGTGGGTCGGACCGCCGAAGCCGACCAGATCCTCGGCCTGTACAAGGAAGCCTCGACCGGCGCCACGCGGCGGGTGGCTCTGCTGGCGGGGGAGCCGGGGATCGGCAAGACCACGCTGACCGCCCAGGTCACCGCTGAACTCGCCGACCGTGGGGCCACGGTCGTCTACGGCCGTTCCGACGACGGGCTCGGCGTGTCGTACCAGCCCTGGATCGAAGCTCTCGACATGCTCCTGGACGCGGTGGACGGTTCGGTGCTCTCTGATCACGTCGCCGACCGGGGACCCTCGCTGGCCCGTCTGGTGCCTCGCCTCGCCGCCAAGGCCGGCGTCGAGGTGCCCTCGGGGGAGGTGGGCGAGTCGGAACGCTTCGTGCTGTTCGGTTGCGTCACCGACCTGTTGATGCGGGCCGCGGCGATCGATCCGGTGGTGCTGGTGCTCGACGACCTGCACTGGACCGACCGCCAGAGCCTGCACCTCCTGCGCCACGTGGTGACCAGCGGCGAACCGATGCGCCTGGTCGTGATCGGCACGTTCCGGGATTCGGAGGTCCAGGACGGTGATCCGTTGAGCGACCTGTTGGCGGTGTTCCACCGTGAATCGGGCGTGCAACGGATCCCGTTGACGGGGTTCGGTGATCAGGACCTGCTGGAGCTGCTCGAACGCACCGCGGGTCACGAGATGGACGACGACGGGCTCGGATTGCGCGACGCGGTGCTGGCCGAGACGGCCGGCAACCCGTTCTTCGTCGGTGAGATCCTGCGGCACCTGCGGGACATCGGTGCGATGGTGCAGGACGAAACGGGCCACTGGGTGGGGACCATGGACCTGGCCGAGGTGGGGCTGCCGGTGAGTGTGACCGAGGTGGTCGGTCAACGGATCGGCGCGCTGGGCGAGGAGACCCGCAAGCTGCTGTCCGCCGCGGCGGTGATGGGTCGTGACTTCGACATCGAGACCCTCTCGGTGGTGGCCGACATCGACGAAGACACCGTGATCGACCTGTGCGACGCGGCCGTGGACGCCTCGGTGCTGGCCACGACCGACCAGGTGGGTGTCTACACGTTCGCCCACGCCCTGATCGGCCACACCCTCACCGTGGGGCTGTCGGCCACCCGCCGGGCCCGGATGCACCGGACGATCGCCGAAGTGCTAGAAGGTTCGGGCGACGCGACTTCCCGGGCGGGAGAGTTGGCCAATCACTGGGCCAACGCGGTGAACATCGACACCGACAAGGTCGTGACCTACGAGCTGCTCGCCGGACGTCAGGCGCTGGAGCGGGTCGCTCCCGACGACGCCGTCGACTGGTTCACCCGAGCTCTCGACCACCACGACCACGGCGACCAGACCGACGAGGGGCGACGACTCGAAATCCTCATCGAGCTCGGCGAAGCCCAGAAACTCAGCGGACGCGGCGACTACCGGGCCACCCTTCTGGAGGCCTCCGCCATGGCCGACCGTCTGGATCGTCCCGATCTGCTGGTCCGGGCGGTGTTGTTGAACTCGCGGGGATGGCAGAGCAACATCGACGCCACCGACCACGAGCGGATCCAGTGGCTGGACCGCGCACTGTCGGTGGTCGACGACGACACCGACCGGGCGATGTTGCTGGTGCCCTTCGCGATGGAGCGCCTGTACGAAGCCGGGGTCGACGAGCGCGTTGCGCTGGTCCGGGAAGCCATCGAACTCACCGAATCGGCACCGCCGGACGTCCGGGCGCAGATCCTGGTGCAGGCGGCCCGCGCCGTGCCGGATCCGGCCACGCTGGCCGACCGCTCCGAGTGGTGCGCCGAGGTCGGAGCGCACCGCGACGAGCTGACCGACACCGACCTGGCGTGCCAGCACCTGTTCGTCGATGTCGGCCTCGCGCTCGAGGTGGGGGACACCGAACGCAACGGCCGGGGCCTGGTGGCGATCGACTCGATGCTGGCGCGCACTGCCGACGCGCAGAAGCGCTGGACGGTCACCTTCTACAAGGTGATTCCCGCGATCCTGAGCGGTGAGTTGGATGCCGCCGCACAGACCGCGGAGCAGGCGTTGCATCTGGGAACCGATTACGGCGTGCCCGACGCGTTCTCGATCTACGGCGCCCAGCATCTGTGCATCCAGTCGCACCGGGGACTCCTGGCCGAGTTGGTGCCGACCCTGGAAGGGGTGGTCGCCGAGCACCCCGATCGGGCGATCTACCGGGCCGTGCTCGCCCGGGCCGCGGCGTTGGCCGGCGATTTCGACCGGACCCGCCAGCTCATCGAACTGGAACGCGCCGCAGGCTTCGCGATGCAGGAGGGCCACATGCTCACCACGTCCATGGCGAACTGGACCCAGGCCATCGTGACGATCGGCGACGTCGACATTGCGCGGCTTCTTCGGGAGCGGCTCGAACCGTTCGCCGACCACGTGGTCACCACCCTGGCGACGATCGATGCGGCCATGGCGTACTGGTTGGGGTGCCTGGATCATCTGCTGGGCGATCTGGACGCCGCCGACGGCTGGTTCGCGGCGGCTGACGCGGTGCACCGGCGGATGGGATCGCCGTTGCTGACCGCCTACAGCGACGCCGCCTGGGCGGCCGTGCTCGCCGAGCGCGGTCGGGACGACGACGGTGAGCGGGCCCGTGAGCTGGCCCGCTCCGCGCTCGACGTGGCCGACGAACGCGGCTTCGCCCACATCGCCACCGACGCCCGGGCCGTCCTCGACCGGTTGTGACGGTCCCAGGTTGGTCGTCGTGACGGTCAGGCCAGGGACCGCAGGCGGGTGACGACCTCGCCCACCGCTTCGGCGGTGCGGGCGATGTCGTCGTCGGTGGTGGTCCAGCCCACCGACAAGCGCAGGGACCGGTCCGCGTCGGCGCCCATCGCGGCCAGCACCGGCGAGGGCTCGAGTTCCTCGGTCGCACACGAGGACCCCGAATGCACCGCGACGCCGCGCTGGTCGAGGCCCAGCAGCACCGCCTGAGGTTCCACCCCGGCGACTCCGACGCACAGGATGTGGGGCGCCCGGTCCTCGGGGTCTCCGAGGCGCACGATGCCCCCGGGGTCGTCCGTGCCGCACAAGGCGGTGGCGAGGGCCTCGATGCGGGCCGAGTCGCGCCGGGCTTCGGCATCCCGGATGGCGGGATCGGCCAGCAGCTCGGCCACCGCTCCCATCCCCACCAGCGAGGGCACCGCCTCCAGCCCGGCCCTGCGGGCCCGCTCCTGGTCGCTGCCCAGGATCAGCGGCTCCAGGCGCACCCCGCGGCGCACCACCAGGGCTCCCGTGCCCATCGGCGCGCCGAACTTGGCTCCCGACAGCGACAACAGGTCCGCGCCCAGCGCGTCGAAGTCGATCGGGTCCCGACCCACGCCCTGGGCCGCGTCCACGTGGCACCACACCCCGGCCTCCCGGCAGCGGGCCACCACCTCGGCCACGGGCTGGCGGGTCGCGACCTCGTGGTTGGCCCACTGCACGTGCACCAGCGACGGTCCGGTGGCCAGCGCGGCGTCCAGACCCTCCAGGTCGATCCGGCCCAGCTCGTCCACGGCCAGTTCGACCGTCTCGCCGGCGCGGGCCGCGGACCGACGCACCGCGGAGTGTTCAACGGCAGCCAGCACCTGGGGGCCACCCCGGGCCCGCGCCGCACCCCAGCAGGCGGCGGCGATCGCCTCGGACGCGGACGAGGTGAACACCACCGAGCGGTTGCGGGCACCCACCAGGTCGGCCACCCGGGTGCGGGCCTGTTCCAGCGCGACGCGGGCGGCCATGCCCTCGGTGTGGATCCGCCCCGGGTCCGCGCCGGCGGCCTCCAGCGCCTCGACCAGCGCGGCGCGCCCCTCGGGGCGCAGCGGCACACAGGAGGCATGGTCGAGGTAGGCCCGGGACATTCCTCAGCCCGTCGTCGGCGGATGCAGCGTCACCGGCGTGGTCGTCGAGGTGACCGGCACCACGCCACAGTTGGCGGCCACCCAGTCGTCCAGCCGCGCCTGGTCGTCGGCGACCGCTCTGGTGGCGGCGCCGTAGTCCGACAGCGCCTCGCCGGCTTCGGCCCGGGTGGTGGCGTCCTCGAGCGCCGTGCGCATCTGGTCGAGTGGCTCGACGAGCGCCTCGACCGCGTCGGCGATCTCGGTGGGGGCCACCCGGGCGGCCTCGGCGGCCGCGTCGTCGATCGCGGCGACCTGGTTCCGCAGGGTCGCGAGGGACACCTCGTCGGGGTCGGCCAGATCGGCTCCGGTGTCGGCCACGCTCACATAGGCCTCGCAGAACGCCGCCGCGTCGCGCTCGGGCCCGGAGGAACAACCGGTCCCGCCCGCGGCGAGCACTCCTGCCACGAGCACCGCCAGCGCCCGACGCCTCCGGAGGTTTCCTGATCGCACGACGGTTCCGGACACGGTGGCACCATCATGGCAAACCAGCCGGCCCCCGGGCGGGTACGGGAGCCTCCGGGGTGCGCCGGTAGGATGACGCGTTGCGGCCGGACGGTCGAACCGTCATCGACGAGAAAGGACCTGGCGTGGACGTACGTCTGGGAGTCAGCTACAGCTCCAAGGAACTGGTGGTCGACCTCGGTGACGAGGTCGATGGTGACGCGGTGCGAAAGCTCGTCGACGAGGCGATGGCCAACGCGGACGGCATGTTCTGGATCACCGACCGTCGCGGCCGTCAGGTGGGCGTGCCCGTCGCCCGTCTGAGCTACGTGGAGATCGCCAGTCCCGACGCGGTGCCCCGAGTCGGCTTCGGATCCTGATCCCGGACCATCCGGCCCCTCCGCCGGTACCCCTTCGGTCATGACCCTGAACCTTCTGGACCGACGGCTGCTGTTCGTCACCGGCAAAGGTGGCGTCGGCAAGACCACCGTCGCCGCCGGGCTGGCCATGCGCGCCGCGTCGACCGGCCGGCGCACCCTGGTCTGTGAGGTCGACGCCAAGGGCGACCTGTCGACGTTCCTGGAGGCCGGCCCGCTGAGCTTCGAGGCGCGCCCGGTCACCCAGGACCTGGACGCCATGGCGATGCAGACCGAGGAGTCGCTCAAGGAGTACCTGCGCCTGCACCTCAAGGTGCCGTTGCTGGCCCGGATCGGCCCGCTGGCCAAGACCTTCGACTTCGTGGCCTCGGCCGCGCCCGGCGTCAAGGAGATCCTCACCGTCGGCAAGTTCTGCTGGGAGGTGCGCGAACGTACCTACGACCTGATCGTGGTGGACGCCTCGGCGACCGGGCACGTGGTCAGCCAGCTCGCCGCGCCGCAGGCGATCAGCGAGCTGGTCCAGGTGGGCATGGTGCGCACTCAGACCTCCTGGATGCTCGACATCCTGGGCGACCCCGCCCAGACCGGTACCGTGATCGTGGCCACCCCCCAGGAGATGCCCGTCACCGAGACCCTGGAGTTGCGGGACCGTCTGGCCTCCGAGACCAACGTGGATCTGGCCGCGGTGGTCGTCAACCGGGTCCTGCCCGAGCTGTTCACCGATTCGGAGGAACGCATCTTCGACCAGGTCTCCACCGGCCCGGCGGCCACCCTGGTGCAGGACCGCCTGGAAGAGAACCTGACGCCCCTGTTCGACGGTGCCCGCCTCGCGGTGACCCTGCGCCGCACCCAGGCCCAGCACCTGGTTCGGCTGCGCCAGGAGCTGCAGGGGTCGGCGCCGGTGCTGTACCTGCCCGAGTTGTTCACCCGGGCCCACGGGGTGCGGGTGACCCGCCTGGTGGCCGACGCGCTCGGCGAGGAGCTGGACTGACCGTGCCCCCGCCCGCTGCTCCCGATTCTCTGGAAGCCCTCGCGGCCTCCAAGGAGATCCTGATCTCGTGCGGCGCGGGCGGCGTGGGCAAGACCACCACGGCCGCCGCGGTGGCCGCGCTGGCCGCGGTGCACCTGGGCGGCAAGGTGCTGGTGGTGACCGTGGACCCCGCGCGGCGGCTGGCCAACGCGATGGGCATCGAACGGTTCGGAAACGCCGAGACCCGGATCCCGGCCGAAGCGTTCGCCGAGGTGGGGGTGAAGCCCCGTGGCGAGTTGTGGGCGGCGATGCTGGACACCAAGGCCTCCTGGGACGACCTGGTGACCCGCCACGCGCCCGACGCCGAGACCCGTGACGCGATCCTGTCGAACCCGCTGTACACCAACATCTCGGGCCGGTTCGTGCAGAGCCACGACTACATCGCCATGGAGCGGCTCTACGACATCCACGCCTCGGGACGCTACGACCTGATCGTCGTCGACACCCCACCGACCCGCAACGCCATCGACTTTCTGGCCGCGCCCGAACGGATGGCCGACTTCTTCTCCAGCCGGCTGCTGCGCTGGCTGACCGCGCCCTACCAGTCGCGGGTGTTCACCGTCGCGACCAAACCGTTCATGTCGATCGCGGACCGGATCCTGGGCTCGCAGTTCCTCGCCGACATCGCCGAGTTCTTCATGCTGTTCCAGACCATGCACGAAGGGTTCGTCGAACGTGCCGAGGCGGTGCAGGGGCTGCTCACCCAGCGGCGCACCAGCTTCCTGGTCGTGTCGACCCTGGAGGCCGCCCCGGTGGCCGAGACCGCGTACTTCATCGACGCGCTCGCCGCGGAGGGCATGGACCTGGGCGCGATCGTGCTCAACAAGGTGCTGCCCGCCTATCTGCGGTCCACCAACGCCACCCACGCGGCCCGGGAGGTCGTCGCCCGAGCCGACGACGTGGCCGGTGAAGTCGCCGGCGCGCTCACCGGGTTGGACGCTCGAGGCGACGATGTGGCCCGGGTGCTGCGCCAGGTGGCCGACAGCTTCCTGGACTTCCAGGTGGTCGCCAAACGCGAATCGGAGTTGCACAAGGACCTGGCGCGGCGGTCCGGGGTGCTGGCTTCGGTGCCGTATCTTTCCGACGACATCCACGACCTGGGCGGGTTGCTGGAGTTGGGTGCCCACATCTGGCACTGAGACCCCGCCGATGGGGTGCGTCGACGGCGACGACCGATGAGTCGGGGTGGGAGGGGGAGCGCCGCCTAGGGTGAGCGGCGGTGACCCCCGCCGACGACGCCGCCTACCGCACCGGCCCGTTGCCGGTCGTGCCCAGCGGGCAGCGCAGCGACCCGGTCGCCCTGGCCCAGGTTCGGGGTCGGGTCAGCGGCGAACGCAAACGCCATCTGGAACAGCTCATCGCCGAGTGGCACATCCTGGCCGACTTCTGCTTTTCGGATCTGTTCCTGTACGTGCCCGTCGACGACGCCTCCGAACAGTTCGTGGTGGTGGGCCAGGTGCGGCCCTCCACCAGCCAGACCCTGTACCGCACCGACATGATCGGCCGCGAGTACGCCGAGGACGAACGGCCTCTGGTGTTCCGGTGTTTCCAGCTCGGCCAGATCATCGACGGTGAACGCGAGGTGGAGCACCTGCGCGAGGTGGTGCGCGAGGTGTGCATCCCGGTGCGTCTGGGTGATGAGGTCATCGGGGTGCTCTCCCGGGAGACGCCCACGATGATCGGCCGGGCGCCCGGGGAGCTGGAACGGGTGTACGCGGAGATCTTCAACGAGTTCGCCCGGATGATCGCGGACGGCGCCTACCCCTTCGAGCAGATGGACTCGGGCAGCGACGAACTGCCCCGGGTGGGTGACGGGGTCTTCGTGCTCGACGGCGAAGCCCGCGTGTCCTACATCTCACCCAACGCGGTCTCCGCGCTGCACCGGATCGGGGTGCACGCCAACCCCGAGGGGATGAACCTCGCGGAGCTGGGCATGGACGACGAGGTGGTCCGCCAGGCCTTCGACGTGCGCCGCCCGGTGACCGTGGAGATCGAGCACACCGACGACGTGATCGTGCTGTTGCACTGCATCCCGCTGCTGGGCCGGCACGCGGTGTCGGGCGCGGTGGTGCTGGTGCGGGACATCTCCGAGCTGCGCCGACGGGACCGGCTGCTGCTGTCCAAGGACGCCACGATCCGCGAGATCCACCATCGGGTCAAGAACAACCTGCAGACCGTGTCGGCGCTGCTGCGGCTGCAGGGTCGCCGCCTGGCCGGCGACGAGGCCAAGGCGGCCATCGAGGAATCGGTGCGACGGATCCGTTCGATCGCGCTCGTCCACGAGATGCTGGCCCGCGAGGCCGGCGAGGACGTGCCCTTCGTGGACATTCTCCGGCCGCTGGTCCGCATGGTCGAAGAGGGCCTCGTCGCGCCCGAACAGCGGGTCGCGTTCCGCATTGCCGGCAACGGGGGGATCGCGCCGGCCGAGGTGGTGACCCCGCTGGCGGTGGTGATCAACGAGTTGCTGCAGAACGCCGTGGATCACGCATTCGACACCAGTGGTGGCGAGGTGGTCGTGCACCTGGACAACGACGGTGAGCACCTGTCGGTCCGGGTCAGCGACGATGGCCGAGGTCTGCCCGCCGACTTCGACATCACCCAGGCCGAGGGTCTGGGCATGTCGATCGTGCGGGCGCTGGTCGTGTCGGACCTGTCGGGTTCGATCGACGCCACCACCTCGGAGTCGGGGGGAACCACCGTGTCGTTGTCGGTGCCCCTGCACGGCCACTGACCGGGCCGCCTTCCCAGGGGCGGGGGAGCGTCGCCGTGGTCGGCGACGCTGCAGCGGGGTTCAGGCGGAGCGCTTGGCGGCCTGGAGCTGGCGGCGCATCACCCGGCGCTCCTCTTCGGAGGTGCCTCCCCAGATGCCCGAGTCCTGGTTGGTGGCCAGGGCGTACTCCAGGCACTCCTCGCGAGCCGGACACTCCCCACAGATCGCCTTGGCCGCGGCGATCTGCTCGATGGCCGGGCCGGTGGTGCCCACCGGGAAGAACAGATCCGGGTTGGTGTCCCGGCAGGCCGCGTTGGCACGCCACTCATCGGAGGCGAGCGTGAGGGACAGCAGGTGGCTGGCATTGAGCGCCACGATTCACTCCAGGGTGTCGGACAGTCACGTTCGTGACCGGATTCACGAGCCTTTGCACCTGTTCGAGGCAGTGTGCTAGGCGGGACGTGGCAACGCTAGCGCGGCCTGCTCACTCGGGCAAGCACTTTTCGCAAACTTTTGTTCACCTGGAATGAGACATGTGTCGCACCGGGGGGAGGCCCGGGCGCGAAGCTGTCACGATGCCCTCCATCATGCCAGGTCCCACCGCTCCGCTCCTCTACGCGCACCGTGGGGTGTCCGTGGAGTTTCCCGAGAACACCCTCGAGGCGTTCACCGCGGCCCGCGCCCGAGGCGCCGACGGGGTGGAACTCGACGTGCGCCGCACCGCCGACGACGAGCTGGTGGTGCACCACGACGCCCACCTGGCGGACGGACGTCCCCTGATCGGGTTGCGCCGCGTCGAGCTGCCCACCGAGGTGCCCACGCTGCGCGAGGCGATGGCGGCCTGCGCCGGGGTGAAGGTGAACATCGAGATCAAGAACTTTCCCGGCGAACCCGACCACGACGACACCGGTATCGTCGCCGCCGGGGTGGTCGGCATGGTCCGGGACCTGGACCGGGTGGCCGACGTGGTCGTGTCCGCCTTCAACTACCTGGATCTGGTGCACGTGCGTCGGCTGGGCCCCGAGGTGCCCACCGGCTGGCTGGTCCTCGCGGTCGACGACGTGGACCGGATGGTTTCCCACGTCGTCGACGACGGTCACGTGGCGCTGCACCCTCCCGCGGATGCCACCACCGCCGAGGTGGTCGCCGCCGCGCACGACCGCGGGGTGCAGGTGAACACCTGGACCGTCGACGACGCGGCGCGCATCGTCGAGCTGGCCGACCTCGGCGTGGACGGGATCATCACCAACGATCCGGTCGCCGCCCGGGCCGCGCTCGACGCGCGCCCCGATCCCCGGTCCTAGGTGGACCCACCCGACAGCGGGCGCACCAGCGCCAGGACGTCGGGGACGTGCAGAACCCGCAGCCCCTGGGAGGGGCCGAGGGCTTCGCCGTCCATCTGCACCGGGAAGGTGCCATGGCCCACCACCTCGACCTGGCGCACGTCCGAACGGATCGCCACCCCTCCCACCCTGGCCAGCCGTTCCGCGGAGACCAGCGCGGCGCCGGTCAACTGCAGGATCCGCCACAGGCGCAGGTCCCGAACCGTCACCGTGGACAGGGGCCGCTCCAGGGTGGCCGCCGGTGCGATGTCGAAGGGCCGGTTGCCCACGAAGGTGTAGGGGTTGGTGTTGGCGATCACCGCGAACACCGCGTCCTCCACGGCCGCGGTGTCGTCGGGGTCCTCGGGGTAGCGCACCGCGAAGCGGGGCCGTCGGTGGTCATAATGCCGGAACCACGCACTCACCCCGGCCCACGCGAACAGTGGGTGACCGGCCCAGCGTTTGAGCGGGGCGCGGCGTTCGACCTGCTCGACCAGGGCCGCGTCGAACCCCAGGCCCAGGTGGAACAGAAAGTACCGGTCGTCGGCCTTGCCCAGGCCGACCCGACCGATCGACTCGGCCGGTGAACGAAGGGAGCGCACCAGCTCGTCGGTGGCGGCCACCGCGTCGTTGGGCAGCCCGATCGTGCGGGCGAACACGTTGGTGGACCCGCCCGGCAGGGGTGCCAGCGCCGTGTCCGTTCCCGCCAGGCCGTTCGCCGCTTCGTTCAGGGTGCCGTCCCCGCCCAGCACCGCGACCACCGCCGTTCCCGTGGAGGCCGCCCCTCGGGCCAGCCGCGCGGCGTGGCCCTGCCGGGTGGTGGCCACCACCTGCACCTCGTGGTCGGCGGCCAGCTTCGACTCGATGAGCACCCGCACACGGGCGTTCACCGAGGACGCCGACGGGTTGACGATCAGGAGGAGCCGCACGCCGGGGAAGTCTGACAGAACCTCATCGGGACCGCCCTGCCCGGCGGCGCGCCGATCTCGGTCAGCGGGCAGCCGCGGCCAACTCGGCGACGCGGGCCTGCTCGGCGGGGGAGCACAGCGCCTCGGCGGCATCGGCGGGCTCACCGGGGATCACCAGCCGGTGGTGGCCGACGGCATGGCGCAGGTTCGACGCGAACTGCCGCCAGGTCAGCGGGGCCTGGTAGGAGTCCACGAAACGGGCCATCCGGTCACAGGCCAGCACCCCACGGGCGGTTGCGACCCGCTCGGCGAAGGACCGACCCGCCGGGTCGTCGTTGCGGGGAAACACGACGCGTTCGCCGTCGTTGACCAGCTCGGGAGGACGGGGCACGTCCTCGAGCTGGACATCGGAACCGGGCGCGGTGGCCAGCGCCGCGATCCAGGGTTGGGGCAGCAGCTTCTCGTGGCCGGGCCAGCCCCGACCGCGCAGTTCCAGATGCGCCGCGATCGGATTGGCCAGGCCCAACCCGTCGAGGACGTACACGTCTTCGCCGGCGGCGAAGCCCACCTTGCCCACGCCCAGCTCGACGAGGATCGGCGTGTCGCCCCGGGCACCGGGGTAGGGGAGCAGCTCCTGCATGTAGTGGACGCTTCCCGGCGCGAGGGGCTCGGGCACGATCGGACCGGGCGCGGCCGCAGCGAACTGTTCCAGGGTCACCGCGTTCTGCGGTTCGAAGAGCACTTCCCGGTCGTCGGAGGCGGTGCGCAGCACGAACCCGCAGACCACCAGCCACACCAGGGTCACCGCGGCCAGCACGTGGCCGAGGCCAGGACGGCGCCGCACCCGCCAGTGCACGAAGGTCATCGGCGCCAGGAACCCGAACAGCGCCGGCAGCAGCAGCCGGGTCTGCATGTAGTCGCCACCCAGACGCACGATGTACAAGGTGCACAGCGCAGCGCCCAGGCCGAAGGCCCCGGCCACCAGCGCGCGGCGCCGATCCGACTCGGACGCGTCCGGGCTCCGGAGGCGCCGCAGCAGGGGCACGTAACCGGCCGCCACGATGACCAGCGCGGGGATCCAGAATCCGTAGGGCACCACCGTGTCGACCAGGTAGTCCCAACCCCGTCCCCAGCGCGCCAGATGAGCGGACTTGGCGATCGCCGTGGTGGGGGTGAGCACCCCGAAGTACCCCATGCGCAGCACCACGGTGACCAGGGGTAGGACCACCGCCGCGGCCACGACCGCGGCGCCGTGTCGCCACCCGGCGCGACGGTCGCCGATCAGCACCGCGCCCAGGAACGCTGCACAGAACGGTGCCATGTCGGGGCGCACCAGCACCCCGAGCCCGATCAGGAAGGCGGCGCCCAGGCCGAAGCGGCGCTCCGAGCTGGCCCAGGTGCCCAGCACCCACACCGACGCGCCCAGCCAGGCGATCGACAGCCCGTCCTCCAGGCCGGTGGCGATGAGGCGGTAGATCGGCGGGAACACCGCGGCGACCAGCGCGCCCAAGGGCACCAGCACGTCGATCGCGTCGGGGTCGTCGGGCGCCTCAGGGGCGTCCACCCGGTGCAGCGCCCGGGCGCCGAACGCGGCGAACACCAGACCGACCAGCCCCATCAGGATCCCACCGGCCATGCCGATCCATTCCAGTTGCACCGGCAACAGCACGTCGGCGACGCCCACGATGGCCAGCCACAGCGCGCTGGTGAAGGACTCGACTCGTTCCCCGGCGTTGAACACCGGGCCGTTGCCCGCCTGGATCTGGCGGATGATGCGGTAGTTGATGAACGAGTCGTCCAGCGTGTGACGCCGCAGCCAGGCCCCGAAGGCCATGATCGCCACGGCGAGACCGAGGCCGATCCAGGGCCCTCGCTGCACCAGGAACCGTTGCCGGGAGCTCACCGTCGACTCGGACACAGGCGCCGGATCCTACCGTCCACTCACCCCTCGACCGCCCTCGGCCCCGGCGCGCCGGTGAGCCCCGGCGGGCGGGCGAGGCAGGCGCACCTCGCCACGGGGTCCGGTGTTCGGCGTGGGGTCGGGTCGATGGCGCCGGTCGATTTGTACGCACGGTTGCCCGCGCTTGAGAATACGTGGCATGAACGTCGTCGTCACCGTCAAACAGATTCCCGACCCCGCAGAACCCGGGTCGTTGGATGCCGACAACACGCTGAACCGTTCTGGCAAGCTGATCCTGGACGAAGCGGACTCCTACGGCGTGGAGATGGCTCTGCAGCTCGTCGCCGCCGCCGGGGAGGGCGAGGTGACGCTGGTGTCGGTCACCGCCGACGGTGAGGTGTCCGGACTGCGCTCCGCGCTGGCCATGGGCGCCGACAAGGCGATCCTGGTGTCGGACCCGGCCATCGCCGGCTCCGATGCGCTGTCCACCGCGAAGATCCTCGCCGCCGCCATCGGCCGGGTCGAGGGCTTCGACCTGGTGCTGAGCGCCGTGGAGGCCTCCGACGGCTACACCGGCACCGTCGCCGCCCAGCTCGCCTCGCTGCTCGGGGTGAACTCGGCGACCTTCGCCAAGAGCGTCGAGGTCGCCGACGGGACCCTGAAGGTCCAGCGTCAGACCGAGGCGGGATACGACGAGGTGACGACGTCGCTGCCGGCCCTGGTGTCGGTGACCGCCGGGGTGGTCGAGCCCCGCTACCCGTCGTTCAAGGGGATCATGGCCGCCAAGAACAAGCCGGTCGAGCAGCTCGACCTGGCCGGATTGGGCCTGGACGCCTCCCAGGTGGGTTGGGACGGCGCCCGTCAGCAGATCACCGATGTGACCCCGGCCCCCGAGCGTGAGGCCGGAGAGAAGATCGTCGACGAGGGCGACGCCCACGAGAAGATCGTGGCGTTCCTCGAAGACCTCAAGGTCGTTTGAGAAAGGACCCGACCAACCGATGACTGTTTCCAAGATCTGGGTCCACGCCGAAGCCCTCGATGGCAAGGTCGCGTCGATCACCCTGGAGTTGTTGACCAAGGCCCGTGAGTTGGGCGACACCGTGGAGGCCTTCTACGGCGGTGCCGACGCCGACGCGATCGCCGCGGAGCTCGGCGCCCACGGTGCCACGACCGTCCACGCCACCGGCGACCTCTCCGACACCCTGGTGGGGGTGCCCGTCGCCGCGGCGCTCGCTGCCAAGGTCGAAGCGGGCCAGGGTCCCGACCTGTTCCTGTTCGGCACGTCGCCCGACGGCCGCGACATCGCCGGGCATCTGTCGGCGCGCATCGACCGTCCGTTGCTGTCGAACAACGTCGAGGTGAGCACCGAGGGTGGCAAGGTCGCCGCGACCCAGCCGGTCTTCGGTGGCACCACCAACGTGACCACCACCCTGGATGACGGCGGTGCAGCCATCGTGCTGGTGCGTCCCAAGTCGTTCGCCGCCGCCGAATCCGGTGGCGGGGCCGCCGAGGTGGCCTCCCTGGAGGTCCCCGCCGACGCGCTGGGTGGCACCAAGATCGTGGACCGTCACGTCGAGGAGTCCACCGGACCCAAGCTGGACGAGGCCGACGTGGTCGTCTCCGGCGGTCGGGGTCTGGGCGAGTCCGAGAAGTTCGAGATGATCGAGGAGCTGGCCAAGCTGCTCAAGGGCGCACCGGGTGCGTCCCGCGCGATCGTCGACGCCGGCTGGGTGCCCTACTCCTACCAGGTGGGCCAGACCGGCAAGGTCGTCAAGCCCACGGTGTACATCGCCTGCGGGATCTCCGGGGCGACCCAGCATCTGGTCGGGATGAAGGGCGCCTCCAACATCATCGCGATCAACAAGGACGAGGAGGCACCGATCTTCGGTGTCGCCGACCTGGGCATCGTGGGCGACGTCCACAAGGTGCTGCCAAAGCTGATCGAGGCCCTGCAGGCCCGATCCTGACCCCGTCGGCCGGGCCCGGCGGGTCCGGCTGACGCCAACCGACACACCGTCGCGGGCCGGTTCGTCGACGCACCGGCCCGTGGCGGTGTCGGATCTCACACCAGCGGCCAGGGGTAGCGCCGTCCGGTCGGGTCGTGGGGAAAGACGCGCTCGTGGAGCAGCGCACGGGCCCGGGTGCACACCGCGTCGGCCTCGTCGGGTTCCAGCCAGCGGATCAGCGTCTCGGGCAGGCCGGTGTCGACCAGGGTCTCCACGTCCTCGAGGAGCTCTGGGGGGATCGCCAGGCCGGCGAAGTCCCAGATGACCGTGCGGAGTTTGAACTCGGCGTGGAAGCACAGGGCGTTGTCGATGCCCCACACGTGCCGGTCCGCGTCCAGCAGGCAGTGGCCCCCCTTGCGGTCGGTGTTGTTGGCGATCAGGTCGAACACGGCCAGACGCTGGAGCTGGGCGTCCAGGAGCGGGTCCTCCTCGGCGATCATCGTGAAGTAGTGGTCGTCGTAGTCGACCTCGACGAAGCGTTGGAGCGACCCCTGCCCGAAAGGACCGTCGAAGGGCACCGTTTCGGGGATGCAGTCCCAGTCCAGAGCCTTGGCCAGTTCGTACGCGGCGATCTCCCGTCGCCAGATGCCGGGCGGAAAGTCGTACAGGGGCCGTTCGCCCTCACCGGGTTTGTAGACCGCCCGGCGGGTGTCGGCATCGCCCGGTGTGGTGATCTCGACCAGCAGCGTGGCGTTCGAGCTCCACCGGATGCGACCGAGGACCTCGACCGTGGCGCCCGCTTCGAGCGCCGCGGCCAACGTCGCCGGAGCGCCCGTCATCCGGGCCGGTGGCCGTTGGACCGGGGACACACGTGGCCCTCCGGATCCATGGGCAGGCCACAGATCCGGCAGGACGGCCGTGACCCGGCGAGCAGCTCCTCGGTCGTCGCGATCAGCGACATCGCCTGGGCGCGGGTGATCGCAAAGCGCGCTTCGGCGCCGTCGTCGTCGTCGGTCAACTCGCTTGCGATGACCATGATCCGGTCCCCGGTGGGGTCGAATCCGAAGGCCAGCGTGCCGACCAGCCAGGTGGTCTCCACCGGCTCTCGCAGCGTCCGGCTCTCGGGGTCGGGCGCGGCCGGTGGCAGGTCGGCGAAGAGCTCCTCCAGGTGGTGGGCCAGGGCCATGACGTGCTGTTTCTCGCAGCGCAACGCCACCACCCGGTCGTCCTGGCCGGCTTGCAGGTAGAACACCCGCTGACCCGGCTCACCCACCGCTCCGGCGACGAAGAAGTCCGGTCGATCGAACGAGAACGAATCTGACGTCATCCCGTCGGCTCCGGCGCTCAGGCGGGGATCGAGCGGGCCAGGTCCGCACCGGTGGAGTTCACCGCGAGCACCGTGGGGCCCAACGGCGCATAGCGCACCGCGGTGATCGAACACGGCGAGATCACGATGCGCTGGAACAGATCCAGCGGGGTGCCCAGCGCGGCGGCAGCGGCGGCCTTGATGGGGTCGGCGTGGGACACCGCCACGATGGTGCCGCCCGGGTGCGCCTCGCACAGCTTGGCGATCGCCTGGGTGATCCGGAGCTGCATGCCCGCGAAGGACTCACCGGAGGGGAAGGTGAACAGGCTGGGTGCGCGTTGCACGATCTGCCAGTCCTTGCGACGCGCCAGGGTCGAGATCTGGCGGCCGGTCCAGTCGCCGAAGTCGCACTCGTTCAACCCGGCGGCCTGACGGACCCGCAGGCCCAGCGCCTTGGCGATTGGCTGGGCGGTCTCCCGGGCCCGCTCCAGAGGCGACGAGTACACCGCCTCGATCGAGGTCAACGTGGCGATCCGGTCGGCGGCGACCTCGGCCTGGGCCCGGCCCAGGTCCGCCAGGTGCAGTCCCGGGGCGCGCCCGGGGAGCACCTTGCCGGTGGTCGGGGTCGCCCCGTGGCGGACCAGGAGCACCGTCGTGGTCCCTTGACGGTCACCGGTCTTCTTTGTCGAGGTACGCGCTCTGGACACCACGGCTCCGAATCGTCGATCGTCGATCGTCCGGCGTGCCCGAAGGGGTCCGCCGGACGTGGGCGGGCGCGCCGGGTCGGCGCGCGGATCACCCAGGGCAACCTACCGTCTGGAAGCGGAGATCGCCGCCGCGAGGCCCTACGATCGATGGAACGTGACCACACAACGTGAACGAACCGCGACCCTGGACGAACTTCGCCACGAGGTGGTGGGGTGTCGGCGATGCCCACGGCTGGTGGAGTGGCGCGAGAAGGTCGCAGAGGAAAAGCGTGCCGCGTATGCGGACCAGACCTACTGGGGCCGACCGGTCCCGGGCTTCGGTGACCCAGAAGCCAGGGTGGTCGTGGTCGGCCTGGCGCCGGCGGCCCACGGGGCGAACCGCACCGGGCGCATGTTCACCGGCGACCGATCCGGGGACTTCCTTTACGACTCGATGTACCGCACCGGCTTCGCCAACCAGCCCCGCAGCGTCGACCGCGACGACGGCCTGGAGCTGCACGGTGCCTGGGTGACCGCGCCGGTCAAGTGTGCGCCACCGCAGAACAAACCCACCACCGAAGAACGCGACAACTGTGCGCCGTACCTGGCCACCGAACTGGACGTGCTGCCCTGGCGGGTCGTGGTGGCGCTGGGTGGCTTCGGGTTCAACGCGGTCGCCCGGCATTTCGACGTGCGGCCCCGCCCGCACTTCGGCCACGCGGTCGAGGTGGACCTTCCCGGGGACCGCACGCTGCTGGGCTGCTACCACGTCAGCCAACAGAACACCTTCACCGGTCGGCTCACCCCGGCCATGCTCGACACGGTGTTCCAGCGTGCCCACGCGCTCGGCGACCTCTGAACCTGGGGCGGATTCCCCGGTGTTTCGGGGCCGTCGGTAACCTCGGGCCATGCTCGCAACCATGCCGCGCCGTGCCCGCCGCACCCCGCCCACCCGAGGCCGGCGTCTCCGGGGGCTCGTCGCGCTTCTGGGGCTGACCGCACTGTTCGCCGGCGCCTGCGTGGGCCAACAGGACCCCACCGGCTATTCCTCGGGGGTGCGTGAGGACTTCGTGGCCGGGTGCGTCGCCGGGTTCGGTCCCGCCGACGGCAGCGAGGACCGCGAGGCCGACCACCACACCGAGCTGTGCGGGTGCATCTACGACGAGATGTCCGACGACGACACCGGGATCCCCTTCGACGAGTTCAAGGGTGCCCAGAGTGCCATCCGCGAAGATCCCACCGATCCGGACCACTCCCTGGACGAGCTGATCCCGGAGTTCCGCGAGTTCGTGGACACCTGCGAACGCCAGTTCCGCGCCGGTCCCTGAGGCCGGCCCAAGGGTGGGGGACCGGTTGCACCGGTGCGCCCAGACCGGTCAGGATCGCGGGCATGGACCTGACCTATCCCGCCGAAGCCGAGGAGTTCCGCGTCGAGATCCGCGCCTGGTTGGAGCAGAACCTGCCTTCGGGGTGGTTCGACGAGGACTACACGATGAGCCCCGAGGAGCGGGCTGCGTTCAACGACGAATGGGTCGCCAAACTGCGTGAGGGCGGTTGGCTGTGCGCGTCGTGGCCCACCGAGTACGGCGGCAAGGGATTGTCCACGATCCAGAACGTCGTGCTCGCCGAGGAGTTCGCCCGGGCCCGGGCGCCGATGCGGGGCGACTTCTTCGGCGACACCCTGGTCGGGCCCACGATCCTGCAGTGGGGGACCGAGGACCAGAAGCAGTTCTTCATTCCCAAGATCCTCTCCGGGGAGATCTCCTGGTGTCAGGGCTTCTCCGAACCCAACGCGGGGTCGGACCTGGCGTCGTTGAGCACCCGGGCGGTCCGCGACGGTGACGAGTGGGTCATCGAAGGCCAGAAGGTGTGGACCACCCAGGCCCAGTACGCCGACTACTGCTTCGTGCTGGCCCGCACCGACCCGGATGCGCCCAAACACAAGGGCATCTCGTATCTGCTGGTGCCCATGGACCAGCCCGGCATCGAGATCCGCCCCATCGTGCAACCCGACGGCTCCGCCGAGTTCAACGAGGTGTTCTTCTCTGGGGCTCGCTGCCCGGTCGACTGGGTCGTGGGCGGGGTGAACAACGGTTGGAAGGTGGCGATGACGACCTTGGGATTCGAGCGGGGTTCCTCGGCCACGGTGTCCTATCGCCGCTTCGAAAAGGAGCTCGACCAGATCATCGACATCGCCCGGGCCAACGGCCGCATCCACGATCCGGTGATCCGCCAGCGGCTCGCCGCCCAGTGGAGCCGCATCCAGATTCAGCGCTTCAACGGCCTGCGCACGCTGTCGGCGAACCTGTCGGGGAGCAAGGACTCCGGGACGAGCGCGCTGGGCGCGCTCAACAAGATGATCTGGTCCGAGACCCACCGCGACACCATGGAGCTTGCCATGGACGTGCTGGGCGCCGAAGGCCAGATTCTCACCGGGTCGGCCGACGACGAGTTCGTCGCCGGGGTGGGACGACGGTCGATGGCCCGGGACTATCCGGCTTCGCCGTTGCAGGTGTCGTTCTTCTTCTCCCGCTCCGAGACCATCTGGGGCGGCACCGCCGAGATCCAGCGCAACATCGTGTCCGAGCGGATCCTGGGCCTGCCCCGGGAGCCCCGTCCGCCATCCGAATCGCGGTCGTGACCCTGCGGTGTCCGGTGCCACCATGGCGTGGTGCGCCGGGTGGGCCTCGGTAGAATTCGCCGTTCATGGCTGTCGACCCACCGGGGCCGGGCCGCCGCACGATCCCGCGGCGGCCGGGGAGCGCGGCGCAGGCTTCCGAGACCCTCAGACGAACCTCTCGCGCCGGTTCCGGTGCCGCTGGCCGGCGGGCGAAGCCGCTCGGGGATTCCGGCCGCGGGGACGACCGGCGGACGCGGCGCACCGGCGCTCAACGGGCCGTGATCGCCCTGGGTGGGGTGCTGTCGGTGCTGGTGTTGCTGGCTGCCTGCACGGTGGGCTATTTCAATTGGCGTCTCGGTCAGATCGACCGGATCGAGTTGGGCTTGGCCGAAGCCTCCGGCGGTCCGGAGAACTACCTGGTGGTGGGGTCCGACTCGCGGGAGGGCATCGGCGAGGACGACGCGGACGCGGGTGCGTTCCTGGACAACGAGGAGTACCGGACCCACCCCGACGGGACCGGTCGGCGCAGCGACACGATCATGATCCTGCGGCTCGATCCGTCGTCCAAGGAGGCCAAGCTGCTGTCGTTCCCCCGGGACCTCTACGTGCCCATCGCCGGCACCGACCGCAGCGACAAGATCAACGCGGCCTTCGCCATCGGGGTGCCGACGCTGATCGACACGATCCAGGAGAACTTCCGAGTTCCCATCAACCACTACGTCGAGGTCGACTTCGTCGGTTTCAAGAAGCTGATCGACGCGATGGGTGGCGTGGACCTGTATTTCGACAAGCCCATGTGGGACGACCACACCGGACTGAACGTCGCCACGGTGGGCTGTCACAATCTGGACGGCACCGAGGCGCTGGCCTTCGCCAGGTCCCGGTACCTCTGGTACAACACGCTGGGCCAGCCGGCGGTGGACACCTCGTCGCTGCGCTACATGGTCGACTCGCCCTCCCAGATGGAGGCCAACGGCTGGTATTCCGATGGCACCTCGGACCTGGGTCGGATCAGTCGCCAGCAGGTGCTGATCCGCAACGCCATCCCCCAGGCGGAGGCCGCGGCGTTCCGCAACCCGGCGACGCTGAACGCCATCATGGCCTCGGTGGTCGACAGTGTCCGGGTGGACGAGGGGCTCAGCTCGGGCCGGATGCTCGAGCTGGCCAACCGCTTCCGGAACTTCGACCCCGATGAACTGACCACCTATTCGTTTCCGGGCACCCCGGACTACGCGGGGTCCGCGGGGGCGATCCTGCGGCCCGATGAGCGGGCCGCCGAGCGGATTCTGGCCCGGTTCCGGGGTGAACAGCCCGCCGGGCCTCAGGAGGGCATCCCGGTCCGGGTGTTGAACGGTTCGGGGGTCGACAAGCAGGCGGCGAACGTGGCCGGTGCGCTCGAACGCGTCGGATTCACCATCGAGGGGACCGCTGACGCCGCCAGTGAAGGGATCGGTGAGGTCACCGTCACCCAGGTCCGCTACGCGCCGGCCAACGAGTACAACGCACGGATCGTGGCCAAGCACCTGAGCGCGCCGGTGGAGCTGGTGCCTCTGGAGGGCGCCACTTCCAGTCTGATCGAGGTGGTGACCGGCTCGAACTTCACGACCGTGTCCACCGAGATGCGCCCCCTGGACGACTCGGAGCTGCCGCCGACCACCACGACCCCGGAGTCCGGGTCGACCTCGGGCGACGACGGCGCGGCGACGACCTCGACCACCAGCACCACGCTGATCGGGGTGGTCCCCGAGCAGTCCAAGAGCTGCTGACCAGCCCGGCTCTGCGAAGTCGCTGCACTCGGGGTCGGCATCCGTCCCATTCCTCCATGTCTGGCGCGATGTAAGGTTGTCCTTCCATCTATTGTTCAGACTGCTTTCACCATTAGGGAGACCGAGAATCTGGCCGCATCGGTGTGGCAACCCCGCGGCGAGCGTCTACGGTCAGAGGCAGGGCAACGGCACCGGGCAGCACCCGGCGGCCGTCGCCCGGCCCCGTTGCCACTTCGGCACACTCTCCCCTGAGGTGAAAGGAACCCCACCATGGCCTTCGAACTTCCCGATCTGCCTTACGAAAAGAACGCCCTCGAGCCCTACATGAGTGCCGAGACCCTGGAGTTCCACCACGGCAAGCACCACCAGGCCTACGTCAACAACCTGAACAAGGCGATCGAGGGCACCGAGCACGAGGGCAAGTCGCTGGAGCAGATCATCCAGGCCGCCGAGATCAACAGTGGCCTGTTCAACAATGCCGCCCAGCACTGGAACCACTCGTTCTTCTGGCAGTGCCTCAGCCCCAACGGCGGCGGGGAGCCCACCGGCGAGGTCGCCGACCTGATCGGCTCGTCGTTCGGTTCCTACGAGAAGTTCACCGAGGAGTTCTCGACCGCGGCCGCTACCCAGTTCGGTTCGGGTTGGGCCTGGCTGATCACCGACGGGTCCAAGCTGCAGGTCATGAAGACCCCCAATGCCGACCTGCCGCTCAAGCACGGCGAGAAGGCGCTGCTCACCATCGACGTGTGGGAGCACGCCTACTACATCGACTACCGCAACGCGCGGCCCAAGTTCATCGAGACCGTGGTGGACAACCTCATCAACTGGGATTTCGTGAACCAGAATCTGGCGGGCTGAACCCCGCCGTCGCCCGGGCCGTGCCCGCGGGCACAACCGATCGCCACGAAGGTCGGCACGAGCTTGCCGGCGGCCCGGGCCGTGCCCGCGGGCACAACTGATAGGAGGTGAATGCCGCAAGCGGGCCCTGTGGTGCGTCTGACTTCGGGTCGCTGGTCCGGGCGGGGCGGCGTGGCGCCGCTCTGGCGGACTTGGCGGTGCGGCTCACCTTCGCGGAGTGAGAAGCGCTGCTGGGCTGGGTGGCCGGACCCCTCGGCGGGTCGACGCGGCTACCGAGGAAGCACTGATCGATCTGGTCGGTCGAGCCGAAGCCGTTGGGTCGCCGACACGCTCGCCGCTTGCGTGCACCGAATCGTGGGGAACGACCCCCGAAGAAGCATTGGATGGACCGGGCTGACGGTGTCCCGACCCGGATCTAGACCCATGGCACGACCCACAGTGGTCGTGCCCGCCCGGTACCCCCGCTGACCAGGGCTACCCGCCCAACCGCACTATGCAACCGACCAGATCCTGCAACGACGCGTCGACCACCCGCCGCTCGGTAACCCCGAAACGGTCATACCCGACCGCACCAATGTGACGACGCAACGCCGCCGCCAACACCTCAGGCTCAGATACCGCAGGCACCAACGCCTCCGCAATCGTTCGGCCACCCCAAACCGAGCGCCCCTTGAAATTCACCCCTTCACCACGGAGCCCCACCCGACGACCTGCCGAGTCGAACACGCAAAAATCCTCACGCATCAACCAGACTCTGGGCAGTCCCAAGTGACAGTTGATCTCCGACTGAGTACACTCGCCGGTAGCACTTCATGAGCGATAGCATTAAAAGTGGGTGGCTACGATGCAAGGCGTGCGGACCATCGTATCGCTGGTGATGTTTGGCTTGGTCGTCGCTGGTTGCGGGTCGACGACGGGCACCGCAACCAATGCCGCTGACGATGCCGGGACGCGTGTTCGTGAGTCCGAACCGTTGTTGGTGACCGAAGCGACCGTCGACCCGGTCGGCACGGTGTGGCTCCTGGGTCAACGCGACGGCAACCTCGTGCTGAGCGCGCGACCCCTCGGGGAAGACACGGAAACCTCGACGGACCTCGGTCCGATGGCACGGTTCGGGTCGATCGGGATGCTCCTGGTCGCCGACGACACGGACGGCGTCGTCGTGGGAACGGTCCGCTGCGCCTCGGGGGGCGGCGACCCCGAAGTGTGTGGCGATGCGAACCTCACCACTGATCATTTTCACGCTGGACGAAGGTCGCATCACGTCCGCTCCGTGGGCAGAACCTGCTCCGGTCGATGAGCCGACCGCCGTCTCTCTGGCCGGGCGTGGGCCCGGATCGCTCGCCTTGCGTTCCGGCGACGTCATCGTCACAGCAGATGGCGTCGTTCCTGCCGGCCCCGGATCGTCGTCGCTGGTCTGTGTCGAGGACGGGAACGTCTTGGCCGTCGAGACCCTGGGCGATGACGAACCGGTGACCCCGGAGATGCCCGAAGACGGCAATTCGGTCGTTGCCCGATTGCAACACTATGAGGATGGGGACTGGCGGGTCATCAAGGGCTCGGAAACGTCGTTCGCCTGGCACGCCGAGCCCATACAGGATTTTCGTTGCGGCCCTGAAGGTGTCGAGGTCGCCGTCGAGGGACAGCCTGCAAGTTCTTTCTGGAATGGAACGAGTTGGCAGCAGTCCGAGGCAGAGCCGATTTCTTGGCTGAAATACGATGGACCCCCTGAGATGGAGATCACTCCCAAAGTCGATCGACGTGGCATCGTCGGTCTGGACGCTGAGGGCAACCTTCTTCGAGCCGATGCGACGACCGGTGAGGTGCTGACCGAAGTCAAGCCGCCCGTGGGCATCGACCATTGGTGGGATCAGCCCGGCAGTGGAGTGCGACTAGGGGTCTTTGCTCTGGGCGAGGTCGATGGCACGATCATTGCGGCGTCGTGTCCCGTCCGAGGGGCGACGCTCCAGAAATGCGCTAGTTGGACCGAGGGGTAGGTGAGGGCGGTACCCGCGGCACGGGGGTGCTGGCGAGCTCTAGGGTTCTTCCAGCGTGTCGAGGAACGCCCTGACCTGGCCCCGCGAGCCAAGGCGGACGAAGCGGAGATGCGCGTAGGCGGGGTCGATCATTGCCTGCCGGTACCGCTCACGGATGGCGTTCCGGGTCGACCATGCCCAGGCGATGAACGAACGGTGCGGGTCGCGGCGGAACACGTTTCGGAACGATTCCCGGTTGCCGTTCCACAGCTCTCGCCGTCCGATCGTGCGCGCGAGGGTCCGCGTGGCGACCTGGGTCATGATCACCCAGTCAGGCGGGTCGATCCACACCACGGTGTCGGCACGCGCCCAGACCGGACCGTCAATCGTCACCGTTCGGTAGTTGCCGTCGACCACCCAGCCGTTCCCCCCGGTCGCGGCGGCGAAGCGTCGCGTGAACTCGTCGTCGTCGAGGGGCGTCCAGTCGGGTTGGTGGAAGATGGCATCTTGTTCGACGATGGGAACACCAAGGCGTTCCGCGAGGCCGCCGGCGAAAGTGAACTTGCCCGCGCCGGACGTCCCCACCACCGAGATCCGCTGCATGCGGGCCACGCTAGCGGTGGTCCCGGTGAAGCTCGTGTGCGGGTTCGCCGTCGGGCACGCGATGCCCCCGGCCGTTCAGCCGTCGACCGTGCAGACCCGTGACGACTCACGATGAGAGGGCCAGCAACGAGCCGGCGGTAGTGTCGAAACGGGCCACGGCACCGTTCGCGCGCCCGAACTTGCGACTGAATGTGCCTTCCACGACCGTGACGACGCACCTCCGAGACCTCCCGCGCCTGCTGCGCGACGAACCCGCCCTGCTCGACGTGTTGGGCCGCTCCAACGCGGTGCTCGCGGCGGCGGAACCCGCACGCGCCCCGGTGGTCGCCAACCTGGTGAACCGCACAGCGCGTCATCCGGTACTGGTCGCGGTGCCGCGCACCTCCGAAGCCGAACACCTCGCCCGGGACCTGGGCACGCTGCTGGGCGACGACGCCGTAGAACTGTTCGGCGCCTGGGAGACCCTGCCCTTCGAACGGGTCTCGCCCACCCCCGAGACCATGGCCGGACGCCTCCGGGTGCTCTGGCGGCTCCGGGGACTGACCGAAGACGACCCCGACCGCGTTCCCCGAGTGGTCGTCGCGCCCATCAGGGCACTCACCCAGCGCCTGGCGCCACCCGCGCCCGAGGCCGATCCCGTGACGGTGCGTTCCGGAGGGCAATGCGACCGTGACGAGCTGGCCGCATGGCTCGCCGCGGCCGGCTACCGCCGCGAATCCCAGGTCGAACACCCCGGCGAGTTCGCGGTCCGCGGATCGATCGTCGACGTGTTCAGCCCTACCGAGACCGCGCCAGTGCGCATCGATTTGTGGGGCGACGAGATCGACCGGCTCATGCGCTTCTCGGTGGCCGACCAGCTCAGCCACGACAAACTCGAAGAGGCCACCTTCTTCGCCTGCCGCGAGCTGATCGCCACCCCCGAGGTGCGCGCCCGCGCCGAGGAACTGATCGCCACCCAACCCTGGGGCCGGGACCAGTGGGAACGCCTGGCCCAGGGGCTCGTCTTCGACGGGATGGAATCGTGGCTGCCCTGGCTCGTGGACACCGATGAGGTCCTGGTCGACCGGATCGGTCCCGATGCGCAACTGATCCTGTGTGAACCCCGCAGGCTGCGCGACCACACCGCCGAACTCGCCGAAGAGGAAGCCGACCTGGCCCGCACCCTGGCCCAGACCTGGGGTGCGGCCGGTGCCGACGGCGAAGACGGCTGGCCGCGGCTGCACCTGGACGGCGAACGGGCCCTGACCGCACCCGACGCCGCCACCCTGCACCTGGTCACCACCCCCGAAGGCCCCGACGTTCCCCGGGTGGCGACCGTGGGCTGGCAAGGACTGGCCGCCGGCGACCACGGGCTGTTCGGCCAGATCCGTGACCTGGCCGCCCAGGGCTATCGCATCGTCGTGGCCGCCGACTCGCCGGCCTCGGCTCCCGCTCTGGAACGCCTCGCCGCCGCCGAAGACCTGCCCATCGAGGTGCTCGTCGGCCCGCTCGAGCGGGGCGCGGTGTTCACCGAGGCCAAGTTCGGGCTGCTCGCCGAAGCCGACTTCACCGGGCGACGCCGCGCCCACCGCCCACCCCGCCGTCGACGGGCCGCCTCGGGCCTGGTCGACGACCTGACCCCCGGCGATCATGTCGTGCACGCCCACCACGGGGTGGGGCGCTTCGCCGGAATGGTCACCCGCACCCTGTCGGGGATCAGCCGCGACTACCTGCAGCTCGACTACCGGGGTGACGACCGGCTCTATGTCCCCGTCGACCAGATCGACGTGGTGCGCGCCTACTCCGGTGGCGACAGCCCCCGGCTCAACAAGCTCGGCGGCAACGAATTCGCCCGCACCAAGGCCACCGTCAAAGCCGAGATCGACCGGATCGCTTCTGAACTGGTGGTCCTGTACCAACAGCGCCTCTCGGCTCCCGGTCACGCCTTCGCGCCCGACACGCCCTGGCAGCGCGAGATGGAAGACGCCTTCCCCTACGTGGAAACGCCTGACCAGGCCCGGGCCATCGCCGAGGTGAAGGCCGACATGGAGGCCCCCGCCCCCATGGACCGGCTGATCTGCGGTGATGTGGGTTTCGGCAAGACCGAAGTGGCGTTGCGCGCCGCGTTCAAAGCGCTCCAGGACGGCAAACAGGTCGCGGTGCTGGTTCCCACCACGCTGCTCGCCCAGCAACACGGCGCCACCTTCGCCGACCGCTTCGCGGGCTACCCGATCCGGGTCGAGGTGCTCAGCCGGTTCCTCACCAACGCCCAGGCCCGCAAGGTGATCGCCGGAGTGGCATCCGGCGAGGTCGACCTGGTGATCGGCACCCACCGGCTGCTCGCCGCCGACGTCCGGTTCAAGAACCTCGGATTGCTGGTGGTCGACGAGGAACAGCGCTTCGGGGTCAGCCACAAAGAGGCCATCAAGAAGCTGCAGGTGGGGGTGGACACCCTCACCATGAGCGCCACCCCCATTCCCCGCACCCTGGAGATGAGCCTCACCGGGATCCGCGACCTGTCGCTGCTCAACACACCGCCCGCGGACCGGCGCCCGATCCTGACCTACGTCGGCGAATACGACGAACGGGCCGTGGCCGAGGCGATCCGTCGGGAACTGCTGCGTGAAGGTCAGGTGTTCTTCGTGCACAACCGCGTCAGCGACATCGACCTGGCCGCGGCCCGTCTGGCCGAACTGGTCCCCGAAGCCCGCATCGCCGTGGCCCACGGCCAGATGGACGAAGGCACCCTCGAACAGGTCGTGCTGGACTTCTGGGACGAGCACTACGACGTGCTGGTGTGCACCACGATCATCGAATCAGGCATCGACATGCCCACGGTCAACACCCTGGTGGTCGACGGCGCCGACCGGCTGGGCCTCGGCCAGCTCCACCAGCTCCGGGGCCGGGTCGGTCGGGCGGGCATGCGCGCGTACGCGTACCTGTTCACCCCACCGAACCGGGTGCTCACCGAAGCCGCCTACGAACGGCTCAAGACCATCGGCGAGGCCACCGACCTGGGCTCGGGGTTCCGCATCGCGATGCGCGACCTGGAGATCCGCGGCGCCGGCAACCTGTTGGGAACCGGCCAGTCCGGTCACGTCGCCGCGGTCGGTTACGACCTGTACTGTCAGATGGTGACCGAGGCGGTCGCGTCGCTGCGCGGCGAAACCCCCGAGGTGCCCACCGAGATCAAGCTGGACCTGCCCGTCGACGCGCACCTTCCCGAGGACTACGTGCCCCGTGAGGACCTCCGCCTGGAGGCCTACCGGCGCCTGTCGGAGGTGACCAACCAGGACGACGTCGATGCGATCCGGGCCGAATGGCACGACCGCTACGGCCCCCTGCCCGAGGTCGCCGAGGCCCTCCTGGGTGTGGCGACCCTGCGCGCGGAATGTGTGCGCCTGGGCATCACCGACCTGTCTGTCACCGCCGGGTCCGGTTTCGGCGGCCCGGCCTGGGTGGTCAAAGCCTCGCCGGTGACCTTGGCGACCAGCGCCCAGATGCGGATGAAGCGGCTGGTGAAGGGCGCGACCTGGACCGAATCGGCCCAGGTGCTGGTGCTCCCCCTGCCCCGCACCGACGATCTGCCCCGGGCGATCGCCACGACGCTGCGCGAGCTGCTGCCTCCGGCGCCGCCGAAATCGTGACCGGCTGGACGGGAAGGTACGCTTCGTCGACTGTGACTGATACCGCAGATCGATCCCGAACCGTGACGCGCCAGGAGCGCCGGCGTCCCCGCAGCGTGCTGGCCCTGGCGCTGCTGGCGGTCACCGCACTCGTGCTGTCGAGCTGCGCCTCGGCCGGAGCCTGGATCGCCCGCGTCGACGGCACCACGGTGGACACGCCGCACTTCTGGCAGGGCGTCGAGCACTACGCCGCGCTGCTCTCCGGGGGTCAGCCACCGATGGAGGGCACCCAGCAGGGGGTCGCCCCGATGCCGATGGCCGCCCAGTACGCCCTGTTCCTGGTGCAGCTCCACGCCATCGGTGACCTGAACGACGACCTGGGTGTCGAGGTCACCGACGCCGCGTTGGAACAGCAACGTCAAGCGATCGAAGCCTCGCCCCAGGCCGACCTGTACGAGGACCTCCCCGACTGGTTCGTGGATCAAATCGTCGAAGCGGGCGCCGCCTACGAAGCGCTCATCACCCACTTCGGTCAGGACGCCGACATCGATGCCCAGGTCGAGGACTACTACGAGGCGAACGCCGATCAGTTCACCCAGCTCTGCCTGGACATGATCCCCGGTGAGGAAGCGACCCTGATGGCCGCCAAACAGCGCCTCGCCGAAGGGACCGACTTCGCCACCGTCGCCCAAGCCGTCGCCGCCGAGGAGCCGGCCACGGCCGAAGGGGTGCCCGCCCAGGCGCTGGGCGACAACGCCGACGGAGACGTGGGTTGTGTGGACGCGTCGGTGGTGTCGACGATGTTCTCGGACCCCTCCCAGGTGGCGGTGCTCACCGAGGCCGAACCCGACGAGGTGGTCGGCCCCATCCCGGTCGCCGGTGGCTTCTTCATGCTGTTCCGGGTGCGATCGGTGGAGACCCAGTCGCTGGACGAGGTCCGTGGAACGATCGAGCAGTCGATCTCCCAGCCGGGCCAGCAGGAGGCCGCCCAGGCCCTGGACGAGTTCATTCTGAACGCCGACATCGAGCTGAACCCGCGTCTGGGATCCTGGACCAACGGCGTGGGCTACGCCCCTCCCGAAGGTGCCGAGCTGCCGCCCGGCCAGACCACCGTGCCGGTCATGCTGAGTGACGCCGCCGGCTGATCCCCACACTCCCGAGCGGCCACGCGGGGACGGCCCCGGACCAGGCGCTGCGCTCGAGGCGCTGCTCGCCGTCATGGCGAGCCTGCGGGCCGACTGTCCCTGGGATCGGGTCCAGACCCACGCCAGCCTGCGCCGCCACCTGCTCGAGGAGGCCTACGAGGCGTTGGAGGCCCTGGACCGCATCGCCCGGTTGCCGGCCGCCGAACCCGACGCTGCCGCGGCGGCCCGCTCCCACGACGCCGGTGACGACGAGCCCTGGGAGGACCTGGCCGAGGAACTGGGCGACGTGCTGTTCCAGGTGGTGTTCCACGCGCACCTGGCCGCCGAAGCGGACCGCTTCGACCTGGCCGAGGTGATCGACGGGGTGCGGGCCAAGCTCGTCGACCGCCACCCCCACATCTTCGCCGGTGGGACCCACGCGGCGTCCGACGGAGCCGACTGGGAGCGCTCCAAGGTCGCCGAGAAGGGTCGCACCAGCGTCATGGACGGGATCCCGGCCGGCCTGCCGGCGCTGCTGTACGCGACCAAGGTGGTCGCCAAGGCCGACGCCGTGGCGCCCGACACCCTGGCTCCGGGCGCCGGCGACGGCCCCGCCGGTGAACACCCCGACCGGGTCGACGACGAAGCTGCCCTGGGCCGGGCCCTGCTCGAAGTGGTCGTCGCCGCGCGCGCCGCAGGACTCGACCCGGAAGCCGCGCTGCGCTCGGCGACCAGCGAACTGGAGGCTCGGGTGCGTGCCCGGGAATCCGGGCAGCGCGCGCCCGACGAACCCTGAACCCCCGCCGGGTTCGGAACGCGCCGGGCTTCAGGCGGACTGGGCGAGCGCGGCGCCCCCGGCGGTGGCCTTGGCCGCAGCCAGTGCCTCGTCCAGATCCGCAAGGGGAGTCATGGCCTGGGCCCCGGCCACCACCGAAGCGGTCCGGGCCGCGGCCCCCGCGGCCTCCGCCGCCAGCGCGATCATGCCCACGAACCCGGCGATCCAGGGCAGTTCGTTGATGATGACCGCCACGTGGTCCGCGATCAGCGAGTTCGACGTGGCCCAGGTGATGGCGCCCAGATCGGCCCGCAGGGTCTGAGCGTGGCGGGTCCAGGCGATCGTGCCGGGCATGTCCTCGGCGTGCTCCAGGGCCAGAGACCAGGCCTGTTTGCGTGCCTGGGGGTCATCGGACAGGGCCGATTCGACCAGCGAGCGGATCGCCGCGTCCCGGGCGATGAGGCTGGCTCGCTCCAGGGTCTCGGAGCTGGTCCGGGGGCGCCGCCCCTGGGTGAGCGCATCGGCCTGGGCGAGCAGACGGTTCCAGTTGCGGTCCCACACCCGCCCACCGGCGGCGTGCAGCGACGCCGACCACACGAACCGGCAGAACCCATCGGGGTCGTTGCTCACCCAGTAGACGAACTGCCGGTCGCTGTGACGGTCGGCGACGGTGGCCCGGGTCGACTCGATCAGATCCGCGGCGACGTGGGTCTGGCGGGTCGCCCGCTTGATGAGCGGCTCCAGCGAGGCCTCCACCTGCTGCGCGGCGGTGGCCGAATGCGCGCCCAGCGCCGAGATGATCGCCACCCGGTCCTGGTTCGAGCGGTTCACCAACGCCGCTTCGGTGTGGTGCACCGCCGCGACGTCCGCGGCCAGGATGCCCCGGCCCAGAGCCCGCACCACGGCGAGCTGATTGCTCGGATCGGTCAGTGACCCGACGGTCTCCAGGGTGGCCGCGTCGCGTTGGTCGCCGACGCTGTCGAGCGCGTGGGCGCCGATCTCGCGCACCAGGCGGTCCAACGGCGACGGCCCCGGCGCGTCGGTCTGGTCCGCGGGTGCCGCCGGGGGTTGGCTGGTCGTACTCAACAGGTCCTCCTGATGCGGGGAGTACCGGGGTGAAACGGTGTGGGGCAGAGAATAGTCCGTTCGGCCCACGCGTGTGGCGTGGTGGACCCCCAGGGCCGGGGTGGCCGTCCCTGGCTCCGCCCGACGGGCGGTGTAGCGTCTTCGGCGACGATCCGGAGCCTTCAGTGGGCGGCCGTCGGTCGTCACCACAAGCGAGGTCCGGCGCATCGCCGGCGAAGCACCGGGTCGAGGAGACGACACACCAACCATGAGCGGTATCGACAGCGTGATCAGCCGGGAAGTGCTCGATTCGCGGGGCAACCCGACCGTGGAGGTCGAGGTCTTTCTGGAATCGGGCGCCCACGGCCGCGCCATGGTGCCCTCGGGAGCCTCCACCGGGGAGTTCGAGGCCGTCGAGTTGCGCGACGGCGGCCAGCGCTACGGCGGCAAGGGTGTGGCCAACGCCGTCGAGCACGTCAACGGTGAGATCGCCGACGCCGTGGAGGACTTCGAGGCGCTGGATCAACGGGGCCTCGACGCGTTGCTGTGCGACCTGGACGGCACCCCGAACAAGGCCCGGCTGGGCGCGAACGCCCTGTTGGGCGTGTCGCTGGCGGTGGCCAAGGCCGCCGCCGAGGAATCCGAACTGCCCCTGTTCCGCTACGTGGGGGGCACCAACGCCGCGGTGCTGCCCGTGCCGATGATGAACGTGCTCAACGGCGGCGCCCACGCCGACAACAACGTCGATCTGCAGGAGTTCATGATCATGCCGGTGGGCGCGGCGTCCTATGGCGAAGGGCTGCGCTGGGGCGTGGAGACCTACCACACGCTGCGGGCGGTGCTCTTCGACCGGGGGCTGTCCACCGCGGTGGGCGACGAGGGCGGGTTCGCCCCCGATCTGGCCTCCAACGAAGAAGCGGTGAAGGTGCTGGTGGAGGCCATCGAACGGGCCGGGTTCGAACCGGGCCGCGACGTGGCGATCGCGCTGGACCCGGCCAGCAGCGAGTTCTTCTCCGACGGCCGTTACGTGCTCGCCGGGGAGGGTCGCACCCTCGACGTGGAGGAGATGGCCGACTACTACGCGGACCTGGTCGAGCGGTATCCGATCGTGTCCATCGAGGACGGCGTGGCCGAGGACGACTGGGACGGTTGGGCGGCGCTGACCGCCAAGATCGGTGACAAGGTCCAACTGGTGGGCGACGACCTGTTCGTGACCAACACCGTCCGGTTGGGTCGGGGCATCACCGAGGGTGTCGCCAACTCGATCCTGGTCAAGGTCAACCAGATCGGCACCCTCACCGAATCGCTCGACGCGGTGGAACTCGCGCACCGTTCGGGCTACACCGCGGTCATGTCGCACCGCTCCGGTGAGACCGAGGACGTGACGATCGCGGATCTGGCCGTGGCCACCAACTGCGGTCAGATCAAGACCGGCGCACCGGCCCGCAGCGACCGGGTCGCCAAGTACAACCAGCTCCTGCGGATCGAGGAGCTGCTGGGGGACGCCGCGGTCTACCGCGGCGGCGCGGCGTTGGCGGGCGGCACCTCGACATGAAAGGCGCACGCCGGCACCGGAGAGGGCTCACCATCTTCTTCGCCGGGTTCGCCGGTGTGGTGCTGCTGACGCTGCTGTTCCTCGGGCCCGGGTCGTTCCGGGTGTGGTCCGCCCAGCGCGCCGAGACCAGCGAACTGGACGCCCGGATCGAAGCGTTGGAGCGTGCCAACGAGCGCCTCGAGGCGCGGGCGGCCGAACTGCGGGACCCCGAGGCGATCAAAGAACTCGCTCGGCGCGACTACGGCATGGTGCCCAAGGGGTCCAAGGCGTTCGCGATCCTGCCGTCGCCCGAGGTCGACAAGCGCCCCTCGGGCACCTGGCCCTTCGTGCATCTCGAGGCCGAGCCCGACCCCGCCGGTGAACCGGGCGACTGACCGACGCCGGGTCACCGAGCTGCTGGGGCGCGAACCCCGGGGTGACTTCGACGTGGTCGTCCGCCACCGCGACGAGACGCCGCTGGTCATCGCGAACGCACCACTGCTCGACGACGGCACGCCCATGCCGACCCGGTTCTGGTTGGTGGGCGAACCCGAGCGCACCTGGGTGGGCCGGTTGGAGTCCACCGGCGGGGTGACCCGTGCCGAAGCCGCGGTGGACCCCGACCGTCTGGCCACCGCGCACGCCGCGTACGCCGCGGCCCGAGACGCCCGGATACCCGCCGGCCACACCGGACCCCGTCCCCACGGTGGGGTCGGCGGAACCCGGCGGGGGGTGAAGTGCCTGCACGCGCACTATGCGCACTGGCTGGTCGGCGGCGACGACCCGGTGGGCGAATGGGTGGCCGCGCGCCTGGCCGACGACGGTCTGGTCCCCGACGTGGCCCCCACACCGGTGGCGGCGATCGACTGTGGCACCAACTCCACCCGGTTGCTGATCGCCGAGCGTGCCGACGACGGCTCGGTGCGCGGCTTGCAGCGTTCCATGCAGATCACCCGTCTGGGCCAGGGCGTGGACGCCACCGGGCGTCTCGACCCGGCCGCGGTGGAGCGCACCCTGGAGGTGCTCGGCACCTACCGGGAGGCCATCGACGAACACGGGGTGACCGCGGTGCGGGCCACGGCGACCTCGGCGGCCCGGGACGCCACCAACCACGCGGCGTTCTTCGACGCCGCCACCGGCGTGCTCGGCGTGGCCCCCGAACTGCTCGGCGGCGACGCCGAAGCCGAACTGTCCTTCACCGGCGCCACCGCCGAGCTGACCGGCCGGCCGGGACGGTACCTGGTGGTCGACCTGGGCGGCGGCTCCACCGAGTTCGCCCTCGGGCGGATCGACCTCACCGGCGCCACCGAGCTGCTGGGCGCGGTGTCGGTGGATCTGGGGTGTGTGCGCATCACCGAACGGTTCCTGGTCTCGGACCCGCCCAGCTCAGCCGAGCTGGCGGCGGCCCGGGCCCACTGCGACACCGTCGTCGCCGGCGCCCTGGCGGCATTGCCCGACACCGCCGCCGCCGACCACCTCGTCGGCCTGGCCGGCACGGTGTCCACCCTCGCCGCGATCGACCTGGGCCTCGACGGCCATGACCGTCGACGCCAGCACCACCACGTGCTGAGCACCGACACGGTGCGGGCCATCGCCACGGACCTGGCCGGACGCACCCCGGACCAACGCATCGAGGTGCCCGGTATGGAGCCGGGGCGGGTCGGGGTGATCGTGGGCGGACTGGTGGTGCTCGAATCGGTGCTGGCCGCCACGGGGCACGACCGGCTGGTCGTGTCCGAGGCCGACATCCTCGACGGGCTCGCCATGTCGATGCTGAACCGCCAGGGCATCCACCGCCCGAGCCGCCCGAGCGCTGGGTAGCATGCGGATCTGTGATCCGCCGCGGCATCCGGGACCATCTTCAGCACGGGGGGCAGGCCGCGCCGCCGCTGTTCGGTCGCCGCGTCATGCTGCGACCGCTCACCGTGCGGGACTTCGCGGCGTGGCGGGCGGTGCGCCTGGCCAACGCCGAATGGCTCGAGAAGTGGGAGCCCCAGCGCAACCTGCACGCGCCCGACCCGATCAACGACCGTGACGCGTTCGCGATGCGCTGCAGCGCGCGCCAGCGGGAACGCCAGTTGGGTCACGGATACGGCTTCGGCATCTTCGTCGACGGCGACTTCGTGGGCGAGATCAACCTGAACTCGGTGCAACGCGGCGCGTTCCAGAGCGGCTATGTGGGCTACTGGATCGCCGAATCGGCCGCCGGAAACGGCTACATGCCCGAAGCGGTCCTGACCCTGGCCCGCTACGCGTTCGAGGAGCTGTACCTGCATCGGCTCCAGATCTCGATCATCCCCCGTAACGCCCGGTCCCGGCGGGTCATGGAGAAGCTGGGGATCCGATCGGAGGGCATCGCCAAGCGGTACCTGGAGATCAACGGGGTCTGGGAGGACCACGTCCGCTACGCGATCACCGCCGAAGAGTGGGACGAGCGCCGCGACGAACTGGAAGCCGCCTGGCTCTGAACGCTCCCCTCGCGGTGACGCCGACCCGGGAACCGAAGCGGCGACCGCCGGGTCGATTCAGCGGCGACCCAGGCGTTCCGCGCTGCCCGGGCGGGTGATCGACCAGATCTGGTCGTCGAACTCCCGTGCCAGCGCCGCGTCGAGGTCGCCCAGCTCGCGGGTGTCGGCCATGGTCGCCTTGACCCGTTCGAGCAGTTCCCGGTCACCCGCGGCGGCCTGGGTGGCCAGTTCCCGGGCCCGAGCCACCAACGCGGCCCCCTCGACGATCTCGAAGACCAGTCCGGCCCGCCGCGCCGCCTCGGCGTCGAGCGCCTCGCCGAAGAGCACCGCGGCCGCGGCGGTCTGGGCCGACACCACCCGCTGGAGCAACCAGGTGTGCCCACCCCCCGGGTGCAGTCCGAGCTGAACGAAGCGCGGATCGAACACCGCGTCGGGTCCGGCGAGGCGCAGATCACAGGCCAGGGCGAGGTTCATGCCTGCTCCCACCGCGGGGCCGTTCACCGCGGCGATGGTGGGCAACGGGCACCGGGCGACCCGCAGGAATCCCTCGTAGATCTCGGCCAGCACCGCCCGGGCGTCGTCGGGCGCGGTGGCGTCCACCAACAGGTCCCGGTCCGCGCCGGCACAGAACGCCGGGCCCGACGCGCACACCACCACCGCCCGGACGCCCTTGGCCGCCTGGATGGCGTCGAAGGTCGCGATCACCTCGGCGACCATCTCGCGGGTCAGGGCGTTGCGACGTGCCGGGTCGTCGAGTTGCACCACCGCGACGTGACCGGACAGGTCCAGTTCGACCAGCGACACCGCTCAGCCCGTCCGGGAGGGGTCGGGGTCGCGGATCACCGCGGGGGAGTGACGGAAGAACTGTTCGACGTCGCGCTCGTAACGGTAGGCCCGGTCGGTGTCGCCGAAGGTGGCCCGCAGCCGCATCGCCTCGGCGAAGGCCCGTACCGCCCCGGCAGAGGTGTGGGTGTAGGCAAAACCGGTCTCGGTGAGGCGGCGGTTGTCGACCCCCCGGCCGAAACGCAGCAGCGACAACAGCTCGTCGGGCAGATCCACCCCCAGCGCACGCAGCGGCGCGGCGGCCAACCCGGTGCCATAGGGCGGCATGGCGATGGTGCGTTTGCCGCAGATGTTGGCGATCTCGCTCCAGGGCAGCATGCCGTCGGCGCCGACGTTGAAGATCCCGGCGAGGCGCTCGTCGAGCACGTGCACGATGGCCCGGATCACGTCGTCTTCGTGGACGAGCTGAAAGCGCGGGTCGAACCCGAACACCGCGGGCACCAAGGGAAGCTGCAGCGCCTTGGTGAAGGGCGTGACGATCGTGGGGCCCACCACGTTGGAGAACCGCAGCAGCGACACCACCACGTGAGGGTTGTCGACCGCGAAGTCCCGCACGTAGGACTCGACCTCGATGAGGTTGCGTTCCACCCGGGTGCGGGGCGTGGCCGAACGGCGGGTCGTTTCGGTGAACCACACCGGGTCCCGGGGGTCCGAGCCGTAGACCAACGCCGAGGACTTGACCACGACGTTCCGGACCGGACTGTTCGCCGCCGCGGCGGCAGCGAACAGGTTCATGGTGCCGATCACGTTGATCTCGTGCATCCGGCGGGCCGGCATCTGGGTGGAGTCCACCACCAGGAAGGTGTGCACGATCGTGTCGATCTGGGCGGCCTCCACGATCCGGGCCAGGATCGAGTACTCCTCGTCGGAACGCACGAACTCGGTGCGTTCCAGGGGGACCTTGGGACCGGTCCGGTCGAGACCGACGATGACGTCGATGTCGTCCTGGGCCTCCAGGGCCTGGGCGACCCGGCCGCCCCAGAAGGTACCCAACCCGGTGATCAGGATGCGGCGTCCCATCAGCGCGTCCCCCTCATCCGAACCAGACCGATCGGCGGGTGCGGAGCATGTCGTAGAGCGCGGTCTGGATCTGGTCGCGGATCGCCTCGGAGGCGTCCATGATGCGGCTACGCGAGTAGCGGGGTTGGTCGGGTTCGACGTCGAAGGTCACCGGTTCGAGCACCCGGATCGTGAACTTGGCGGGAAAGTAGGCCACCGCCGACAACGGACCCAGGACCGGGGCCAGGGCCATGTTGGCGGTGATGGGGAAGTAGGGCAGCCCCAGCGCCTTGGACAGCGCAGGCACCCGGGCCACGATCGGCATGGACTCCTCGGCGCCGACCACCGCCAGCGGGATCACCGGCACCCCGGCGCGCATGGCGATCTCGACGAAGCCGCCGCGGCCGAAGCGCCGCAGCCGGTAGCGCTCGGACATGTGCTTGGAGGGCCCCTTGGTGCCCTCGGGAAAGACCAGCGCGAGCTGCTGTTGCTCGCGCAGCAACCGGTAGGCGTTCATGGGATGGGCCACCACCCCGCCGCTGCGGGCCCACAGGGTGCCGATGACGGGAAGGGTGCGGAACACGTGGTCGGCGAGGCCGTAGACGGGCCGGTGCAGCTCCTTTTCGATGCCGTGCATGATCGCGGGCGCGTCCGAGGGGATCGCGCCGGCGTGGTTGGCGACCATGAGCGCACCACCGCTGGTGGGGATGCGTTCCAGGCCTTCCCAGGAGACCCGGAACCACTTGGAGTACAGCGGGTCATAAGCCCGGCGGACCAGTGAGCGCATCCGTTCGGAGCGGCCCCATTCGTCGACGTCGGAAAGCCGGTCCGGGTCGGCCGGCGCGTTGTCCAGCGGGTCGTCCCGGGTCGGTCGGAGAACCGGCACCAGTTCGGTGGTCGCGGCCTTCGGGCTCTTGGCGCGCGCTTTGGTCGAGGTGGCCGTCCTGGTCTTCTTGGTCGTCCCGCTGGTGGTCCGCTTGCGCGCCCTCCCATTGGGGCTCTGGCGTTCGGCGGCCGGAGACATCACCGGGATGCTATCGGTCGTCCTCGAGGAACGATGTGCCCACCGCGCAGTCGGCCAACAACTCACACCAGCGACAGGCGACCGACGGTCGACGGATCGCCTCGGCGGAACCGGTGGTCAGCTCGTGCAGGCCGCGCACACCGTCCACGACCCGGGCCACGGTGGCGTGCAGCAGCTCCGCGGTGACCGGCTCTGACTCCAACGTCGCCGTGGTCAGGTACGCGGTGACCAGCAGACGTGGCGGAACTCCGAGCTTGAGGGTCTCCACCAGCGCGTAGAAGCGCAGGTCGGAGCGGTGCTCGGGCGAACGGCCGCCGGTCTTGTAGTCCACGATGATCTTGCGGGCCCGGCTGCCCGAGCCGATCGGCTGGCCCAGGGTCAGGTCGGCCTGGCCGCGCAGCGAGATGCGCCGGTCCGCGACCTCGGCCCACAGGCGTGCCTCGGTGGCGGGCCGCATAGCGGGCTGCAACGGCGGCCACGACTCCAGAAAGGCGTTCACCAGTTCGACGACCGCGCCGCGCAGTTCGGCCAGGTCGCCAGGAGCCAGACCGACCAGGAAGTCCGCGGCCCAGTGGTCGGCGTTTCGGACCCGGGCCAGCGCCTCGTCGACCAGGTCGAGGGGCAGCGGGGGACCGGGCCAGTGCACGGCCAGCTCGATGGCCTTGTGGGCGATGGAGCCGCGCACGATCGGGATGGACGGTTCGAAGGGTCGGTCGCGTTCGTGCAGGAAGCGGGCCTGGCAGCCGTGCACGCCGTTCAACAGGTACTTGGTGACCACCAGGGGTCGGTCCGGTTCGTGGTGCGCGGCGACCTCGGCGAGGTCGTGATCGAGCCGGGCGCGCAGCTCGTCGGCCAGATCGGGGCCGAAGTCGACCCGGGCGTCGGTGTCGCCCGCGCCGAGCACACCGAGGGTGGCTCGCTGGGCGGGGTTGAGGTTCTGGTCGACCGGCATCGCCGGCCCAGGCTACGACGGCGGACCGCGCCCCTGGTCGAGACCCGGCGTCGGTCGGGACCGGCCAACCCGAGCGGTCCCCGACGGTCGGGTGTAGGTTCACCGTGATGGTCGTCGCACGACGGATCGCGGCCGTAGGGGCCATGGTTGCGGCTCTGGGCGTTGCCAGCGTCTGGTCGCTGGTCGCCGCGCCACCAGCCGGAGCGTGTTCGTGTGGGATGGTCACCGAGCGCGAGGCCTACGACCACTCCTCGGCCGTGTTCACCGGCACGGTCGCCGAGAAACGCCAGTCGGACCGCGAGCTTCGCATTCTCTTCGCCGTCGACCGTGTCTACGAAGGCGCCGTCACCGCCAACCAGACGATCGTCACCAGCGCCTACGGCGCTTCGTGTGGTCTCGCACTCCAAGGACCGGGCCCGTACCTCGTTTTCGCGACCAGCCCCGATGGACTTTTCGACGTCGACCTCGACGAGGGCGAGTACTGGAGTGGCCTGTGTTCGGGAACCCGTCCGCTCGCAAGCAGTCCCGTTCCCGTGAGTTTCGGTGAGGGGACCGACCCGCTGCCGGGCGGTGCGACCCTCGGTGGGGACGAATCCTGGACTCGCTTCGCGCCGGTGGCTGTGGGCCTCGCGGTGGTCGTGATCGGAACCGTTGGACTCGTCCGGTGGTGGCTCCGACGCGCCGGTGGCGGGCCGCAGACCACCCCGCGCGGCACCTAGCCGAGGCGTCCCCGAACGTTGACTACGGTGCAGGGGGCGCCAAGTCGTCTCGCCGAGGAGGGAACCCGGTGGCGTCCAGGACCCCGACAGGTCGCACCCGGCGGCACCGGAATGGTCGACGGTGAAGCTCGCACGCATCGACGTGAGGAACTACCGCTCGATCGCCCACGACAACGACGGGCGCGGTCCCTTCAGCCTGGAACTCGGCTCCGGGGTGAACGCCATCATCGGCCCCAACAACGTCGGCAAGTCGAACATCCTCCGGGCGCTCGCCTTCGCGCTCGACCCCGACTTCGTGTTCGACCGGAAGCTCGACTCACCCGAATGGCTCACCTGGGCCAAGCCGACGGTCACCTTGACCTTCGAAGTTCCCGAAGCCGGCCGCACGAGCAGCGAGAAGACCCTGCTGCGGTATCTCGACGAGTACGAGCGGGCGGTCAACCCGCGGCTCACGACGACCAGCGCGTCCCGGGGCGTGATCAAGCTGCGGGTGAGGATCGAGAGCAAGGTGGGATCGACCGAAGGGGTCCGCCACGAATCGTTCGTCGTGAGCGGCGTCGGGGCGCGAAAGCTGAGTTCCCAGGACGACCTCGCCCAGAAGGCGTTCGCCAAGTTCCGCGAGTGTTTTCATTTCGTGCTCATCCGCAGCGGCGAATCCCTCGAGAGCCTCATGGAGGGCCGGTTCCGCGACATCCTGGGCAGCGTCCTGAGGCGACACATGGCCGATTCGTACGATGCGGCGCTGGGGCACCGAACCGCCTATGTCGACGCGCTCCGGTCGGTGCTGCTCCGGCCCTTGACCGAACGGATCGGCGCGGAACTGCACGATCTGTTTCCCGAGATCTGCGGCGTCACCCTGTCACCGGACGTCCGCTCCCTGGACGAGACCCTCGAGTACATGCGGATCGATGTGGCCGACCGGGCGGTGACGGATCTGGCCGACAAGGGAACCGGGGTTCGTGGCGGTCTGATCATCGCGATGCTGCGTCATCTCGCCACCAGCGGCAACCGGTCGTTCCTGTTCGCGGTGGAAGAACCCGAGTCGTTCCTGCACCCGGCCGCCCAGGAGACACTCCGGACCGACCTGGATGAACTGGCGGCCAACAGCCGAGTGTCCCTGCTGATCACGACCCACTCGCCGCACGTGGTGTCGCGGACCGCAGACTCCCGAGCGTTTTCGGTGGCCAAGAGCGCCGAGGGCGCGACGATTCTCAGATCGACGAGTGTGGGAAGTGACGGGTTGGCCAGGGCCCTCGTCGACCTGTATCCCGATCCCACCTACGCCCACTGGCTCGACCGTACCGCCCAGCTCTCGCAGGGCTGTCGGCTGATTCTGGTGGTGGAGGGGTTCACCGACCGCCGCTACATCGAGATCGCCGCCGAGGTCGCCGGCGCCCAGGAGCTGCTGGAAGACATCCGCATCGTGCTCGCGGGCGACGGATTCGTCGGGGGCATCGGCGGGGCGACGATGGCGATGAACCAGGCCAGCACGCTCCGCTCGGTGACCCCGACCAGCGTGGCGGTGCTCCTCGACAACGACGAACCGGGTCGTGAGGCGGCCGCGACGCTGGCCCGAATCCGGAACAAGACCGGCGACTGGGTCGAGCAGAAGACGCTGTTCAGTTACCGGCACGCGTTCCGGGACGCGCCGCGGACCTTCGGGTACGAGGCCGAGGACCTCTGGCCCGACGAGCTCTACGGGAAGTTCTTCGCCGAGCTTCCTCCGAAGGATCCCAACGGCAGGGACTGGTACACGGCCAAGGTGTCCCGGCCCCGGCCCGAGGGCGGCTGGCACCACGACCTCACCGACCGCGCCAAGGAACGCTTCATCCCGTTCCTCGAGGACCACGCCTCGGCGAAGGACGCGGTGAAGTGGATCGAGCTGCTGCGCAAGATCCGGATCGGCGCCGGGCTCGACCCGCTCCCAAAGAAGGTTCCGTAGTTGTCGACCACGAACTCGAGGGGGCAGTGGGGGACCACCAGTGGCCGGTCACCCTCACCCGAAACTGGAGCGAACGGGCCGCCCCGGCGCCGTTTCCCCCAGAGTCCGCCGGGCGTCCCGTGGGGCAGTGTCACACCCGGCTGGCAGCATCGGAAGTGATGACCGAGACCGCCAACTCCCTCGATTTCGCCACTGCAGCCAGATCGCTGGGTGCCGCCGCCCGCACCCTGGGGCTGACCACCCCGACGTTCCGGAGCCCACCCCGGATCCCCGGAGCTGAACGGACCGTCCGCCGGACCCGGAGCGGCTGGACCACGGTGTCGGTGCGCCTGGAAGGCCGCCCGTTGGGTGCCGTGGTGGCCGACATGGTCGAAGGCGTGATCGTCGCAAACGGCCTCGACGGTTCCGAGGCGACCCGGGTGCGCACCACGCTGTGGGAGGCGCTGTCGGCCGGACCCGGCACGGCCCACGCCGCCTGACCGGCCAGCGGGGCGGTACCCCGAGCGCGGCGAGCGGGGCGCACGGCACGGTAGCGTCCTAGGTGCTGCCCGGATGGCGGAACTGGTAGACGCGGAGGGCTTAAACCCCTCTGGCCCACCCCGGGCCGTGCGGGTTCGAGACCCGCTCCGGGCACCACCGCCATGGTCGAGGCCGCCGACCGGCTGCGTTCAGCGCAGCGAACTGACCACGTCGACCAACTGGGCCATGGGAGGGTCCCCCGCCGCGATCGCCTGAAACCGCGGACCGTTCACCCACACATGGCGCGGCTCACGCTCCGAGGCGTAGGCGTCGGAGCCGGCGAGAACCCCCGAAGAGATCTCAACCGACTCCGGCTCGGCGTCGGCGCCCTCCTCCTCGACGAGGTGCGAGAAGGGATCGGAAGCCCGCTCGTCGGCCGGAGGCGACGGACGTGTCGTGAGCACGAGCTGGCGGGAGCCGTTGCGGTAGCACACCACCGTGGTCCCCGATGGATGCACGCCGGCGGCGGCGAGCACATACCCACCGGGCAGGTACGACGGCGTGGCGACCCCGCGGGTGCCCGTGGCGGTCAACTCGCCCGCGGCCACCGGCTCGAATCCCGCGTCGGAACGGTCCGCCTGCACTCCCGCGGGCACCGTGGGCGCGTACGACGAGGTCGCCGGTTGCTGGGAGATCGACAGATCACCGAAGCGGATCCGCACAAGATCCTCGCCGTCGCGGCGCAGGGTGAGCTGGGTGGGCAGGGCAAGGGACCGGTCCGCCACCAGCTCGGCGGAGTCCGCGTCGATCTCGCCCAGGTTGCCCGCCCCCGACAACGCCGAGGAGGCGATGCCGTCGTCCAGATCACTGGTGACCACCCACACCGACCGGGTCGCCACCTCCTCGTCACCGGACCCGTCGGCGGACCCGTCCGCATCCTCAACGGGGACCTCGCGGGTCGCCACCCGGCCCGACGACCCGCCCCGCACCGCCCGGATCACGTTGGCGAGCACGTCACCGGGGGTGTCCACCGCCACGCCGGTCGCCTCGGGTGGACCCGGGGCCAGCCCGGTACGCACGGTGGCCGAACCCGGCCGGCCCTCCCGGGAGGGCCGCACCACCGCCGCGGTCGCCGACGCCACGTCGTAGCCCTCCGCGAGCGAATCGTCGGTCGCGCTCAGGTGCCACGAACCGGTGTTGGAGCGCACGAACAGGTACTCACCGTCTGCCAGCACGTCCGAGCCGGGAGCCTCGATCTGCACGGTGCCACGCACAACGGTGTTGCGGGCCAGCGCCGCGTCCAACTGGTTCAGCGTCTTGATCGCCGTCTCTCCCAGACCGGCGTCGCGGCGGGTGGCCTGCCCGGCGATCGTGAGCGCCACCCCCACCACCGCGGCCACCCCGACCAACAGTGCCGCCGCTACGCCGATCCGGCGCCAGGGAACGCTCCTCGGGTTCTGCTGTTCGACCCGCCTGGCCATGCCCCGGGCCGCCAACGCGGTCGGCGTCGACGGCGTCACCTCGTCGGCCTCGGGCGGTGGCCGGTTCGCCTCCCTGGTCCGGGGACGGCCCGACGCCGCCGGGGCGGACCGTTCGATCAGCAACCGGCGACCCAGGTCCTCCCAGAAGCGCGGTCCGTGATCCGGCGCGGGCTCCAGCGGAAGGGCGACCCCGGGGTGGCGGCGTCCCGACGTCAACAGCTCCTGGACCGACTCGAGGCCGCCGGCGACCAGTCGGGCGGTCTCCCGGCGGGTCAGCCCCACCGCCTCGACCGCCGCCAGCACCAGTCGCTCCTCGTCGGGGAGCTCCAGGGGAATCGGCGCGTCCAGCGGGTCGGTTCCCGCATGCTGACGGGCCCGTCGGGCCACGTCGCGGGCGGCGCCGTCCGCGATGCCCAACAGCCAGATCCGCGGCGAGGTGGGCGGGGCGATGGGCAGACCACGGAACGCCCGCAGGTACACCTGGGTGACCACCGCGTCGAGGTCGTCCACGCCCACCAGCGCCGCAAGAAACGCGCGCACGTCGCGGTCGTTTGCCTGCAACAGGTCGGCGAAGGCCCCGGTGTCGCCGCGTTTGGCGTGCCGCAACGCGAGCAGGTCCCGAGCCTCCTCCTCGGTGGTCCGCGACGCCACCGCCTCGGCCGCGCGCGCGGGACGGTCCGAGGCGGCCATGGGGCTCATCGCGGTCGGGTAGGGCTCACCGGCGTGGTCGTGGGCCAGGGGGCGGCGCCGCGGCCCGTCGGCGTCGGGTCGATCGGGAGGTGTCACCGGATCGGGCACCTCGGCGTCTCCCGGCAGTGGTACGCCCGATCGATGCACATCGGCCGATACCGTAGCGACGATACGCAAGGCCTGTATCCCAGCCGTCCGAACCCCACCAGACGGGTGATCCGCCGCTTCGAACTCGTGTCCTGAAGGGACCTTCCGCCGACGTGACCGACCAGTGGATTCCGAATCCCAGTCCGTTCCCGCCCCGGCCACCCCACCAGTGGCCGGCGCCGGAACCGGCCGCGCCGCCAGCTCCGGAGCCTGACGCTGCCCCGGATCCCGGGGCGCCACGCGACAAGGGGCGTCTGGCGATGATCCTGGGGGTCATCGGCGTCGCGCTCGTCGCGGCGATCCTGACCTACGTGGTGCTGCGGACCATCGACCCACCCGAACGTCAGGTCCAGGCGCCTCCCCTCACCACCGCGGCCGCGTCGACGACCACCACCACGCTTCCCGAGGGACCGCCGATCACCAACGCCGAACTGGTGCAGCTCATCGAGAGGCTGGTGCCCTTCGTCGAGGACCACCGTCAGCTCACATTCGTCACCCCGCCCTCGGTCGTCCTCGACGACGACGACACCTACGACGAGGCACTGCGCACCTACCTGGGCGGCGCCGACGGAATGCTCCAACGTCTGGACACCCCCTTCGAGCTACTGGGCCTCAACCCCAACGACGCCGAGATGACCGACGCCCTCGTCGCCTTCCACGGCGACAAGACCGTGGTGTTCTACGACACCGTGCACAACCTCGTCCACGTCCGCGCCGTGCCCGCCACGCCGTACCTGTCCGCGGTGCTCGTGGTCGGGCTCACCGAACACCTCGACGACCAGCACTTCGAGACCGACGCGATCGCCACGCCCGGCGCCTACGGGGATGCCACCTTCGGGCTGGCCACGCTCGTCGGCGGCGACGCATGGCGGGTCGCCGCGGCCTGGGCCGACACCCAGTCGGCCACCGACCAGGACCAGATCCGCGCCGAGCTGCAGGCGCGGCGCGGCAACGACGCCGACACCGCCCAGGTGCCCTCCGCGCTGGCGAGCTGGCTGCGCTACCCGGCCGAAGGTGGGGTGACCTACACCGCGAACTTGGTCACCTCCCAGTCCTCCGCACCCTTGGACGCGACCTTCGCCGATCCGCCCGACGGTTCCGCGCAGGTGCTCGCCCCGGCCCGACTGGCCGCCGAGATCGACCAGCTCGACGTCGCGGTACCCCAGGTCGAGGGCACCGTGGAATCCTCGGGCACCTTCGGCCGGTTCTTCCTGGAGGCGATGATGGCGCCGGTCGTCGACGAGGACACCCTGGCCCTGGCCATGAACGGCTACCGCGGCGACACGCTGGTGATCTTCGAAAACGACGACGGCCAGAGCTGTGCACGCCTGGACGTCACCACCGGCGACGCGGCGATCGACAACACCTTCAAGGCGTTGACCGAATGGGCGGCTCAACGCAACGGGTCGGTCACCTCGCTCGCCGACCCGGACCGGACCGGACGGGAACTGGTCCGTCTCGACGTGTGCAGCCCCGGGGGTGGCAACACCGGGTCGACCACGACCACCGCCCCCGGCGGCCCCTCGGGCACCGACCCCTCCACCACGATTCCCCGCGGTCCGAGACCCTGAGCCGACCGGTGGACGCATCCGAGGCCGGTGGCTGGGCGGCGATCCGTGCCGGGTTCGCGGCGCTGGGTCGACGGGAGTGGTTGCTGCTGTGGCTGCTGGGTTCCACGCTGTTCTTCGACGGCTACGACCGGGGCATCATCCTGGTGGCGCTGCCCCAGATCCGTGACACCTTCGGCCTGTCCCAGTCGGCGGCGAGCTGGTATCTGTCCGCGCTCTATCTGGGCGCGCTGTTGGCGGTGCCCGTCGCGTTGCGCGCCGACCGGGTGGGCCGTAAGAAGCTGCTGATCATCTCGGTGTTCGGCTACACGGCGGCCTCGGCACTGACCGCGGTCGCTCCCACCGCGGCGGTCTTCACCGCGTGCCAGTTCGTCGCCCGGCTGTTCCTCAACGCCGAAGCGGCGATCGTGTGGGCGATGGCCGCCGAGGCGCTGCCCGCCCGGGCCCGGGGCGTCGGATTCGGCTGGTTGCAGATGATGAACACCCTCGGGGTGGGCTTCGCCGCGATCGCCTTCGGGGCGTTCTTCCACCCCCTGGACCTGTCGTGGCGCTGGATGTACCTGCTGGGGGTGCCGCCGCTGCTCATCGTGGCCTGGCTGCGCAAGTGGCTGCCCGAGAGCGACCGCTTCGAGGCCGCCCGCCGTTCGGGCGGACTGGCCAGGAGCTGGCGGGTGCTGTTCCGTCCACCGCACCGAAAGTGGATCGTGCTGGTCATCGTGGTGGGAGTACTGGCGAACCTGCTGCAGCAGGCGTCGTCGTTCGCGGTCGACTTTCTCCAGACCCAGCGTGGGGTCGAACCCTCCACGGCCAGCTTCATGCTGATCGCCGCGGGGATCCCGGGCATCCCCTTCATGGTGCTCGCCGGTGCGGCCTCGGACCGGTACGGCCGGCGACTGGTCGGTGGTGTGCTCACCGTGCTGGGCGTGGTCGGGGCGCTGGCGTTCTTCTGGATCCCGGGAGGTCCGGTGGTGCTGGTCGGGTGCATGGTCATCATGCTGTTGGGCGTGCTTGGCGCCGGACCGGTGCTGGGCGCCTACTCCGCGGAGCTGTTCTCCACCGAGGTGCGCAGCCAGGCGGTGGCGTGGTCGACGGTGGCCAGCGTCGGTGGCCAGGCGACCAGCCTCGCGCTCGGCGGTGCGATGCTCGCCGGGCTCCACAACCTGTCGGCCACGGTTTCGCTGCTGGCGATCGGCCCGCTGGTGGCGGTGGCGGTGATCTGGCTGCGCTTCCCCGACACCCACAGCCGCGAGCTCGAAGACATCCACGCCCCGGTGGTGCCCGACACCTGATCGACCCGTTCGGGCCGCAAGGGCGGGCGAGCCCGCGGTGAATCGACGGGCCTGGTCGGTCTCAGGGAGTGGCTTCGTCGACCAGGGGAGCAAGGGCCTCCCAGGTCGCGGCGGCGGAGGGCCGGTGGAAGGGCACCGCCACGAACTCGGTCACCCCGCCGGCGAACAGGGCACGGATCCGGTCGGTCACCTCGGCGGCGGAACCCACGATGGCCACGTCCGCGGGCCCCTCGGCGCCTTCGCGGTCGAGCATCGCCCGGTAGGAGGGCAACTGACCGTAGACCTGGAAGACCTGCGCGGCGCGGTCCCGGGCCCCGCCGGCGTCGTCGGTGACCGCCACGGGCAGCGCGGCGACCACCCGCTTGGACTCGGAGGTCGCGGCCCGCATCGTGGGCACCGTGTGGGTCAACAGGGTCTGCTCGCCGGTCATCCAGGTGACCGTGCCATCGGCGTGTTCGGCGGCAAGCGAAATCATCCGCTCGCCGAGCGCGGCGACCACCAGCCCGGGCGGTTCGGGGTCGGCGATGTCGAGCGTGAGGCGCGTGGTGAGGCGTTCGGTGACCACGTCGGCGCCCTCGCCCCGCAGCAGCGGCGCGAGCGCCTGCAGGTACTCGTCCATGAACGAGGCGGGACGTGCGAACGAATAGCCGTACATCGACTCGACCACGAGCTGGTGGGACAGCCCGATTCCCAGGGTCAACCGGCCACCCGCGGCGGACTGCACCGTGCGGGCCTGTTGGGCCAGCACCCCGGGGTGGCGGGGATACACCGGCACCACCCCGGTCGCCAGTTCGATCTCGGGCACCTGCGCGCCGATCACCGCCAGGGTCGTCAGGGCGTCGAGGCCGAAGATCTGGGGCATCCACACCGAGGTGAACCCGGCGTCGGCGACCCGGCGGGCCTCGGCGACGGCCGCGTCCACCCGGGAGGTGTCTCCGGACAGGTCGCCGAGGAAGATTCCGATACGCATGGGTGAGCTCCTTGTCGGTGCTGGGTTCAGGGTGGGAAACAGTCGATGATGCGGTCCAGGTGACGGTCCACGGGACGGGGCCGGTCTGTGGGGTCGGTGGGGTCGTGAGGGGTCTTGCCCAGCCGGACCACCACCAGGTCGCGTCGGGGCACACAGATGATCCGCTGTTCCTCGTATCCGTTTGCCACGAAGGACCCCAGGCCGTCGTCGCGTATCCACCAGTGACCCCCGTAGCGGTACGGGTGGTCGGTGGCCAGGCCGATGGGCCGCCGGAGCGTGTCGACCCAGGAGGTGTCGAGGAGCCGCTCGCCGTCCCAGACGCCGCCGCGCAGTGCGAGCAGGCCGAAGCGGGCGAAGTCCCGGGCCGTGGCGTACACGTACGACGACGCCACCCAGGTGCCGGCCTCGTCGAACTTGGGTGACGCGGTGGCCATCCCGATCGGGTCGAACAGGTGCTCGGCCAACCACCGCCGCATGCCTTCGGCGTCGCCCGCCAGGCCGAGTCGGTGCTGCAGCGCCCGGGCCAGGATGTTGGTCGTCCCACTGGAGTACCGGAACCGGGTCCCGGGCGGGTCGGTGAGCGGAAACGACGCGGCGTGCGCGGCCATGTCGGTGGCGCCGTCACCGAAGAGCATGCCGATCACGTCGGATTCGGCGTCGGGGGAGTACTCCTCGTTCCATGCCAGCCCCGGGGTCATCGTGAGCAGGTGGCGCCAGGTGATCGCGTGACGGGGGTCCGCCGGGTCGTCCCATTCGGGCACCGGGGCGCGGGTGTCCAGGTCCAGGTCGAGGTGACGCGCCGCGATGCCCAGGGCCACGGCCAGCATCGACTTGGCCATCGACCAGGAAATCAGCGTGGTGTCGGGCCCGTCGGGCTCGGGTCGCCGCCCGGCGGCTTCGTCGAAGGCGGAGTGGAACCCCGGCCCGTAGGACTCGACCACGACCCGCCCGGCCTGCACCACCACCAGGGCACGGGTCAGACCCAGCTCCTCGGGGGGTTCGGCGGCGAACGCACTGCCCAGCAGGCCGGCCAACCGGTCGGTGTCGGCGCCGACGGGGTCGCCCTCGGGCCAGTCGCGGGTGGGCCAGGCCACCCCGTCGGGCTGGGAGGGCAGCGGTGGCAGGTCGGCGTCCGGGGCGGAAGGCGGGCCGGGGGTCATCGCCGCCGACGCTAGACCGGAACGCTCGACTGCCGGCGCTCCCTGGCCAGTGTCCCAAAGATCATGGGTCCAATATGGGGACCTCGGCGGGTTGCTGACACCCTGGAGCGGTGCTCCAGGCCAGAAACGTGCGAACCGAAGCGGGAGGTGTCACGCTGCTCGACGGCGTGTCCTTCACCGTCGCGCACGGCGACAAGGTGGGCATCGTGGGGCGCAACGGCGCTGGCAAGACCACCTTGTTGCGGGTGATCGCCGGCGCGGAACCACCCTCGGGCGGCGACGTGCTCATCAAGGGCGGCCTGGGTTACCTGCCCCAGGATCCCCGCCTGGACTCGGTGCCACCCGATACCCCGGCACTGGAGCACGTGCTCTCCGGGCGCGGGTTCGACGAGGCCGCCCGGCGGCTGGAACGGCTCCGTCAGCGGATGGAGGCCGACCCCTCCGAACGCAACATCGCCCGCTACACCCGCGCCGAGGAGCGCTTCAGGATCGACGGTGGCTACACCGCGGAGTCCGAGGTGCGGCGCCTGGCCGCCGGCCTGGGGGTGGCCGAGGGGCGCCTGGACCTGGAGGTCGGCATGCTCTCGGGAGGCGAACGCCGGCGGGTGGAGTTGGCCCGGATCCTGTACGCGGGCAGCGACGTGCTGCTGCTCGACGAGCCCACCAACCACCTCGACGCCGACGCCAAGGAGTGGCTGCTGGGGTTCATGCGCGCCTACTCCGGCGCGTTGGTCGTGATCAGCCACGACCTCGACCTGCTCGATTCGGAGATCACCCGGGTGCTGCACCTGGACCGTGGCGGCCACGACGACGTGGGCGAGATGGTCGAGTACCGGGGCACCTACTCCCAGTACCTGGCGGCCCGTGAGCGCGACGAGGCCCGCCAGGCGAAGCTCGCCGCGGCCCAGGCCGCCGAGATCGACCGGCTCCAGGACGTGGTCGACCGGTTCGGCGCCAAGGCCACCAAGGCCTCGATGGCCAAGTCGATCGAGAAGCGCATCGCCCGGATCCGCGCCGACGCGGTGACCGGGCCGGTCCGCCAGCGCACCGCGGCGATCGCGTTCCCCGATCCGCCGTCCGCCAACCGGACCGTCTTCGAGGTCGAGGGTCTGGCCAAGTCCTACGACGACAACACCGTGTTCACCCGGTTGAGCTTCGACGCGGGTCGGGGTGACCGGCTGCTGGTGCTGGGTCTGAACGGGGCGGGCAAGACCTCGCTGCTCAAGATCCTGGCGGGTCGCACCGAACCCGACGCCGGCACGGTGCACTACGGCGACCGGATCGTGCCCGGCTACTACGCCCAGGAGCACGAGGGGATCGTGGCGGGCCGCTCGCTGCTGGACCACATGCGCGACGCCTCACCCGGTGGGTCCGACGAGGTGCGCCGTGGGCTGCTGGCGATGTTCGGGTTGACCGGCGACAAGGTCTTCCAGGACGCCGGGACCCTGTCGGGCGGCGAGAAGACCAAGCTCGCGCTGGCCCAGCTCGTCGCCGGTCGCCACAACCTGTTGCTGCTCGACGAGCCCACGAACAACCTGGACCCGGCCTCACGGGAGGCCATGGCCGATGCGCTGGGCGCCTGGCCGGGCACGGTGGTGCTGGTCAGCCACGACACCGAGTTCGTGGCCGCACTGGAGCCCGACCGGGTGCTGATGATGCCCGACGGTGAGTTCCAGAACTGGAACGCCGAGTTCACCGACCTCATCGCGCTGAGTTGACACGACCCGCGTCGGCGCGGGTCGACCCAGCACCGGGGTCAGTTGCCGAAGATCGTGTACTCGACCTTCGCGATCTCACAGGTGGGCGACGCCCCCTCCGGGGGTTCATCGAGGCTGCGCGCCTCCCAGAACTGGCTCTGGCCCTCGCCGATCTCGTCGGTGTAGTCGACCGCATTGGTGATCAGCACCCCGTCGTCGTCGACCCAGCGCACGGTCACCTTGAACGCCTGGGACCCGCCCGAGGTGTTGGTGATCTTGCCGGTGGCCTCCAGACCGAACCCGTCGCCGGCGTCGCAGTTCACGTCGGTGACCTCGTAGTGGTTCTTGTCCGCGACGCCCGTGGCGCGGTTGATCGAGTCGACCACCGCCTTGCCCGTGAACGCGACGCACCCGACCACACCGGCGGCGATCACGGCGAGGACGATCAGGACGATGATGACGGCTTTCCAACACCCCGAGTTGTCCTTGACCACGACCTGCTGGGGTGGCTGTTGCCAGGTGCCGGGCGCCGGTTGCTGCCACCCTCCGGGCGGCGGCGGCTGGGCCCCGGGAGCCTGGTAGCCACCGGGAGGTGGTGGTTGTGCGCCGGCAGGTGGGGGCTGGTAGCCACCGGGAGGTGGCGGCTGTGCTCCGGAAGGCGGGGGCTGCTGGCCG
>CAYVAS010000001.1:0-28172 GCA_964449375.1 uncultured Iamiaceae bacterium | reverse complement strand
CTGGTAGCCACCGGGAGGTGGCGGCTGTGCTCCGGAAGGCGGGGGCTGCTGGCCGCCCGGCCACGGGGGCTGCTGGCCGCCGCCGGGAGGCGTCGGCCCAGATGGTGGCGGCGGCTGATCGGTCATCGGGACAGTTCCTTCCCTCGCCTGGATGGTCGCCGGAAGGGTAGCCGATCCTCCGCGGTGGGCGGTCCCGGACCCGTCAGGCCGGCGTGGGGGCCGGGGCCCCGAGAGCAGCCAGCAACCGGGGAAGCTCCTCGGCAAAGGCGACCCGCCAGTTGTCGAAGGTGTGGCCCACGTCGCCGTGGTCGACGAAGGTGTGGTCGATGCCCAGCTCGTCCAGGCGTCGGTGCAACGACAACGACATTGCCCGCACCTGGTGTTCCTGCAGATCCTTGGGGCGGGTGTCGCCCGGCGCGGCCAGACGGGTGGGGCGGCCGTTGCCCGTGGTGATCGTCACGTGCAGACCCCGAAGCTGCTCGGCCAGGTCCCAGGGGTTGTGCGCGGCCCAGTCCTCACGCCCGGCGCCCACGGGAAGACGGTTGATCGAGAACGGCGCACGGAAGTGCGCGCACGACGACACACAGATCAGCGCCCGCACCAGGGGAAAGCGGGTGTTCACCGCTCCGGAGAAACTCACCGCGGCCCGGAACAGCTCCGGGTGGCGAGCGGCGTAGCTCAGCGCGCCGAACCCGCCCATGGACACCCCCGCGATCGCCCGGCCCGCCGCCTCGGCGCGGGTGGCGAAGTGATCGTCCACCCACCCGATGAGCTGGTCGATGTGGAAACGCTCCCACTGAGGGGTCCCGCCCCGGCCGAACGCGTGCCAGTCCCGGTACCACCCGCCGGTACCGCCCGAGGGCATCACCACGATCAGCGGCGCGCCCGACGTGGCGGCTTCGACGTTGCCGAAGTCGACCCAGTTGCGGAACCCACCCAGGCCGCCGTGCAACAGCAACAGCACCGGGTACCGGCTGGTGCCCTCCGGGTCGTAGCCCGTGGGCAGCAACACCCGGGTCCCCACCGGGCCGCGCAACGCGTCGGTGCCAAGACGCAGCTCGACCAGACGGTCCCCGTAGGAACGCTGGTCGAGCACCCGGATCCCCCGGGAGTCGCCCAACCCGCCCAGCGCGGTCATGCGGGCAGCACGGTGGGGGAGTGCGGGGTGACTCCGGCGGCCCGGTAGAGCTCGTCGACGATCTCCATGTTGGCCACGGCGTCGTCCACGTCGGAGGGGAACGGGGTGCCTTCGGCGATCGCGTCGCGAAACGCCTCCATCTGGAAGGTGTAGCTGGGGGTGCGGGCAGCGCGCAGCACGCGCCGTCTCCCGCCGCGGCGTTCCACCGACCAGCCGTACATCTGGGGCACGGCCGGATTGAAGACGTGCACCGAACCCAGGGTGCCGGTGACGCTCAGGCGAATGTCCAGGGGACGAAACACGTCGAGCATCCCGCACCGGATCGTCGCCTCGGCGCCACCTTCCCAGCGCAGCCGTCCCCGGAACGCCCGGTCCACGCCCCGACCGGTGAAGGCCGCCTTGGCCCCGACGACCTCGGGTTCACCCGCGCCGGCCGCGGCCATGATCGCCCGCACCATGTTCACCGGGTAACAGCCCACGTCCATGAGCGACCCTCCGGCCAGCGCGCGGCTCCAACGGATGTCGTCGGCGTCGAGCAGCGGAAAGCTGAACGATGCCCGCATGCGGGTGATCTCTCCCAGTTCCCCGGCGGCCACCGACGCCAGCAGGTCCCGGTTGGCCGGGTGGTAGCGCCAGTGGAACGCCTCCATCACGACCCGGTCCGAAGCCTTGGCCACCGCGGCGACCCGGCGGGCCTCGTCCGCGTTGGCGGTGAAGGGCTTTTCGCACAGCACGTGCTTGCCGGCCTCGATCGCCCGGATCGTCCACACCCCGTGCAGCCCGTTTGGCAACGGGATGTAGACGGCGTCGATGTCGGGGTCGGTGAGCATCGCGTCGTAGTCGTCGTGCACCGTGGGGATGCCGTGTGCCGCGGCGAAGGTCTCGGCCTTGGCCCGGTCCCGGGCAGCGACCGCGGTGACCGCCACGCCGTCGAGGACTTGTGCGGGCCACACGACGGCCTTGGGGGCGATCCGGGCGGCGCCCAGCACGCCGATCCGGATGTCGCTGGTCGGACTCACGCCACGCACGCTACCGGCCGGTCCCGATTGTGGACCGGAAGTAGAATCTGTTCTAGTTTCGTCTGCCGTGTCGACCACAGGGGACCAAGGGACCACCGACGTGCTGCGGGCACCGTTGGTGATCGAGTATCCGTTCGTGCGCACCACCGGGCCGGTGATCGGGGCATTCCTCACCGGTCTGCGGGAGCGCATGCTCGTCGGGATCACCGGCGCGGACGGGCGGGTCATCGTGCCGCCCGTCGAATACGACCCGGTCACCGCCGACGACCTCACCGAGCTGGTGATCGTGGGTCCGGCGGGCACGGTCACCGCCTGCGCCTGGGTCGCCGAACCCCGTGACGAGCACCCCCTCGACCGCCCCTTCGCCTGGGCGCTGATCCGCCCCGACGGCGCCGACACCTCGATGGTGCACGTCGTCGACGCGGCCGGTCCCGACACCGTTTCGGTGGGCACCCGGGTCACCCCGAAGTGGCGGGCCGAAACGGTCGGCGAGATCGGTGACATCGAGTACTTCACCGTCGCCGAACCGGGCGGGGACCCAGCATGACCCCGTCTGCCCCCATCCCCGAGACGCCGACGGTCACGTTGCCCGAGGCGCTGGCCGGCGTCGACCCCGTCGAACGCCTCGCCACCCCGGCCCGTCTCGACTACGACTTCACCGCCGGTCGGGCGACCACCACGTTCCTGCGCGGGATCACCGAAGGAAAGATCCTCGGCGAGGCCTGCCCGATCTGCCACAAGGTCTACGTCCCCTCCCGGGGCGCGTGCCCCAGCCACGGGGTCCCCACCGCCGACATCGTCGAGCTCGCCGGGCCTGGGGTGCTGGTGTCCTACTGCGTGGTGAACGTCGCCTTCCACGGGTCGGTCATGGAGATTCCCTACGTGGGCGGCCTGATCCAACTGGAAGGCGCCGACATGTTCCTCATGCACCTGGTTCAGGAGGCCAACCCCGACGAGGTGCGGATCGGCCAGTGGCTCGAACCGGTCTGGGTGGACGACGACGAGCTGGCCCCGACCCTGGAATCGATCAAGTACTTCCGACCCCTCGACCGTCCCGACGCGGTGGTCGACGAAGCGGGGCACGTCACCTCCTGGGGTCCGGGCGAAGGGGGTGAGGGGTGATGCGTGAGGTCGCGATCGTCTCGTTCGCCCAGTCCCACCACACCCGCGCCGTCGAGGATCTCAACGAGGTCGAGATGCTCATGCCCGTCACCCGGGCCGCACTCGACCAGGTCGACCTGACGATCCGCGACATCGGGTTCACCTGCTCGGGCAGTACCGACTACCTGGCCGGCAACGCGTTCTCGTTCGTATCCACCCTCGACGGCATCGGTCCCTGGCCTCCCATCCAGGAGTCCCACGTCGAGATGGACGGCGCCTGGGCCCTGTACGAGGCGTGGGTCAAGATCCAGACCGGCGCCGTGGACACCGCCTTCGTGTACTCGTACTCCAAGGCCTCCTCCGGAGATCTTCCCAAGGTGCTCTCCCGCCAGCTCGACCCCTACACGGTGGGGCCACTGTGGCTCGACTCGATCTCGCTCGCCGCACTCTCGGCGTCGGCCGCCCTGGACGCCGGGGTCGTCACTCCCGAGGGGATGGCCGAGGTCGCCGCCCGCAGTCGCCGCGACGCGCTGGCCAACAACGAGTACGCCCAGCTCCGCTGGGACCGACCGGCCGACGAGATCCTGGCCGAGGCCCCACTGGTGGGCGCACTTCGTCGTTCGGACTGCCCGCCGATCTCCGACGGCGCCGCCGCGGTCGTGCTCGCGGCGGGGGACCGGGCCCGGGAACTGTCGGACCATCCGGTGTGGATCCGGGGCATCGACCACCGGATCGACCCCATGGCACTGGGCGTGCGGGACCTCACCGACGTGCCCTCGGCCCGCCGGGCGGCCCAGAAGGCCGGGGTTGCCGACGCGCCCGTGGACGCTTGGGAACTGCACGCCCCCTTCACCCACGACGAGTTGCTGCTGCGCCGGGCCCTGGACGTACCCGACGACGCGGTCGTCAACCGCTCCGGGGGCGCGTTGGCGGCCAACCCGATGCTCACCGCCGGGTTGATCCGCCTGGGCGAGGCCGCCGGCCAGATCGCCGCCGGAGACGCGCAGCGCATGGTCGCCCACGCCACCCAGGGGCCCGCGCTGCAACAGAACCTCGTCGCCGTCCTGGAAGGAGACCGTCCATGAGCGGACAGCGAGTCGCGGTGACCGGGGTCGGTCAGACCAAATACCAAGCCACCCGTGGCGACGTGTCCATGGCCGGACTGGTCCGAGAAGCCGCGGTGCGCGCCCTGGCCGACGCCGAGCTGGAGTGGGGCGACGTCGATGCGGTGGTGATCGGCAAGGCACCCGACTTCTTCGAAGGCGTCATGATGCCCGAGCTGTATCTGGCCGACGCGCTGGGCGCCACCGACAAGCCGATGCTGCGGGTCCACACCGCCGGTTCGGTGGGCGGGTCCACCGCGATCGTCGCCTCGACGCTGGTGACCGCCGGGATCCACGAACGGGTGTTGGCGGTCAGCTACGAAAAGCAGTCCGAGTCCGAGGCGATGTGGGCCCTGTCGCTGCCCATCCCCTTCACCCCGCCGATGCACGCCGGTGCCGGGGGCTACTTCGCGCCGCACGTGCGCTCCTACATGCGCCGTTCGAACGCCCCGGACCACATCGGGATCCTCGTCGCGCTCAAGGACCGGCAGAACGCGCTGAAGAACCCCTACGCCCACCTGCACGAACACGGCATCACCTACGAATCGATCGAAGAGTCGATCATGCTGTGGGACCCGATCCGCTACGCCGAGACCTGCCCGTCTTCCGACGGCGCGTGCGCGGTGGTGCTGGCATCGGAATCGGTCGCCGACACCGCACCGCGGCCTCCCGCGTGGGTGCATGCCACCGCCATGCGTTCCGAACCCACGCTGTCGGCCGACCGGGACCCGGTACTGCCCCGCGCGTCGGCGGAGTGCGCGGCCGCGCTGTGGGCCGAGGCCGGCATCGACGACCCCCGCACCCAGATCGACTGTGCCGAGATCTACGTGCCCTTTTCGTGGTTCGAACCCATGTGGCTGGAAAGCCTGGGATTCGCCGGACCCGGAGAGGGGTGGAAACTCACCGAGGACGGGGTGACCGCGCTCGACGGGGACCTGCCGGTGAACATGTCCGGAGGGGTGCTGTCGTCCAACCCGATCGGCGCGTCGGGCATGATCCGCTTCGCCGAAGCCGCCCAGCAGGTTCGGGGCCTGGCCGGTGACCACCAGGTGGACGGCGCCCGCAAGGCACTGGGCCACGCTTATGGCGGCGGCTCGCAGTACTTCGCGATGTGGGTGGTCGGATCCGACAAGCCCTGAGGCGGGGAGCGGGGCGCCAGACCTAGGGGGCGCGGGTCTCCCGGATGGCGTCGACCTCGGCGGGGATGCTGCCTTCGCCCAGACGTTCGGAAGGGTCACCTTCGTCGGGGTCGACCGCCCGCGGGTCCGCGACGGCTTCCTGGGCGACGAGGTCTTCTTCGACGTCGGGCGTCGGTTCGGCCACCAGCGTGAGGTTCTCCGGTTCCGGAGCCGACTCGTCGGGCTCCTCACGGTCGACACGCTCGTCGATCGGCTCGCCGATCCGTGCCTCGGCGGTGGTCGTGCCGTACTGGTCGACGCCGACGGGCCGCTCGGGCGGGAACTCGTCTCCCAGTTTGTCGCTGTCGAGTGCTTCGGAGGGATCCGGGGCATCGTTGGTCATGGGCTTCCTCCTGCAGGGATACTCGGGCTCTTCCCGGCGCACGACCGGACAAACGGCGCCGGCCGGTCCCGTGCCCGGCAGCCCGGTCCACCGTGTCGGGTCAGCCGGACTCGAACAGGCCGCGCAGGTCCTCGGCGGTCAGCGCACCGGCGAGCGAACCGTCGGCGTCGACCACGTCGGCGAACAGGGCCGCCTTGCGGGCCTTGAGTTCCATGACCTTTTCTTCGATGGTGCCGGTGGACACGTAGCGGTACACCACCACCGGATCGTCCTGGCCGATGCGGTGCGCCCGATCCACCGCCTGGTTCTCGGTCGCCGGATTCCACCACGGATCCAGGATGAAGCAGTAGTCGGCTTCGGTGAGGTTCAGCCCGACGCCTCCGGCCTTGAGGCTGATCAGAAACACCGGGGCGGCGCCGGACTTGAAGGTGTCGATGATCTGGTCACGGTGGCGGGTGCGCCCGTCCAGGTAGACCGTGGCCACCCCGGCGTCGCCCAGGCGGTCCTCGGCCCGGCGCAGAAAGCGGGTGAACTGGCTGAACACCAGCGCCCGGTGCCCTTCGGCGACCACCTGGGTCACGTCGTCGACCAGACGGTCCAACTTGGCCGAGCCGACCCCTTCGGCGGCGTCGTCGACCAGCGCGGGATCCAGGCTCAACTGACGTAACAGCGTCAACGACTTGAAGATCACGAATCGGTTGCGCTGCACGTCGTCGACCAGGCCCAGCACCTTGGCACGCTCCCGTTGCAGGTGGGTCTGGTAGAGGCGGCGGTGGCGGGGCGACAGGTCCACCTCGATGACCTGTTCGATCTTGGGCGGCAACTCGGTGAGCACCGCGTCCTTGGTGCGGCGTCGCAGCAGCGGCGCGATCCGACGGTGCAGCCTGGCCAGCAGCTCCGGTGCGTCGCCCTTTTCGATGGGCTTGCGGTACACCCGGGAGAACCGTTGGGGGTCCGGGTACAGCCCCGGCGCCACGATCGACAGCAGCGCCCACAGGTCCATGAGGCTGTTCTCCAGCGGCGTGCCGGTGATCGCGATCTTCGAGGTCGCCGGCAGTTCGCGGACCGCGCGGTAGGTCTTGCCCTGGTGGTTCTTGACGAACTGGGCCTCGTCCAGCAACAGCAGGTCCCATTCGAGGTCCGCGTAGTCGTCGAATTCGAGGCGGAACAACGTGTAGGAGGTGACCACCAGCGAGGCGTCCCGCACCTTCTCGGCGATCGTAGCGCCGCGGCGGGCCGCGGTTCCGGTGATCGTGGTCGTCGCCATCGAGGGCACGAAGCGTTCGGCTTCGCGCTGCCAGTTGCCCACCACGCTGGTGGGTGCGACCACCAGAAAACGAGCATCGGGGCGTTCGTCCAGGATCGACGCGCACAGCGCCAGCACCTGGACGGTCTTGCCCAGACCCATGTCGTCGGCGAGGATGCCGCCGAGCTCGTGGGCGCGGATGAAGTGCAGCCAGGAGAACCCCGCCTCCTGATAGGGGCGCAGGTCGGCCTTCAGCGTTGCAGGGGTGGCCACGGGCCCTGGTTCGGTGAGGTCGGCCAACCGGGCGACGCTGGCCGCCCACCGCTCGCTCTGGTCGCGCACCACCCCGAGCGCCGCCAGCTCCTCGAACAGCGAGAGCTGGAACCGGTTGATCGGGATCGGCTCGTCGTCGACCCCGACGTCGTCGGCCCCCGACGGGGTGAGCCCGCGGGCTTCGGCGATCAGGTCGCGCAGACGGGCGAACTCGGGCCGGTCCAGACGGATCCAGGTGCCACTGGCCAGCACCAGCACCGGTTCTTCGCGGTTCAGCGCCGCGAACAACGCCGCGAAGGGCACCGTTTCGCCGTCCACCGACACCTGCACCGCCAGGTCGAACCAGTCGGTCTGGCCACGCTGGGCTTCGCCGTCGCGCACCGACAGCTCCACCAGCGGGTCCGCGGTGGCCTCGCGCAGCTCGGGCAGCGCCGTGTCGGAGACCTCGACGATCTGGACCTCGACCCCGGGCCGGGAGCACAACCAGGGGATCGCATCGGCGAAGAGCCGGATGGCGTCCACGCCTTCCAGGTGGCGGTCCGCCGGTCGGCCCACGAGGTCGCCCAGCAGGCCGCGCAGCGCCTCGGGGATCGCCAGCTCCGCGGTGGCGGTGGCCTCGGCGGCGAGGTCGCGCCAGGGTTCGGGATCTCGCAGACGGTGGTGGGTCACCGTGGCACCCCGGACGTACCGGGCGTGCCAGGACACCGCGGCGTGGTCCAAGGCGTGGCGTTCCACGAGGACCCGCAGTCCGTCGAAGCGGCGGGCGGTGATCGTCACCGAACCGTCCGAGGAGCCGAACCTGGCGGCGCGGGCCAGCAACGGCTGGTAGTGGTCGAGCAGGTCGGGGACCTCGCCGGCGGGCACGTGCAACGGTGGTGCCTCCAGCATCCGTAGGATCGCCGGAACCAGAGGGGTCTCCAAACGTGCCAGGGAGACCGTGCCGGACGCGGATTCCACGAACACCCCGTGGGGTGGTGTGCCGAGCAATCCGACCCTGGCCTCGGCGTCGCCGAGGGGATCCCCGGTGGCCCAGGCCAGCGAGGTCACCAGGGTGGCGTCGCCGTCGGCCGAGGCGGTCAGATCCACCACCACGTGCGCGGGTTCGGCGTGGAGCTCGACGGGGTCTTCGCCGGTGTGGTCGACGAAGACCACCCCGGTGTCGGCGGCGTGGCGCAGGTGCAGCCACAGGTCGCTGCCGAAGCGGCCCAGGGTCAGCGGGCCGGTGTCGGGGTGGTACGAGCGCCGTGGCGACGCGTTCCACAGGGCCCGCAGGGCCGCCACCTGGGCGAGGTCGAGGTCCCGGGGTCCGCCCGCGTAGGCCAGGTCGCGCCAGGACGCGCCGGACTTGATCCAGCGTTCCCGCTTTCCCATCCGCAGCGGACGGACCGCCAACTGTGCGGTCGCCGAGCCGGTGGCGCCGGAGGGCGACGTCGAGGGGGCCGACACCGTGAACTGCAGCGCCAGCGGCGCCCCCATCCGGCCGTGCTCGGAGGACTCGGGGGTGTCCAGCCCGTCGAGGAGCTGGCGCCAGGTCGGCGGGCCGTCCAGGGGTGCCCCGTGGTCCGCGTCGGCCCGGGCGGTGAGGATCGCGGCGACCGCGTGCTTGCAGAACCCGCCCAACGGGCAGGTGCAGGTGTCTTCGACGACCACCCCGCCGGACTCCAGAGACCGCCACGACACCCGGGTGACGTAGGTGTTGTTCCCCGAGCCCTCGACCACCGCCGCGACCCGACCCGGACCGTTGGTGATGAGCTGGGCCCGGCCGTCGTGGAAGTAGCCCGCTCCGCGGTCGATCGTTCCCAGGTCGTAGTTCTCCTCCAGTACCTCCTCGGAGAGGATGCCGGCGTCGTCTGCGGAGCGCACCGTGCCAGTGTCGCGGAAGGCAACGACATTTCCGACCCGCGTCGTCGCCCACGATCGGGGCCGCTGGAGGTCGGACCGGTGCCGGCGATTGTGGAAAGATCGGCGGTCATGGCGCGGATCCTGATCACGGGTTGTTCCACCGGCATCGGTCGCGCGGCCGCGGTGGAGCTGACCGAACGGGGTCACGACGTGGTGGCCAGCGCCCGGAACCTGTCCAGCCTGGAGGGCCTGGACGTGGCCCGGGCCGTCGCCCTGGACGTGGACGACCAGCACTCCATCGACGCCGCGGTCGCGGTGGCCGGTGAGGTCGACGTGCTCGTCAACAACGCCGGCGTCAACGTGCGCGGACCCGTCGAATCGGTGCCTCCCGACCTCGCCCAGGGCGTGTTCGCGACCAACTTCTTCGGTCCGCTGCGTCTCACCCAGGCGATCGTGCCCGGCATGCGGACGCGCGGCCACGGGGTCGTGGTGAACGTGTCGTCGGTCGAAGGAGTCGTCACCTCGCCGCTGAACGGCATCTACTCGGCGTCCAAACACGCCCTGGAGGCCATGAGCGAGGCGCTGCACTTGGAACTCGGTCATTTCGGCATCAGGGTCGTGATCGTCGAACCCGGCTACTTCGCCACCGAGATGCGCAACAAGCCCTCACCGGTGGACATCGAATCCACGCCCTATGCCGAGTTGCACCAGCAGGTGTCGGGCCTCGACGCCAAGTTGCTGGGCGGCCCCCGTCCCGGACCCGACGCGGTGGCCGTGGCCATCGCCGACGCGATCGAACAGGACGACACGCCCCTGCGGGTGCCCGTGGGCGACGACGCGGTGCTGGTGTGCGCGACCCGGCGAGAACTCGACGACGCCGCGTTCGAGGCCACGATGCGCCAGGTCCTGGGAATGGACTGGTAGGACCCGCGCACAGGGGTGCCCGGTCCGACCCGACCGGTCCTCTAGGGTCACCCCGGGTCGCGGGCGCGGCTCGTTCAGCGACCACACGGAGGAATCATGGACTGGTGGACCAGGACGCGGACGGCCGGCGTGGTCGCCTTGGTGGTGATGGCCGCGGTCGCGGTGGTCGCCACCGAGCCGGTGGCCGCGGTGCCCCGCGCCGCGACGACCACCGTGCTCGAGGCCCACACCATGAGCGGCGAGGCGATCGAGTGCCCGGCCCGCCCCGACGGGATCCGGGTGTGCACCGGGGACATCGGTGGTCCCGGCCCGGCCAGCAAGGACCAACGCCTGGTGAGCTTCGACGGGGTGCCCCTGGCGCTGTACGTCACCCTGCCCGACCCGGCCCGTCACGGTGACGACGAGCCCCGGCCCCTGGTCGTCCAGAGCCACGGCTGGGGCATGCCCCCGAGCGGACCTGAGGACGCCCAGTACGGCGGGGTCACGGCGCTGGACTGGGCCGCCAAGGGCTACGTGGTGGTGCAGCTCCAGGCCCGGGGATGGGGCAACTCGTGTGGGACCCTGCGGTCCCGCCAGGTCGACCCGGATGCCTGCGAGCACGGATATCTGCGCCTGGCCGACCACCGTTACGAGATCCGCGACATCCAGCACACCGTGGGCCTGCTCGTCGACGAGGGACTGGTCGACCCCGCCCGCATCGCGGTGACCGGCGAGTCCTACGGCGCGGGCACCTCGCTGTCGCTGGCGACCCTGAAGGACCGGGTGATGCTCGCGGACGGCACCACCACCGCCTGGGAGAGCCCCGCCGGCGTCCCGTTGTCGATCGCGGCGGCGGCACCCCTTTCGGGCTGGAGCGACCTGATCTACGCGCTCATGCCCAACGGGCGGACCCTGGACGACCGGATCACCTCACCCACCGACGACTTCACGCCGGTGGGGGTGTGGAAACAGTCCATCGACCGGACCCTGTACGCCGCCGGGTCGCTCATCGGCTACTACTCACCCGAGGGTGAGGACCCCGAAGCGGACATCACCACCTGGTTCGACGTCCTGGGCGCCGGCGAGCCCTACGACACACCCGAGACGGCCTTCATCATCGACCAGATCGCCCGGTACCACTCGCCCTACCACCTGCTCGACGGCGCCTTCGGGGTGGCCCCGACCCAGCCGCCGCCGCTGTTGCTTGCCGCCGGGTTCACCGACGCGATCTTCCCCGGCGACGAGTACGTGCGCTACACCAACCTGCTCGAAGACCGCTTCCCCGACGCCGACTACGAGCTGTTCTTCTACGACGGCGGCCACCAGCGTGGCCAGAACAAACCCGCGGACAAGGCGATGCTCCGGTCCCGCATCGAGCAGTTCGTCGACCACCACATCGGCGGCCTGCCGATGGCCCGACCCGGCGGCCAGGAGGTGACCGCGCTCACCCAGACCTGCCCCGGCGACGCTCCCTCGGACGGGCCGTACCACGCAGCCGACTGGCACGGGTTGCATCCCGACGAGGTGACCCATCGTGGCGGGTCCGCCCAGATGGTGGATTCCGAAGCCGGCGATGCGGAGATCGCCGCGGCCCTCGACCCGATCCGGGGTGGGCCGGCCTGCACCGAGGTGCCCGCCGCCGACCAGGGCGCAGGCGTCGCGACCTACCGGTTCGACGCGGCCACCGGCGACGGCTACACGATGCTGGGCTCGCCCACGCTGACCGCCCGGGTCGACGTGCAGGGCGAGGGCGCCTACGTGGCCGCGCGGCTCTTCGACGTCGACCCGGCCACCGACACCCAGGTGCTCGTCGCCCGGGGCGTCTACCGCATCGAACCCGGCTCGGCCGGGGGACCGATCGAGTTCCAGCTCGCGCCCAACGGCTGGCACTTCGCGGCCGGCCACGTGCCCAAACTCGAACTGCTCGGGCAGGACGCGCCCTACCTGGCGCCCTCCACCGGCGAGTTCCAGATCACCGTGGCCGACCTGGAGATGACCCTGCCCGTCCGACCACTCGACGACACCCCCGCACCGGCAGAACCGGCCCGTCCCGTGGCGGCACGACCCGCCTACACCGGTTGATTCCCGACCGTTCCGACCTCCCGAAAGCCACGCCTGGGCACCATGACGGCTAACGTGCACCTCGTGGGAAGGGTCGAACACCTTCGGGCGAAGGCACGTGGACACGTCGCCGACATGATCCACCGGACCACCGCCCGGATCCGCCGCGCCGGCGCCATCGGGCCGGACTGCGAACGGGGCCGCCGGTTCCGGGCGTTCGGAACGGGGAGCTGCATCTCGTACCCGTGGGCGTCGATCTTCGGCGAAGCCCACATCGAGATCGGCACCGGCACGATGATCGGCGCTTACAACACGTTGTCGGTCGGCTTCGCGCCCGGCCACGACTTCGGCGACCGGTGCGTGATCAGCATCGGCGACCGGGTCGTCATCGGCCGGGGCAGCCACATCGTCGCCCACGACCGGATCGTCATCGAGGACGACGTCTACACCGGCCCCTTCGTCTACATCACCGACCAGAACCACACCTACCGGGACCCGGACCTGCCCATCGGCCGTCAGTGGCCCACCGACGATCCGGTCAGGATCGGCGCGGGTTCCTGGCTGGGTACCAACGTCGTGGTGCTGCCCGGTGCCGACATCGGCCGCAACGTGGTGGTCGCGGCCGGCTCCATCGTCCGGGGCACGATCCCCGACCACAGCGTGATCGCCGGGTCACCCGCCCGGATCATCCGCCGCTACGACCCCGAGGTCGGCTGGCAACCGCCGCTGCGGGACACCGGCGAACTCACCGAGGACGACCTCGCCGAATTGGCCGGGCTGGCTGAGGCGCTCGGCGTGCACGCGGATCCGCCCGGACCGACCTGAACGGACCGTCGACGCCACACGAGACGCGCTCGGCCCGGCGGTCGGACCCGCTTGGAATCGGGGCGATCCTGCCGATGGAATCAGCGTGAACAGCTCGCGGGACCGCAGCGAGGACGACCTCGACGAGGACGCGCCCACCGCGGCGAACGACGCCGTCGAGTCCGACGCGGTTCCGGTCGAGCCGGACGGTGCCGCGGCATCCGGCGAGGGCGACGACCCGGTCGCAGCCGACGATGCCGACGATGCCGACGAGGCCTCCGAGGACGCCACCCGGGACGAACCCTTCGAGCGCTACCAGAACTCGATGTACCGGTTGTTGTCGATGATCGGCGCCGGACTCGTCGCCGTGATCGGCCTCACCGGCCTCGCCATCGGGCGCACGCTCGACCCGATCCCTCCAGCGCAGTTCTTCTTCATCGACGGCATCCTCACCGTGCTGTTGCTGGGCTGGTACCTGCTGGGCATGCGGTGCCGCCTCGACGTGGCTGAAACCTGGGTGCACGTGGCCACCAAGTACGCCGACCACCGGATCGACCGGGACCAGATCGTGGCCGTCGAAGCGGACCGGTCGCTCTGGGGGTCGCTGCAGTTGTCGGGCCGGCCTCTGCTCATCCACCACCGGACCGGCGAGGACGGCGACGAGATCCGGACCCGTCGGGCCTACGGGGTGCTCCCCAACGAAGCCCAGCAGCAACAGATCGTGATCGAGCAACTCCAGGACGCCCTCGGCCGTCCCGGCGAGGCCGAGGTGCGGGCAACCCGGCGGTCGCGGCGGCGGCGCCGCGGTGGCGACCCGGACGAATCCGCCTCGGTGGCAGACCTCGAGCACGCGGTGGCCGCGCGGCTGGCCGCCATGCAGCCCGAGGGCGACGACTCCCAAGACGAATCCGATCGCTGATCCCGTCGAGATCTAGCCTGACGCCATGAGCGAAACGAGTGCCACCGACTACCGGATCGAACACGACTCGATGGGCGAGGTGCGGGTCCCCAGCTCCGCCAAGTACGCGGCCCAGACCCAGCGGGCCGTCGAGAACTTTCCGATCTCGCACCGGCCCATCGACCCCCGGGTCGTCCGGGCACTGGGCATGGTCAAGGCCGAAGCCGCCCGGGCCAACGCCGCCGACGAGCGGGTCGCCGGGGTCGACGCGACCATCGGCGCCGCGGTGGCCGCCGCGGCCGAGGAGGTCGCCGCAGGAAAGTGGGACGACCAGTTTCCCGTGGACGTGTTCCAGACCCGGTCGCGCACCTCGTCGAACAGGAACACCCTCGAGGAGATCGCCCCCCTCGCCAACGAAGGGCTCGACGGCGAGGCCACCGTGCACCCCAACGACCACGTCAACGCCTCCCAATCGTCCAACGACGTCTTTCCCACCGCGGTGCATCTGGCCGTCGCGCTCGCGGCCACCAACGAGCTGCGTCCGGCGCTGGCACATCTGGCGGCGACACTGCGGGAACGCTCGGCCGCGTTCGCCGAGATCGTCAAGCCGGGTCGCACGCACCTGATGGACGCCACCCCGGTCACCCTCGGCCAGGAGTTCGGCGGCTACGCCACCCAGATCGAGGACAACATCGACCGGCTCGACCCTGCCGTGGCCGACGTGTGCCGCCTGCCGCTGGGCGGCACCGCGGTGGGCACCGGCATCAACGCGCCCGAGGGCTTCGCCGCAGAGGTGATCCGACGTCTCGCCGACCGTACCGGCCTGCCGTTGGTGGAAACCCCCGACCACTTCGCCGCCCAGGGCGCCCGGGACGACCTGGTGGCGGTGTCCGGGGTGCTGCGCACCGTGGCGGTGAGCCTCACCAAGATCGCGAACGACCTGCGCTGGGCCGCCTCGGGACCCCGGGCAGGCCTGGCCGAGATCCGTCTGCCCGACCTGCAGCCCGGCTCGTCGATCATGCCCGGCAAGGTCAACCCGGTGCTCGCCGAAGCCGCCACCCAGGTGGCCGCCAGAGTCATCGGCAACGACGCCGCGGCCGCATTCGGCGGTTCTCAGGGCAACTTCGAATTGAACGTGTACGTGCCCATGATGGCCGACGCGATCCTCGAATCGATCGTGCTGTTGACCAACGTGTCGATGCTGCTCGCCGACAACTGCATCGCCGGCATCGAAGCCGACGTCGAACGGTGCAAGGAACTGGCCGAGGCGTCCCCGTCGATCGCCACCTCGCTGAACCCGTTCATCGGCTACGAGAAGGCTGCCGAGCTCGTGCACCAGAGCATCGAAACGGGCCGCAGTGTGCGTGAGCTGGTCCGTGAAGCGGGCCTGTTGAGCGACGCGGAGATGGACCGCGCCTTCGACCTGCTGGGCCAGACCAGAGGCGGGCTCGCCTGAGCGCGACCCGCACGGGCCGGGGACGCCGGGTTAGGCTGGCGTCGCTGGTCAGCACCCCCGGACCCTGAGGAGTCTTCCCGTGCTCGTCGCTGCGATCGGATCGGACGGCTACAAGTTCTTTCTGCTGTTGCACCTCGCGGCGGTGGTCGTCGCGTTCGCGCCGGCCTTCGTGTGGCCCTACATGATGCGGCTGCAGCGCACCGAAGGCCCCAACTCGGCGGCCGGCGGAGCACTGGGGCGGCTGCTGGACCCGATGATGCACGGCGGTTCGCTGGTGCTCGCCGGGCTCTTCGGCGTGATCCTGATCCTGATGTCCGACGAGGTGTTCGAGTTCTCCCAGATGTGGATCTCCTCGGCCTTCCTGCTGTGGTTCCTGATGCTGGGAGTGTTCTTCGCCGGGCTCGTCCCCGCTCAGCGTCAGGTCGCCGGCGGCGACGCAGACGGCGACATGCGGCTGGCGATGTCCTATGGCGGGATGCACCTGCTGTTGCTCCTGCAGCTCATCGTGATGGTCTGGAAGCCGGGCTTGTGAACCGCGGCTGAACCCCGCCGCGACCCGACCGGACACGGCGCCCCGGCGCCGGTACCCTCGGTGGACGTGCACCCGATCGAGTACCTGCGTCACCTGGCCAGATCCGGTGACTCGGACCCCGAATGGCTGGTTCCCGAGGCCGCCGCGGCGCTCCGGGCGCTGACCGGCGACCGCCACGGGTTGGTCATGGGATGCCGCAAACTGCTCGAACACCACCCCCGGTGCGGTCCGCTGTGGTGGCTGTGCGGCCACCTGCTCATGGCCAGAGATCCCCGCACCGCTCTGGACGAGCTCACCGGGACCTTCGCCCAGGACCCCACTCGACTGCACCTGTCACTGGCCCTGGCCGACGTGGCCGAGGCCGACACGTCGCCACGGATCGTCGACACCATGCTGTTGGCCCCCGGGGGCGTACTGGTCGACGCGGAGGTGTCCACCGGAACCGACCCGCTCTGGGTGATCGCCGGGGTGGGCACGGTGGTGCCCGACGAGATCCTGACCGCGGCGCGCCGGGCCGAGAAGTCCGATCCGGGGCGCCGTCGCCGGGGCCGCGCCGTGGTCACCGTGGATCTGGACCGGGTGGACCGGGTGGTGCGGCCCACCGGGGTGCTGGCACCAGGGGAGGCCGCGGCGCATGCAGACGTGCCGGCGGTCCCCGAGTTGTTCAGGCGCGGTTGAGCCCGCCGGAGGAGGAAGAGCCGGTCGGGCTCAGGGCCGGATCAGCCGGCGCAAGCGGTCCAGAGGTCCGGGTTCGCCGTCGGGCTGACCAGCGCGGGCGGCGGCCATCCGGGCGGCGCGGAGCCGGTCGACCCGGGCGTCGTCGAGGGGCTCGAGTTCACCCGGGTCCAACTCGAGCGCCCAGGCGAGCAGCCGATCGGCCAGTGCCGGGTTGCGGGCCAGCACCGGGCCGTGCAGGTACGTACCGATGATGCGACCCTGGTGGGCGCCCTCGGTCCGGGGCCTGCCCGGTGCGGTGTCGGCGTCGTCGACGAGTCGGCCCAGCGGGCGGGCTGCGCTGCCCAGACGGGTCACCCCCGCGTGGTTCTCGTACCCGGTCAGGCGACCCAGACCCAGGTCGGGGTCGGCGTCGACCAGGACCTCGCCCACGATCCGGGGGCCGGTGCCCCGGGTGGTGGTCACGTCGAGCAGCCCCAGGCCGGGGGTAGCCGCCCCGTCGGGACCCTGGAAGGACCGTCCCAGGATCTGGTAGCCCGCGCACACCGCCAGCACGGCCGCGCCCCGCTCCAGCGCACGGGGCAGCGCGCCCGATTCGGCCAGCAGCCGCGCCGCGCGGGACTGGGGGCCGTCCTCGCCGCCGCCGATCACGTAGATGTCGCCGTCGTCGGGAACCGCGTCCAGGGCGGTCACGTCGGTGCGGGTCACCGCCAGGCCACGCCATTCGGCCCGGCGCTGCAGCACCAGGGCGTTGCCGTTGTCGCCGTAGGTGCCCAACAGGTCACCGAAGAGCTGCACCACCCGCAGGGGCGAGGACTGCCTGATCCGATGCTTCACCGGGCCGCTCCGAGCGCGTCGGAGAACGCGGTGTAGTTGGCGACCAGCTCGACCCGGCCGGGGGGCAGGCCCCGGCACGCGTCGAGCGCCGGGCCCTTGCGGATCTCGTGGTCGACCTCGGCGTAGTGCAGGCGCACCGAAAGGTCCTCGGCACGGTCGCCTGCGGCGATCACCCGCCGCCCGGCGAGCACCTCGAAGGGCACGTCCCACAGCCAGGACGGATCCCGACCGTCGGCGACCCGGGCGTTGATCGCGACGACCACCGGCGTGGGTGGGGGCGCGACGATGGCAAGCGACGACTGCCACCCGGCGGGGTTCTTGGCCATCAGCAGCCGGATCCGGTGCTGGGCGGTCTCCACGGTGGCGTACCGGCCCGACACCTCCCGGGTAGTGCGCATCGCCGCCGCGGCCCGGTCCGGTTCGACCCCTTCGTGGCGGGCCGCAACCAGCGCCATCGCCGCGTTGGACAGGTTGAAGGCACCGGGCAGGGTCAGCTCAAGGGGCACCCGGCGGTCGTGCTCGTCGTGGAGCACCACCGCCTCGTCCACCAGGGAGACCGCCGGATCGGGTCGGGCCAGGTCACAGCCGGTGCAGTGCCAGTCGTCCCGGGAATGGATCACCGGGGCCGCGCACTCCGGGCACACCAGGGCATCGGCGGTCCAGGGCGACCCGGCCGCCACCCAGGTGACGTCGGCGTGGGCACCCACGCTCCAGGTCACCAACGGGTCGTCCGCGTTGGCGACCACGGTGGGGTGGTGCCCGTCCCGGGCCAGGTCGGTGAGCATCCGCCGCCACCGCTCGGCGACGATCCGCACCTCGCCGTACCGGTCGAGCTGGTCCCGGCTCAGGTTCGCCAGCACCATCGTGGTCGGGTCCAGCGCCGCGGCGGTGACCGCCAGGGTCGCCTCGTCGACCTCGAGCGCGGCACGGGGGGTGGTGAGATCCTCGGCGAGCGCCGCGGCCAGCCCGGTGGACAGGTTGGAACCCTGCGCGTTGGTCACCACCGGCCCCGCCGTGGACAGCGCCGCGGTCAACAGGTTGGTGATCGTGGTCTTGCCGTTGGTCGCGGACACGACCACGATGCGCCTGCCCTCGGCGAGCTTGGCCAGCAGGTCCGGGTCCAGACGCAGCCCCAGGTGCCCGCCGATCACCGAACCGCCCAGGCCCGCCACCCGAGCCAGGCGCGCCGCGCCGCGCATGCCGGCCGCGGTCAGGCGCACGCCGGTGGAATGGGCGCTGGTCGAGGCAGTCACGATGGGACCCAAGGCTACGACCAGCACCCCAGCGGACCGCGAAAACTAGTCTGCAACCGGCCGGGGCAGGCGTCCGGCGTGGAGTCGCCGACCAACAAGGAGCGCACCCGACGCGGATGAGCGAACCCAACGTCACCCCGACCGACGCGACCAGCGACGACCAGACCGCTCCGGACCCCGACGCCGATCTGACGGGTCGCGGGCCGCACCCGGTGGTGACTCGACTGCGTGCCTGGGGGAACTCGCCCCGGGCGATGTTCACCGCGTTGGTGGTGTTGGGGGCGTACTGGACGATCACGCTGGGACGGCTGGTGGTGCTGCGCCACAACCGCTTCGCCACCTTCGACTTCGACACCGGGATCTACGACCAGTTGCTGTGGCAGGCCGCGCACTTCCGCTGGTTCTCCACGGTGCGCGGGGTGTCGTTCTTCGGCCACCACGCCTCCTTCGGGTTCTTCTTTCTGATCCCCTTCGCCTGGTTGGGGGCGGGACCCAACTTCTGGAACGTGCTCAACGCGGTGGCACTGGCGGCGTGCGCGCCGATCCTGTACGTGATCGCCCGGGACCGGTTCGCCAAGGCCTGGATCGGCGCGCTGGTCGGAGTGGTGTGGCTGGCCCAGCCCAGTGTGCAGTGGTGGGTGCACGAGGGGTTCCATCCCGAATGCGTGGCGTTGCCGTTCCTGTTCGCGACCTGGCTGTTCGGCCAACGGATCGCGGCGCGCCTTGCAGCGGACCAGAGCGTGTCGCGTCGGCAGTGGTGGTGGTTCTGGTTGTCCTTCGTCGGCGCGGTCATGTGGAAAGAGGACGTCGCGCTGGCCCTGGTGGGCATGGGTCTGGTCTGGGCGGTGCGGCGCCACTGGCGCCTCGGGGTGCCCGTCGCGGTGGCCGCCGCGCTGTGGTTCGGGATCTTCGGCGCGTTGATGGTTCCCCAGGTCGCGGGAGGGACCGTCTACAGCGGCATCTACGGCAGCCTCGGCGAGACCCCCGGCCAGATCGTGGTCAACTCGATCGAGGATCCCTCGATGTTGCTGGAGCGCTGGGACGACAACGACGCGCTCGGCTACTCGACCCGGCTGAACCAGTCGTTCGGGTTCGTGACGGTGTTGTCGCCGCTGACCTGGCTGATCGGCGCGCCCCAGTGGTTCGCCAACATCTCCTCGGCGGCCGCGTTCACCTGGGACCCCCACTACCGCTACCAGGCACTGCCCACGGTCGCGCTGACGATCAGCTTCGTGGAGGCGTCGTGGTTCCTGTACCGGCGACGACGCTGGTGGGGCCACGCGGCGCTGGTGATCGGGCTGGGCGCGTCGCTGTGGAGCGGCTGGGCCCACGGGGCGGGGCCCTGGAGCCCCAGCAACTACCGGGCCGGCTATTGGCCCCACACCGCGCCGGCGACCCAGCAGGCCCGCGAGGCGGCCCTGGCGCTGATCCGCCCCCACGAGGGGGTCTCCGCGGACTACCTGATGGTGCCTCATCTGAGCCACCGTGAGGTGCTCTACACGTTCCCGAATCCCTGGAAGAACTCCAACTACGGGGTGAGCAGTGACGCCGCTGGTGATCCGGCGAAGGTGGACTGGATCGTGGTGGACACCGCGCTGGTGGGCGAGGATCTGCGGCCGCTGTACGAGTCGATCAAGGCCAGCGGCGAGTTCCAGGTGGCGATGCAACGCGACGGCATCGAGGTGTTGCGCCGCATCGCGCCCCCGGGGCAGGGCGACCACCCCATCGTGGTGGACTGACCAGTGCGGCACCGTCGCCGGAGCACGTTGGCCAGCCAGCCGTGCGATCCCAGGGGTGGGTTCCGGCGGTGGGCCGGGCGGAGATTCACCTGTCCCGTTGACGGCATCTCGAGGGTGATAGGTTCACCACGACACTGGCGAGTGGGGAAGCACACATGAGCGACGTGGCACCCGCAACTGCGAGCGGAGGACCCACCGAGTGGTGCGTCAACTGTGGCACCGCGATTCCGGCTACGGCGCAGGCGTGTCCCAAATGCGGGGTGCGCAGGATTCCGATCGGACCCGAGGGCCCACCGCCGGTTCCCCCCACGATGCCGGGCGCCGCCCCGGGATTTTCGGGAGGTGGTCCGCCTCCTCCGGGGTACGCCCCGCCCGGCGTCGGTGGCCAGCCCGGTGCCTACGCCCAACCGGGCTACGGGTACCCCGGCGGGGCCTACCCGCCCCGGGGATTCCCCCAGCGCAACAACAGCAAGGCCACCACCGCGCTGATCCTGGGGATCCTGGGCCTGGTGCTGTGCCAGATCCTGTCGATCTTCGCGATCATCGTGGGCAAGGAGGCCGAGCGCGAGATCCGCTACTCGGGCGGCACCCAGGGCGGCGAGGGTCTGGCCACCGCGGGCCGGGTTCTGGGGTGGATCGGCGTGGTGATGTTCGTGATCGTCGTGCTCGCGGTGTTCGTGCTGTTCGGGCTGGGCACACAAGCGTCCACGAACTGAGATCCGCCGGACCCCGCACCCGATCGGGGCCGGTTTCCGGGGCGAGCCCCGTGCGGGACGCCGACCTGGATCGCGCGGCGGATCAGTCGCCGACTTCGGCGACCATGCGTCGGGCGATCACCTTGAGACACAGGGTCTCGTCGGCGCCTTCGAAGATCGACAGCACCCGGGCGTCGAGGAAGTACCGGGACACGTCGTACTCCTCGGCGTAGCCGAACCCGCCGTGGAGCTGCTGGGCCTCGCGGGTGACCCACTCGGCGGCCCGACACACGTAGGCCTTGATCATCGAGGCCTCCCGGGTGCCTTCTCCGGCGGCCATGAGACGGGCCACGGTGTAGGCGAACTGGCGGGCGGCCTGGATCAGCACCGCCATCCGGGCGAGCTTTGCCTTGGTGAGCTGGTACTGGTCCAGGGTCTGGCCGAACACGCTGCGTTCGGCGCAGTAGGCCACCGCGTCCTCATAGGCGGCCTGCATGACCCCGATGGCCCGGGCCGCGGTCTGCAGGCGTCCGTTCTCGAAGCCGGCCATCTGGTAGTAGAAGCCCCGGCCCAGGCCGTCTTCCAGACCGATCTGGTTGGCGGCGGTGACGAACCAGTCCTCGAAGGCCACCTCGAAGGAGTGCATGCCCCGGTAGCCGATCGTGTCGATGGCCCGTCCCTCCATCCTGCCGCCCCCCGGAGCACCGTCCTGGGCTTCCTGGGTGAAGGAGAAGGCGTGGCCGGGCGCCTGGGGCTTGGGCACGATGAACATCGACAGACCCCGGTGGCCCGCCGCGGGGTCCGGGTCGGTGCGGGCCAGCACCATGAGCACGTCGGCCCGACCGGCGAAGGTGCACCAGGTCTTCACGCCGTTGATCAGCCAGCCTCCGTCGGTGGGCCGGGCGGTGACCTTGATGGCGGCCACGTCGGAGCCGTAGTCGGGCTCGGTCACCGACACGGCGTTGAGCACCTCGGTGGAGGCCAGCTTGGGAAGCCAGGTCTGCTTCTGTTCTTCGGTGCCTCCGGCGAGCAGGGCGCGGGTGAGGATCTCGGGCCGGGTGATCAGTGACCCGCCCGCGCACAACGACCCGCGGGACAGCTCCTCGGTGGCCACGACCATGCCGATGTACTCGCCTTCGCCTCCGGTGCCGAAGCCGCCGTACTCCTCGGGGATCGACAGGCCGAACGCGCCCATCTCGGCCAGGCCGGAGATGATGTGCTCGGGGATGTCGCCGTTGGTGCGGTGGATGTGCTCTGCGATGGGCTCGAGCTCCTCGTCGGCGAACCGGCGGAACGTGTCCTGGACGAGTTCGAAGTCCGCGTCCAGGTGGCGCGGGCCGGGATCGGTGATCTGGGCCAGGAACTCCGGGTCCCGGTAGGCGGCCACGAAGTCCCGGGTGGCGTCCAGCGCCCCGGGTTCGACCCCCCATTCGGCCTCCCGGCCGAAGAGCTTGGCGGCGATCTCGGCCACGGCGTCGGCGATGAAGGCCACGGTGATCCGGGCCTCGGCCTCGCCCTTGGCGCCGTAGTCGAGCAGGGCGGTTCCGGTGGCCACCGCCGAGGCGGCATGAGCCAGGTCGTAGCCGAGGACCTGGTTGGCGTCGACTCCTCCGGGAGCGGCGGCCAGGGTCCGGGTGGCGGCGTCGATCACCTCCTGAGCGATGTCGATGACTTCACGGGCGCGGTCGAGATCGGGGGTGGCAACCATGACAGGCAACGATACCGACAGGACTGGCCTGGCCTGGATTTGATCCGGACGTTGTGAGACGGGGAGCGGCGAGTCAGATCAATCGTGACACGAGAAGCTGTGCCCGCGGGCAGAGGCGGGCTGTCCTGTGGCTCACCGAACGTGGTGTCGGTGTGGCGGATCGTGCCGGATCGTGCCCGCGGGCAGGTCCGGCCGGGTCGAGCTCGATGTCGGTTGTGCCCGCGGGCACGTCAATCCGCCTCCTCACCGGTGAGACCTGCCCGCGGGCAGCGGAAAGGGCACCCGACCGCCGACGTCGCGTACCGCCCAGGGGCGGGCGCACCCCCACCTCGGTCGCTACGTTGCTCGGGTGTGCCGCGTCGATCACCGAACCTCCGAAACATCCCAGGAGTGACGTGACGCCCGCCATCGTCGCACGGGGGTGTGACACCCGGACCGACGGCCGGGACCGGGCCCGACGACGAGCGGCTCTGGAATGGTTCGGAGCACACGGCAGGGACCTTCCCTGGCGTCACACCCGGGACCCTTGGTCGATCCTGGTGTCGGAGTTCATGCTGACCCAGACCCAGGTGGCCCGGGTCGTGGGGCGATACGAGGCGTTCCTCACGCGGTTCCCGACCGTCGCGGACTGCGCGGCCGCACCCACCGGTGAGGTGATTGCCGCCTGGGCGGGGCTCGGGTACAACCGCCGTGCGGTCAACCTGCACCGCAGCGCGGTCCAGATCGTCGATTCGCACCGAGGGGTCGTGCCCGACACCCTCGATGACCTGTTGATCCTGCCGGGGGTCGGGCCGTACGTCGCCCGAGCGGTGCTCGTGTTCGCCCACGACACCGATGTCGGTGTGGTCGACACCAACGTGGCACGGGTGCTGGCCCGTTGGGAAGGACGACCACTCACCCGAACCGAGGTGCAGCAGCGGGCTGACGATCTGGTGCCCGCGGGCAACGCCTGGGCGTGGAACCAGGCCCTGTTCGATCTGGGTGCAACGATCTGTGTGGCTCGAGCACCCAAATGTGACGTGTGCCCGGTACGGCGCTGGTGCGCCTGGGCGGGCCGGGAGGACGTGGAGGATCCGATGGTGGGCACCGCGGGGACCGGGTCGCGCCAGAGCCGATTCGCCGGGTCGGACCGCCAGGGGAGAGGCCGGCTCGTCGACGCACTTCGCCAAGGGCCGGTCGCTTCGGCCCCCGACGTGCTCGCCGATGTCATGGGTTGGCCCGGCGATCCCGAGCGTGCCGTGCGGATCGCCGAAACCCTGGTCGCCGACGGCCTCGCGGTCATCGAGAAAGACCGCTACCGGCTTCCGTGATCGGCCCGGCCATGAGGATGCGCCGTCCCGGCGGCCGGAGTGTCTCGCGTTGTGGGTTACCCCGACGTCCGGCGCAGGTCCTCCGCCGCGGCGACCATGACCGCGAGTGAGGCCTCGACCTCGGGCCAGCCGCGGGTTTTCAGGCCACAGTCGGGGTTGACCCAGAGCCGTTCGGGGCCGAGCGCCTCGACCGCCTGGCGGAGCAGGTCGTCGACCTCGGCAGGGTCGGGCACCCGGGGCGAGTGGATGTCCCACACACCGGGACCGACCTCGTTGGGGTAGTTGGCGTGCGCCAACTCGGTGACCACGGCCATGCCCGAACGGGACGCCTCCATCGAGATCACATCGGCGTCCATGTCGATGATCGCGCCCATGATCGCGCCGAACTCGGTGTAACACATGTGGGTGTGGATCTGGGGCCTGCGAGAGATCTTGTGCCGTTGAGGCACACCTCCTCCCGAAGCTTCACGGCTCTTCGGACTTGAGTGGGGCGCGGTGATCGGCTGAAGGGGTCCGCGGACGCGGGGCAGGGACTCAAAAGGATCGGTGGTTGCTATTGCCGTCGATGCTGGAGAGTGCCTGTGGAAACCGATCCTGCGCGTCGGGCCCCCGGTGGTCAGTTGCCGATCAGCCCGTCAGGAAGCCGACGATCGCGGCGTTCACCTTCTCGGGTGCTTCCAGTTGGAGGAAATGACCGACATCGTCCAGGACGTCGGCCCGCGAGCCCGGCGCCGGCATGGAGTCCATCGCCCCGGTCACCAGCTCAGCCCCCATGCAGCCGTCGTCGGCCCCGTGCAGGTACAGCGTCGGCACCGGGGAAGGCAACAGCGCCGCCTGGTCGGCCTCGGTCGCCCCCGACTGGTCCGCGCCCAGCATCGCCCGGTAGTAGCCCAGGGCGGCCGACAGGTTCGCCGGGTCCCCCAACGCATCCTTCACGTGTCCCAGATCTCCGGATGCGTCGTAGCCCGGCGACCACTCCGCCCAGAGCTCGTCGACGAAGGCCAGGTCCTCGGCGGCGACCACGGCCTCGGCCAGGGGGTGCTGGAACACGAACATGTACCAGGATCGGCGGATCTGGGCGTAGGTGAAGAACCCCTCCATCACGCTGGCCAGCGGCGGAACCGCCAGCGTCACCAGCCGGGTGAACCGCTCAGGGTGGGACGCGACCGCCCCGTAGCCGATGATCGCTCCCCAGTCGTGGCCCACCAGCACCGCCTCGGCAGCGCCGAGGTGGTCGACCAACCCGACGGCGTCTCCCACCAACGCCCCGACCCGATAATTCCCGTCGGTGGGCACCCCCGAGGGCGCGTATCCCCGCAGCCAGGGTGCCACGGCCCGGAACCCCGCCGCCGCGAGCGCCGGGCCCAGGTGCCGGAAGGTGTGGGGCGTGTCGGGAAACCCGTGCAGACACAGCGCCAGCGGCCCGCCCGGATCACCCCACTCCAGCCAGTGGATCTCCAGGTCACCCAGGTTCGTGCGGCCCGCTGCGGGCCCGTCGGACGTCGTGTTGTCGGCCACGGCGAGAGACTAGGTCGTCGCCCCCGCCCCCCGAATCGCTTTGACGACCCCGCGGCGGCGACTGGTACGATGGCCACTCCCCGCATCGTTGGGCCAACGGCGTCCCGGCGAGTTGTTCCGCCGAATTCGCTGAACATGGAAGGCCTGATGCATCACCCTCCCGGTCCCACCGGCCTCTACGATCCCGCCTACGAGCACGACGCCTGTGGCGTCTCCTTCGTGGTCGACCTGCACGGACGTGCCACCCACGACCTGGTCTCCCAGGCGGTGGGATCGTTGTGCCATCTGGAGCACAGGGGCGCCTCGGGCGCGGACGCCGCAACCGGAGACGGCGCCGGGATCCTCATCCAGGTGCCGGACGCCTTCTACCGGGCGGTGGTCGACTTCGAGCTGCCCGCGGTCGGCTCCTATGCCACCGGCATCGCCTTTCTCCCGGCAGACGCCGCCTCCGCTGAGCTCGCCCGGGCCCAGATCGCCGAGATCGCCAAGACCGAACGCCTCGCCGTGCTGGGCTGGCGGGAGGTGCCCGTCGACCCGTCGTCGCTGGGCGACGCCGCCCGCGCGGCGATGCCGACCTTCGGTCAGCTCTTCGTCGCCGGCGACGCCGGTGAGCTGTCGGGGCTGGACCTGGAACGCCGCGCTTTCGTGCTGCGCAAGCGCATCGAACACGAGATCTGTGACGACGAGGACCGCTCGTCGGTGTACTTCCCCTCGCTGTCGTCGCGCACGATCGTCTACAAGGGCATGCTCACCACGCCCCAGCTCGACCAGTTCTACCCGGACCTGGTCGACGAGCGGGTGACCTCGGCGATCGGCCTGGTCCACAGCCGGTTCTCGACCAACACGTTCCCGTCCTGGCCCCTGGCCCATCCCTACCGCTACGTCGCTCACAACGGCGAGATCAACACCGTGTCGGGCAACCGCAACTGGATGCGGGCCCGCGAGGCGATGCTGGCCACCGACGCGTTCGGCGAGGCCGAGCTGGAGCGGATCTTCCCGATCTGCACCCCCGGCGCGTCGGACTCGGCGACCTTCGACGAGGTGCTCGAGCTGTTGTACCTGTCGGGGCGACCCATCCACCACGCGGTGATGATGATGATCCCCGCCGCGTGGGAGAACGACGAGACCATGCCCGAGGCGCACCGGGCCTTCTACGAGTACCACGCCTCACTGATGGAGCCCTGGGACGGTCCGGCGTCGGTGGCCTTCACCGACGGCACCGTCGTGGGAGCGGTGCTGGACCGCAACGGGCTGCGTCCGTCGCGGTACTGGGTCACCGAGGACGGCCTGGTCGTCATGGCCTCCGAGGTTGGGGTGCTGCCCATCGAACCGTCCCGGGTGATCCAGAAGGGACGACTGCGCCCGGGACGGATCTTCCTGGTCGACACCGCGGCGGGCCGCATCATCGGCGACGACGAGATCAAGGACACCCTGGCCGCGGAGCATCCCTACCGGGACTGGGTCGCCGACTCGCTGGTGACCCTGTCGGACCTGCCCGACCGTCCCCACACCCGCTGGCCCCACGCGTCGGTGGCGCGCCGCCAGCAGACCTTCGGTTACACCACCGAGGAGCTCCGCCTGATCCTGTCGCCGATGGCCCTCAACGGTGCCGAAGCGGTCGGCTCGATGGGTACCGACACGCCCGTGGCGGTGCTCTCCGAGCGGCCCCGGCTGCTCTTCGACTACTTCAGCCAGCTCTTCGCGCAGGTCACCAACCCGCCTCTTGACGCCATCCGCGAACAGCTCGTCACCTCGCTGCGGGCCACCCTGGGCTCCGATGGCAACCTGCTCGACTCGGGGACGCCGCTGCCCTCCCAGGTGGTGCTGCCCTATCCGGTGATCGACAACGACGAGCTCGCCAAGTTGCTCCACATCGACGACGAAGGCACCCGGAGTGACCTGGCCGCGGTGGCCCTGTCGGCGCTCTATGAGGTGGCCGGAGGGGGCGAGGCGCTCCGCCGTCGCCTGGATGCGCTGTGTGCCGAGGCCGCCGAGGCGGTGCGCTCCGGTGCCCGCATCGTGGTCGTGTCCGACCGGAACTCCGACGGCGAACTGGCACCGATCCCGTCGCTGCTGGCCACCTCGGCGGTGCACCACCATCTGGTGCGCGAACGGCTGCGGGCCCGGGCCGGCATCATCGTCGAGGCCGGCGACGCCCGCGAGGTCCACCACATGGCGGTCCTGGTCGGCTACGGCGCCTCGGCGATCAACCCGTACCTGGCCCTGGAGACCGTCGAGGACCTGTGCGACCGGGGCATGCTCGACATCGGCACCAACCAGGCGATCACCAACTATCTCAAGGCCGCCTCCAAGGGTGTGCTCAAGGTGATGTCCAAGATGGGCATCTCCACGGTCGCCTCCTACACCGGCGCACAGATCTTCGAGGCGCTGGGACTGTCCCAGGAGCTGGTCGACACCTACTTCACCGGCACCACGTCCAAGTTGGGCGGCATCGGCCTGGACGAGATCGCCACCGAGGTCGCCGGCCGCCACGCCCGCGCCCACCTGGAGCGACCCGAGTCCCGTGCGCACCGCGAACT